>CAZDCO010000007.1:0-37802 GCA_964504025.1 uncultured Clostridia bacterium
GCTGCCGACCGTACCGATTTCGCGGTGATGCAAAGCCGTTTGCGCGTTATAGGTATGCGTAACGTCCTTTGCGCCTGCCTCTACCGCCTTGACGATATCGGCGTACTTCGCACCCGTGTGTCCGATCGAAGCTATGACGCCCTGTTCGTTCAAATGACGAATTAAAGCGTCCGCGCCCTCTACTTCGGGAGCAAGCGTTACGATCTTAATGGCATTGCCGCTCGCTTCGTTATACGAATCGAATACCGTTGCGTCGGGAACGGCAACGTATTCTAAGGGTTGTGCGCCCTTATGCGCCGCCGCGATGAACGGACCTTCCAAGTGGATACCCTCTACGCGCGCGCCTTCCTTGGAAGCCGCTTCGCGGTAAGCTTTCACCGCCTGCATTGCCTTGGTGATATTTTCCACGCTTTGCGTCATCGTGGTTACGAGGAAAGAAGTCGTACCTTCCGAGGCAACCGTCTTTGCAATGACGGCGATGTCTTCCACCGTACCGTCCATACCATCGCTACCGCCTGCACCGTGAATGTGTTGGTCGATAAACCCGGGCAACACGATCGCGTTTTCGGGAAGCTCGATCACTTCCGCTTTTTTATCCGCGAAACAGGAAATTTTACGAATGGTTTCGTCGAAGCAAACCGAAGTCTTTTTTAAGCCTTTGCCGTCTACGTAGACGGTTGCGTTTCTAAAACATTTCATGGCTTTCACACTCCTTTGCGTTAGTTGTTAGCAGGCAAACTTGCCGCTGCGATACTTTGACCTACGCGACGGTTCTTTTCGTCGGGCAAACCAATATCGAGGGTTGCGAATTGAGGATATTCTTCCGCGAGTACCTTCTTGCAGGTAGCCAAGATTACGTCGCCGCCTTTGCCGCCCATAACGCGTCCGAGCAACAACATGTGCTTGATGTCGTAGAATTTTGCATAGAAAGGAATGGTGTGCGCGAGGTATACGCCGATGTCTTCGTAGATTTGGTGCGCCAACGCGTCGCCGTTATCCATCATCGCTTGCACTTCTTTCAATTTTTGTGCAGGCGTCAAACCGTCCGCAAACTTATGTCCGCCGGCTTCCGCGAGCTTAATGACTGCGTCTTGCGAGAAATACTTGCAGCCTACGCCGAAGTCGCCGCTCCATTCGTCTTGCATTGCACCTTCGTTGAAATCTACGGGCGCAAACGCAAGCTCGGACAACCAACCGTTGATACCGCCGTCGGTGTTGATATAGCCGACTGCTTCACTCGTACCCATAGCGATACCGAGCACGCCGTTGTCTTCCAAATCGATTGCGCCTGCCAAAGCGGTAACGTCGCCGTCGTTCGCAACTTCCAAAGGAATTTCCTTGCCGTATTCTTTGCTCATTTCCTTAGCGACGTTGATATACATATTCTTCACGTAGTCGCCGTGCTTTTGCTTGTCGACCTTGATGAACAAGGAAGCAACCATGATCTTGTTGTCAACGTATACGCCTGCGGAAGAAACGCCGATTGCGTCTACGGTAGGCATTTTGGAAGCCGCCGTCTTCATAGCCGTCAAAATTTCGTTATAGTGGTAGGTAGGATCTTCCGTAACTTTCGGATTCCAAACGACTTCTTCGCTGTATACGACTTCGCCGTCGATCACCGCGCTGACCTTTCTATCCGATCCGCCTGCGTCGAAACCGATACGGCAACCGTTCAAATAGCCGCCTACGCGTACGGAGTTATTCTTTTGTGCGGGAATTTGATCGTTTTCCAACCACTCCACTACAAAAGGACGTTCATAAACGCCGCTCATGAAATCTACGTCGAACGCGCGGATCCCCTCCATGGTGTACGCCTTCTTCAAATATTCGTATACGGACTTGCTGCCTGCAACGGAAATTTTGAAACCGCCTACTACCCACAAAATGGTTTTCGCAAGACGTTCCGCAATGCGGAAATTCAACGCGTCGTTCACGCCGTCCTGCAAAGCGTCGTAGCTGTATACGTAGTTGTAACCGCCGCTTCTTTCCGCAACGAGGGTTACTTTTACCGATTTACCGCTTTCCTTTACAATCGCGTCAAAATCGTTCAAAGCCTTTATCATAGGATAAAAGTTCTTGTCTAATACGGGCATTTTCATAAATGTTTTTCTCCTATATTTTATAATTTTTATTCCTCTTCATTATTATATCATTTTCCGCGTCGTTTGCAATAGAAATTCTTTCACAGTTTTGTGGTATTCTTTCATATTGCGCGTTTCGTAAAAAAGATTTTCCGTAAAACTTCCAAAAAGCTGCGATTGCTTTCCTCACGCGCGTTTGGCGCGTTCGAGCAATGCTTCCACCGCCGTTTGCAACGTTTGCATTTGCTCGTTTGCCGTCCTTTCGTCCTTGGCTTTAATCGAATAGTATATCTTCAACTTCGGTTCGGTACCCGACGGACGAACGCACACGAACGAACCGCCCGACAACTCGTAATAGACGCAGTTGCATTTCGGAATATCCAAAGCCTCCTTCGCGCCCGTTGCCGTTACCGTACGCGTCGCCGCGCTGTAATCGCGCAGGGCGATCACGGCTACACCGCCCAAAACGTCCACGGGTAACTTCTTCAAGCCGTCCACGACCGCGTTCATCTCTTTCATCGCGTTCAAGCCGGAATATTGCACGGAAACGTTCTTATCCAAAACATAGCCGTACTTTTGATAGATCTCTTGCAAACGACCGTAAACCGTCTTGCCGATATAGGCGTAATAGCAAACCATTTCCGCGCACAGCATGGACGCCACGACCGCGTCTTTATCGCGTGCGTGCGTACCGCGCAAATAGCCGCATGATTCTTCAAAACCGAACACATAGGTATGCGAGCCGTCCTTTTCCCATTGTTTGATCTTTTCGCCGATAAACTTGAAGCCGACTGGCGTTTCGTACAACGTTACGCCGTAATCGTCGCAAATCGCCTTCGCCATACCCGTCGTAACGAACGATTTTACCACCGCCGCGTTCTTCGGCATTGCGCCGTCTTCGTGCAAACGGGTTAAAACATAATCGAGCAGCAAAATACCCACTTGGTTGCCCGACAACGCGATAAACTCGCCGTCGTCGTTCTTCACCGCCACGCCGAGTCGATCGGAGTCGGGATCGGTACCGAACACTACGTCCGCGTGAATACGGTTCGCCAAAGCGATGCCCATAGAGAGCGTTTCCTTAAATTCGGGGTTAGGTACTTTAACGGTGGAAAATTCGGTATCGCGCGTCGCTTGTTCTTCCACGACCGTTACGTTGATACCGAGCTTTTTCAAAATCGACGTAACGGGAACGTAGCCGCTACCGTGTACGGGCGTGTAAACGAGTTTCAAATCCGCACCGCACTTCTCTACCGCTTCTTTGGAGAGCGTGAGTCGAGAAAGTTCTTCGATATACGAATCGTCCAACGCTTTCGGTACGGATACGATCAACGGACTGTTTTCCTCCCCTTCCACCGACAAATAGTCGGTGATCGCGTTGATATACGAAACAACTTGCGCCGTATCTTCGGGAGACATTTGCGCGCCGTCTTCACCGTAGACTTTATAGCCGTTATATTCTTTGGGGTTATGGCTTGCCGTGATCATAATGCCTGCGATCGTATGCAAATACCGAACGGCGTAGGAAAGCATGGGAACGGGGTGCACTTCGTCGAAAAGATACGCCTTGATCCCGTTTTTTGCAAGTACGCCAGCCGCAGCACGCGCAAACTCTTCCGATTTTCTACGCGTATCGTAAGAAACGACGACGCCCCGTTCCATAGCCGCCGCGCCCAACGTTTTGATCCACGTCGCAAGCCCCTGCGTAGCACGCTTTACCGTGTATACGTTCATCATATTGATTCCGTAGCCGATAATGCCACGCATGCCTGCCGTGCCAAATTCTAATTCGCCGCCGAAGCGGTATTCTTTTTCCTTTTCGTCGTTTGCAACGGCGAGCAATTCCTCTTTGCCCTCGTCGCAAAGCGACGGATCGTGCAACCATTTTTCATATTCGTTCAAGTAGTTCATGAAGCCCTCCTGTTCTCTTTTACCAATAATACCGTTTTTCATCCGCGCGTTGCATATTTTCACGGTCAAAATATACGATTTCCATACGCACGCAATAGAACATAATCAAGACAGTGTATACGATCGTCGTAACGAGCGCGAACACGAAACCGTCAGCAATGAAAAGCGCGCAAGCGCAAATGAGCCATTCCACGGCGACGAGCATCAACGTTTGCACGGCGAGGATCGCCCAGCGCACGGGTGCCATCAGGTGGTAAGAATATTGAAACGCTTCCATCGTACGGAAGCCCGTGATTTGCATACAAGGCAGCCACAAATAGAGCAAGCCGAGCAAGTATACCAAGGCGATATGCGCCGCGATAAACAGCGCGCCGATCAAAGTGTACGCCAACCACAAAACGGGAATTTTCGACAGCAACAACACGAACGTCGCCGTCAACAACGACCACAGCTCGTATACGACGAGCACGACGAACGCGTACAAGAGCGTAGGCTGTAAATTGTCGTTCAATTTGGAAAGAATACCGCGGAAAGAACGTTTACCGATCCGCATGTGCTTTTCCAAAATCGCCATAACGACGGCAACGCAAGCAATGAGTACGATAAACCCAACCGCACCGCTAATCACCGATTCCCACGAGGAAAAATTCAACACGGAAACGGCGTTGAACAAATGCTCGAAACGCAACTCCGTCAACGCGCCCGAAAAGACGGCGGTCAACACGCAGGAAATTTCCTCTTTCGCCAAACTCAGCGACAGGAAAAACGCCGGTAAAACGGCAAACGGCAACAAGTATAAAAAGTTTTTGATGATATATTTCGTAGATTGAATGGTATAAGAACGCATAACGACGCACACTCCTATTCGATTGTATTATATCACAAAAAATGCGTACTGTAAAGTATTTTTTCAAAAAAATCCCCCAAGCGGTTGATTTTTACCGCTTGGGGAAAGATTTACCGTCGTTTACATAAGCTTTTGCAACGTTTCCATGACGTAGTCGCCGAATTGTTGGCAGGTCGCACCCGTATCCCGTCCCGTGATGACGTATTTGCGTTCTTCGAACGAACAAATATCCAACGCACGTTCCAGCTTATCCGCACGGTCTTGCAAACCGATATGCGAAAGCAGCATTACGCACGCACGCAACATGGAACAAGGATCGGCGTATTGTCCTCTGCCCTCCGCGACCATTCTCGGCGCGCTACCGTGAATCGCCTCGAACATAGCGTATTTCTTACCGATATTCGCACAGCCCGCCGTACCGACGCCGCCTTGGAACTCCGCCGCTTCGTCGGAAATGATGTCGCCGTACAAATTCGGCAAAAGGAGTACCTTGAAATCGCGACGACGCTTTTTATCCACGAGTTTTGCCGTCATGATGTCCGCGTACCATTCGTCCGTAACGATATCGGGGTACAAATCGCCTACCTTATGGCAATCTTCCAAGAAATTGCCGTCCGTCGTTTTGATGACGTTCGCTTTCGTAACGAGCGACACGCGATTCAGCCCGTTTTTATGGGCGTAATCGTACGCCAAACGCGCGATTCTATCCGAACCTTGCTTGGTCGTTACGGTGAAATCCACCGCCAAATCGTCCGTGATATTGAAACCCGACGAACCGATTGCGTAGCCGCCCTCGGTATTTTCGCGGAAGATCGTCCAGTTGATGCCCTCTTCGGGCACTTTGACGGGACGGATATTTGCAAACAAGTCCAACGCCTTACGCATAGCGACGTTTGCCGATTCGATATTCGGCATACCGCTACCCTTTTGCGGCGTAGTAGTCGGGCCTTTCAAGATGATATGACAAGTCTTTAACTCCGCCATGACGTCGTCGGGGATCGCCTTGCCTTTGGCAATTCGGTTTTCGATCGTCAAGCCTTCGATATCCTTAAATTCTACCTTACCCGCTTCGACCATATCGCTCAAAATAAATTCGAGCACCCGTCTTGCCTGCGCGGAAATGACCGGACCGATACCGTCGCCGCCGCAAACGCCGATCTTGATAACGTCCAACGCCGCATAATCGACGAAGTCGCCCTGCGCTTTCATATCCTCTACGCGCGTGAGTTGTTCCGCCATCAGTTTTCTAAATTTCGCGCACGCTTCGTCGAGTTGCGCTTGATACGTTTCCTTTTCCATACCTCAATTCTCCTGTTTTGTATAATTTAACCGACCGCCTGCAAGCAAGATTGCGCGCTGTCTTTCGGAAAGTTGCAAGGAGAGCAACGCTTCTTTGCCGTTCGTTTTATTGACGAGTACCGCTTGCGTAGCACCTGCCACCGCCGCCGCAAAATCTTTAATTTCTAAACGATCGCCCTCTTGGAAGTCGTCGTAGTCCGCCGCGTTTTGCAACGTCATAGGCACGATTCCGAAGTTGATCAAATTCGCCACGTGAATACGAGCAAAACTCTTTGCGATCACCGCTTTCACGCCCAAATACAACGGTACGAGAGCCGCGTGCTCGCGCGACGAGCCCTGTCCGTAGTTCGCGCCGCCCAAAATTACGCCGCCGCCCTTTTTCTTCGCGCGTTCGGGGAAGTCTTTATCGCAAACGGTGAAACAAAATTCGGACAATTTCGGCACATTGGAACGATAGGGCAACACTTTCGTGCCTGCCGGCATAATATGGTCGGTGGTGATATCGTCCCCTACCTTCAAAATCAATTCGCACGACAAATCTCGATCGGGAGCTTTACCGACGGGAATCGGTTTAATATTCGGTCCGCGTTCCACGGTTACGCCGTCCATTTCCTCTTCCGATACGGGCATTTCGATCAGGTTATCGTTGATCTTAAACTGCGTAGGCATAACGATCGAAGGTGCTTTGCCGAGCGTCGTAGGATCGGTAAACACGCCCGTAATCGCGGAAGCCGCCGCCGTTTCGGGGGATACGAGATAGACTTGTGCGTCCGCCGTTCCGCTACGCGCAAGGAAGTTACGGTTAAACGTACGCAAACTTACCCCTGCGGAGTTCGGCGAGAAACCCATGCCGATACAAGGACCGCAAGCACACTCTAATATTCTCGCGCCTGCGTCGATTAAATCGGCGAGTGCACCACGTTCCGCCAACATGGCGTATACCTGTTTCGAGCCGGGAGAAATGGACAAGCTGACGCTCGGAGAAACCGTTTTGCCCTTCAACATAGCCGCAACTGTCAACATGTCTTGCATGGACGAGTTGGTGCACGAACCAATGCACACTTGGTGAATAGGCATACCTGCAAGCTCCGCAACGGGCTTGACGTTATCGGGACTGTGCGGACATGCGGCGAGCGGTTTCAACGCGGTTAAATCCACCGTGTATTCCGCGTCGTAACACGCATCCGCGTCCGAAGACAATTCTACGAAATCTTCCTCTCTACCCTCTGCGCGCAAAAAGGCTTTCGTTACTTCGTCGGCAGGAAAAATCGAGCTCGTCGCGCCCAACTCCGCCCCCATATTCGTTATGGTCGCGCGTTGAGGAACGGAAAGCGTTTTTACGCCCTCACCGGCGTATTCGACGATCGCGCCCACGCCGCCCTTGACACCGAGTTGACGCAGGACTTCCAAAATGACGTCCTTTGCGCCGACGTAGTCGCCAAGTTTACCTGTGAGGTTAATCTTAATCATTTTCGGCATCGTGATATAGTACGTACCGCCGCCCATTGCCACGGCGACGTCCAAACCGCCTGCGCCCATACCGAGCATACCGATACCGCCTGCCGTAGGCGTGTGGCTATCTGAACCGATCAGCGTCTTGCCCGGTTTGGAGAAGCGTTCCAAATGTACTTGGTGGCAAATGCCGTTCCCCGGACGGGAAAAGCGAATACCGTGTTTTTTCGTTACCGATTGTATGTATCTATGGTCGTCGGCGTTTTCAAAGCCTGCCTGTAACGTATTGTGATCGATATACGCAACGGACAATTCGGTCTTTACCCGTTTGATTCCCATTGCTTCGAACTGCAAATACGCCATCGTACCCGTAGCGTCCTGCGTGAGCGTTTGATCGATCCGCAAACCGATCTCTTTCCCCACCGTCATTTCACCGCATACGAGGTGTTCCTTGATAATTTTTTGCGCTATCGTATAGCCCATATTCCTTACTCCCTTTTACCCTTAATCGTTCAACGCGGCGAATAAAGCTTCTAATTCGTCCTCGCCCATAACCGTCGTTCTACCGTCGGCATACAAGGCGTCGATTCGTGTTTTCATTTCCTGTACGAGCGGCGTTTGTTTCGTTACTTGTTTGTCCGCAGGCAAATGATAATGTTTATTGATCCAATAAGCAATGCCTGCCAAGCCCGACGTGTTGGATATGGAAACTTCCGCAGGGCGTTTCAAAATCTTTTCCGTGTCGAATATATTATATATTTCCGCGTCTTTCATCATTCCGTCGGCGTGAACGCCTGCTCTGGTGAGATTAAACGCGCTGCCTACGAACGGAGTCATAGGCGGAATATCGTATTTCAATTCCGTTTTGAAATAGTCGGCGATATCGGTGATTACCGTCGTATCCATACCGTCCAACGTACCGCGCAGGGAAGCGTATTGCATAACCATAGCTTCCAAAGGAACGTTGCCCGTTCTCTCGCCGATACCGAGCAGCGAACAGTTGACGGCGGACGCGCCGAACAACCACGCGCTTACGGCGTTGGCTACGCCCATATAGAAATCGTTATGACCGTGCCATTCTAACATTTCCGAGGTTACGTCCGAATAGTGATGCAAGCCGTATACGATACCGGGTACACTCCGAGGAGGTGCTGCGCCCGTGAACGGAACGCCGTAGCCCATCGTGTCGCACATACGGATCTTAACGGGAATATTCGCTTCGCGCGAAAGCTCGATCAACGCGTTGACGAACGGTACGACGAAGCCATAGAAGTCCGCCCTCGTTAAATCTTCCAAATGGCAACGGGGAGAAATGCCTGCCTCGAACGCTTGCTTCACGACCGAAAGGTAATGATCGAACGCTTGCTTTCTCGTCATGTTCAATTTCTTGAAAATGTGATAATCGGAACAGCTGACCAAAATGCCCGTTTCTTTGATACCGATGTCTCGTACCATGGCGAAGTCCTCTTTTTTCGCTCTGATCCACGTGGTGATTTCGGGGAAACGATAGCCCAACGCCATACATTGCTCCAAAGCCTCTCTATCCTTTTTCGTGTAGACGAAAAATTCGCTTTGGCGAATGATACCGTTCGGACCGCCGAGCTTGGCGATCATCTTATACAGATCGACGATTTGTTTCGCCGTGTACGGCGCGCGCGATTGCTGCCCGTCACGGAACGTCGTGTCGGTGATCCATATATTCTTCGGCATATTCATAGGCACGCGGCGGTGGTTGAACGGCGTCTTGGGAACTTCGTCGTATGGATAAATATCTCTAAACAACGCCGGCTGTGCCACGTCCTGCAACTCGTATTTGTATTGCTCTTGCTCCAACAAGTTGCTCATAGGGTTCATTTCTATCATTTCAGTACTTCCTTACAATTTTGTTTTTCGATTAAATCCTTGTTTTCAATTTACTTCATTGATTATACTCGAAAAACGGAAGCTTGTCAAGGATTTCAACGCCACATTTTCGTTTTCTTGCCGTTGAAAGGAGTTTTTACTCTACTTTTTCTCAAAAAAAGTTCCTTGGCTGGCTTTTTAGACGACATCCTTCCACACGGTGATAGCGTTAGCTTCCGTTAAAACGCGTCTTTGGAAATTTTACTCCACCGTTTGCCGATAAAGCGCAACTTCCAAGCCAGTGGAATCCAACCCGTGCATACGCGCATCGCTTTATTCCAAAAGCCGGGGATCGTTTTCTTCTTTCCATTTTGCGCGGCGCGCAACGAGTATCTCGCCACCCAACGGGGATCTTTCGCAGCTAATTTTCCCCACAAGCCCTGTCCTTTGATTTGCTCTTTCACGTCGTCGCGCGTGGGCATTGCGCCTGGCAACACCGCCGTTACCCGTACGCCCTTGCCGCGACATTCTTCGTTTAACGCCAACGAAAAATAGGTAAGTGCGTTCTTCGTCGCGCTGTAAATAGCAAAATAGGGCATGGGATACAGCCCCGACACGCTGGATACGTTGATGATTTGCAGGGTATCCGCCTTTCTCTCTATCGCCGCACGACACAAAGAAACCGCCGCTTCGAAATTGACGCGGCATTGCATCGTGAGTTTTTCCTGCGTATATTCGACGAACGCCTTTTGCACGTCCGCGCCCGCCACGTTGACGAGCAAATGCACGCGCGCGTTTTCGCGGATGAGTTCCTCCTTCAACGCGCACCTGTCCGCCTCGTTCGTTAAATCGGCGGCAAAGATGCGCACGCGGATAGTAGGATACCGTTCGGATAATTCCCGTTGTAGAGCGAGCAATTTATCGTTCGATCTGCCCGTCAGGAACAAGGCGTCGCCGCGCAACGCCAACTCTTCCGCGAACGCCCGACCAAGTCCGCCCGTTGCGCCCGTTACCAAGGCGTAAGTTCTATCTTCCATCTTCCACTCCTTTTTATTTCGTCGTATAATCACGCGCGCCGAAAATCGTCGAACCGAGGCGCACAACGTTGCTGCCCTCTTCCACGCAAAGGCGATAATCGCCGCTCATACCCATGGAGAGATAGCGCACGTTTTCCGATTGCGTTTTCGCCCACGTAAACAAGCCGCGCATCGTTCGCGCCAACGAGCGCAAATATTTTTCGTCGTCGCTATCGGGCAACATTGCCATAAAACCCTGCACGCAAAGTCCTTCCGTTTGATTGACGCGGAAAAACGCTTCCTTGGCTTCGTCTACCGAGTAGCCGCCCTTCGTTTCCTCGTTCCCGACGTTGATTTGCAACAAGACGTTGGAAACGATCCCCTTTTGCAACGACTGTTTGGCAATTTCGTTTGCCAAAGCGTCGCGATCGCAAGAATGAAATAACTCGACGTTCCCGACGAGATATTTCACCTTATTCGTTTGCAAATGCCCGATAAAATGCCGAGGACAGGGCAACACAAGTGCGTTTTTATCGCGAAATTCTTGCGGTTTGTTTTCCGCAATGGCGTCTACGCCTGCTCGTACCGCGGCGTTGATGCTTTCCGGTGTTTGCATTTTCGTCGCCGCCACCAACGATACGCGTTCGCCGAACAGGTTGCCGCGTTGCAATTCTTCCTTGACTTTTCGCACGTTTTCCGCTATGCTTTCCATCGTCATACTTTCACGCTCCGATCGTTTTTCAATAGTATACACTTTTGCGCAGCGTTTGTCAAATTTTGAACGCGCGATTTACGGAAAAAGGACTTTTTTTCAACTTTTTAACAAAAACCGCATACAACCGCTTGCTTTTTTCCTTTTAACGCTGTATAATTGATTTCATAGATAATATTGATAAGGACAATCAATTTTTTCAATGAATACCGAAGAACTGAAAACATTTATTTTTTTAGCAAAAGTGAAAAACTTTACCCTTGCCGCCGAGCGGTTGGGCATTGCACAATCTACGGTAACGAACCGTATCAGCGAGCTGGAAAAGGAAGTGGGGAAAAAACTCTTTTCGCGCGGCTCGAAAAACATTAAACTGACGGAAGCAGGCGAGATTTTCCTGCGCTACGCCGAGCGTATTTTGGAGTTGCAAGACACCTCTATCGACGAAATGAACGCGCTGTCGTCGCACAGCCGTAAATTCTCCGTCGGCGCGATCAACGCTACCTACGAAATCTACGTGAAGCCGCTCGTGGACGAATGTTTGAAAAACAACAGCGTTACGTCCGTGAAAGTAATGCTCGGGCACTCGTTAGATCTCATACAACAATTGCAAGACAACATGCTCGATATGGTCTTTTCCGCCGTGCCCTTAAAGCGGACGGGATACGTTTGCGACGTGTACGACACCGATCGAGTGGCTCTCGTTTGCGGCAAAGGCAAAAACGGATATCCGAACGGCGTAACGAAAGCGCAACTGTCGAAACTCCCCTATCTTATGTGCGATTTCACGCTGAGTGAGGCAGGCGTGTTTATTCGTTCGTTGTTCCCCAAGAATCATATTTTCCGTTTGGACGTAGACAACAGCTCGAAGTTGCTCCCGTATTTGGAAAACGGCTTGGGATATTCCTTCCTGCCGTACAAACTGATCAAAGACAAACTCGACGACGGAACGTTGGAAGAAGTTAAGCTGTCCGATTTTTCCGCACCGAAGGTTACTACCTATTTGATCTATCGCCAAGGCTACGACGTAAAGCGGTTTTTGGAAAACAAATTTGACAACGCGCACGATAAAAAATAAAAAATCGGCATAGAAAAACGACGGAGAACATTCTCCGTCGTTTTTTCGTATATCGTTTTTCGTTTATTTCGTCAATTTTTCAAGCACGGCAGCTACGTCGCCTACGGTTACGAGGTTCTCCACCTCGTCGTCCGGCATTTCCACGCCGTATTCGTCCTCTAAACGGCTCAACAACTCAACGACGTCCAAAGAGTCCGCGCCGAGGTCGTCTACGATTTTCGCATCCGCCGTTACCTTTTCTACGGGAACGTTCAAAGCTTCCGCAAGCATTTCTTGAATTTTTTCTAACATAACGTAATTTCTCCTTCGATATATTTCAGCGTTTTACCACGCTTTTACACTATTATACAATAAACTTTCGTATCTGTCAACTACTTTTTGAAAAAATACCTTTTACGACTTCTTTTTCAAGCTCAACGCGATACGGTTTTTCTTGACGTCCACGTCCTTGATACGGACTTGCACGACTTGCCCTACGCGCACCGCTTCCGACGGATGACGAATATATTTATCCGTCAATTCGGAAAGGTGTGCCAAGCCGTCCTGATGTACGCCGATGTCGATAAACGCACCGAAGTCGACGACGTTGCGTACCGTGCCCGTGAATTCCATACCCACTTTCAAATCGGCAATGGACAACACGTCCTTACGCAAGGTGGGCGCAGGCAGGCTATCGCGAATATCTCTACCCGGTTTCATCAACTCGGCGACGATATCCGTCATCGTGGCTTTATCCAACTCCGCCTCGCGCGCCGCTTTATCCTCGCCGTACGCCTTGATTTTTCGCGGCAAATCCACCAGCCGTCCCTCTTTTACGTCCTGCGTGTCGTAGCGGAACAACCGCAACAACTTCTCCGCCTTTTCGTACGATTCTGGGTGCACGGCGGTGTTATCCAAAATGTTTTCGCCGTCGTCGATCCGTAAAAAGCCCGCGCATTGCGTATACGCCTTTTGTCCGAGTTTCGGCACTTTCAAAAGCTGCTTTCTCGTGGTGAACTTGCCGTTGGCTTCCCGATAGGCAACGATTCCCTTCGCCACCGACGCGTTTAAGCCGGAAACGTATTTCAACAACGACGCGCTCGCTGTGTTCAAGTTTACCCCCACGCTGTTTACGCAGTCTTCCAACACGCCGCCGAGCGCCTCGTCCAACCGCTTTTCGTTCATATCGTGCTGATATTGTCCTACGCCGATCGATTTCGGATCGATCTTGATCAGTTCGGCAAGCGGATCTTGCAAACGACGGGCGATCGATACCGCGCTACGCGCCGTAACGTCGTAGTCGGGAAATTCCTCCGCGCCCAACGCGCTTGCCGAATACACGCTCGCGCCTGCTTCGTTTACGATGACGTAGCCGACCTCTCTACCCGTTTCCGCGCGAATTTCTTTGATGAGTTCGGCAATAAAAATTTCGCTTTCCTTACTCGCCGTACCGTTACCGCAAGAAATGACTTCTACGCCGTAACGCGCGATCAGTTGTTTCAACGTCTTTTTGGCATCTTCCGTTTTGTTTTGCGGCGGTGTGGGGAACACGACCGTTTTATCCAACACTTTGCCCGTGCCGTCTACCACGCAAATTTTGCAGCCCGTACGATAGGCAGGATCCCACCCCATCGTAACTTTGTCCTTGACGGGCGGTTGCATAAGCAACGGTTTCAAATTCAACTCGAACGTCTTGATCGCCCGTTCGCTCGCCTCTTCAAACAGTTGTGCGCGGATTTCGCGCTCGATAGAGGGCGCGAGCAACCGTTCGTATCCGTCCTCCGCCGCCGCCTTGACGATTGCAGAACTTGCACCGCCGTCTTTAAGAAAGGGTGCGGCGGCAATACGCTTTGCCAAGTCTTCGTCGACGAGCACGGAAACCTTCAAAAAGCCCTCTTTTTCGCCGCGATTCAACGCCAACACGCGGTGGCTTTTGCATTGCGATATTCCCTCGCGGTAGTTGGCGTACATGCCGTACGTCTTCAACTCGTCCGCGCTCTCCTTTCCCTTGGCGTAGCAAGAGCAAATTTCGCCATGCCGCATAAAGAGATTTCTCAATTTCTTCCGCGTCGTCGGATTGTCGGCGATCGTTTCCGCCAAAATATCCTGCGCACCCGAAAGCGCGTCTTGAACGGTCGGTACGCCCTCGGAAAGATACTTCTCCGCCTCGCGCGTAACGTCCGTCGTTTTATCCTGTCGCAAGATGCAATCGGCAAGCGGTTGCAGTCCTTTGGCGATCGCAACCGACGCGCGCGTCTTTCTCTTTTGCTTATACGGGCGGTAAATATCCTCCGCTTCGGTCAGCGTAGCGGCTTTATCCAACGCCGCGCGAAGTTCGTCCGTCCATTTCCCCTGTTCGGAAATCAGGCGAACTATCTCCTCTTTACGCTTTTCCAAATTCCGCAAATAGTTCAATCTATCGCTGAGCGCGCGAAGCACCTGATCGTCGCACGCACCCGTCATTTCCTTGCGATAGCGCGCGATAAAGGGTACGGTATTCCCTTCGTCCAACAGCGAGATAATATTGCTCGCGTGCGACGTCGTGAGGTTAAATTCTTCCGCAATCGTTCGTATCATATCCATAATTTTTTCTTCCTTTTCCTTTTAAGGTGTAAATACTTCGTCTAACGCCCCGTGCCACGCACGCTCGTCGTAACGGGGATTGGCAGGGCTGGTCGAAGGCAATTTCACGCCCCGCGCCGTGCGTTCGGGATAATACTCCGCAAACAGCCGCCACGCCAACGCGCCGTTTAGCAAGAATTTTTCTATTTTCGCCGTCTTCGTAACCGTCGATAAATCGGCAACTTTGGCGTTTCGCACCGACGCGTCGGACGAACCGACGATCGCACATTCCGTCACCATATCCCAAAGCGCGATTTTTCTACGCAACAGCAACGCGCGTTTGCCTTCTACCGTTTCGGGTACGCTTTCGTGAAAATAATCGCAAAGCATACGCCAAAAGCGGTTGCGCGGATTGCCGTAATAGAACGCGACGGCACGGCTCTTTACCGAGGGAAAACTGCCCAAAATCAACACTCTGCTTTCCGCGTTAAAGATCGGCTCGAAGCCTGCGTGCGTTTGCAAGTCCACCATATCAAAGAGGCAACGGCGTATCGGTATTGCCGATCAACGCCAACGCCTTTTGCTTTTCGTCGAACATTTTATCGATCGCGGCTAACGTCCGTTCGTACGTCAAACCGTTAATCTCCGCCATTTTGTCCTCGAAACAAAACGTCTTATCGAAGTTCAACATATATTTTCCGTACAACAACATTTGCGAATTGCTACTCTCGTTGCTGAACAGCATACCCGATTTCTTTTGTTCTTTGCTACGTAAAAACTCGTCCTGCGTAATTCCGTTCTTCTTCACGTCCGCAACGACGTCTTCAATCGCGTTGTACGCCGCTTGCAGTTGCGACGGATTTACGCCTGCGTAGATCACGTGCACGCCGCAGTCCGCATACGACGAAAGGTAAGAATAGACGGAATAGGCAAGTCCGCGTTTTTCCCGTACTTCTTGGAACAATCTTGCACTCATCGTGCCGCCGAGTACGCCGTTGACCGTGCTGAACGCCTCTTCCAAACCGTCGCCGCGCGGCACGCCGCCGTAGGCAATGGCAAGGTGCGCCTGTTCAATAGGCTTTTTCTTGACGAGAGTTTGTCCTGCGAGCCGTACCTTGGGTTGACGAGCCTCGAAGTTCCCCTCTTCCAAGTTGCCGAAATAGCTTTCCACGAGCGATTGCGCCGTCGCCGCGTCCACGCCGCCTGCGAAGGACACGACGATGTTCTTCGGGCAATAGCGCGCGCGTTTATACCGCGCGATATCCTCTACCGTGAAACGTTTGACATTGCTCATCGGACCGAGAATGTTTCTACCGTAGTTTTCCTTACCGAAATAGGCGCGCGCCACGAGATCCAAGCACAAATCTTCCGGCGTGTCCTCATTCATGGAGATTTCCTCGCAAACCACTCCCTTTTCCCGTACCATTTCTTCGTCGGGGAAGGTAGAGTTCAAGAACAAGTCGGACAACAGCTCGAAACACTTTGCCGTATGTTCGAACGTGCACTTGGAATAGTAGCAGGTAATGTCCTTGCCCGTAAAGGCGTTGACTTGCGCGCCCAAGCGATCGAACGCGTCGGAAATTTCAAAGGCGTTGCGCGTTTTCGTGCCCTTAAACTGCATGTGTTCGATAAAATGTGAAATGCCGTCCTCTTCGTCCGTTTCGTAGCACGAACCTGCGCCGACGAGAATCCCCATCGTAACGGACATGATGCCCTGCATGGGCTTGACTACCAAACGAAGCCCGTTGTCGTATCTTTTTTCAAATACCATATCTTTATCCTTTTCCTTCTATCGTGATATTTTCCGAAACCGTTATCAGCGATAACGATTGCGAATGATAATAGCAAATTATATCCTCCAACGCCGATACCGTAGCCGGCGTCGGGTGCATCAAAATTAAGTCGCCTGCGCGCACGTTTTTCGTCGCGCGCGAATAGATCAACGAGGGGTTTTTATCCCGCCAGTCGATCGTATCTTTCGACCACAGCACCGTACGCATTTGCAGCGTTTTACAAGCGGTGAGCATTGCCCGTCCGTACGCGCCCGACGGCGGTGCGAACAGCGTGGGCTTTTTGCCCGTGGCAAGTTCGACGAATCGATTGCAGGAATCAATTTCCTTTTCGTTGTCTTTGACGGAAAGGGAAGCGTGATCTTTATGGAAATAGCCGTGATTGCCAAGCTCGTGCCCCTCTTCCGCGATGGAGCGCAACGTTTCCACGTTATCGTCCGCCCAACAACCGCCGATAAAAAAAGTGGCTTTTGCATCGTATTTTTTCAACGTGGCGAGTATTTCTTCCACCTCTTCCGCGCCCCAATAGACGTTGAACATCAGGGAAACGCCGCCCTTATTTTCGTTGCCGAATCGGTAAATTTCCTGTTCGCCGTCCGTTGCCGCCGTCGTTTCCGTCGGTGCGAAACACAGCGTTCCCACCGACAACAACAACGCGCACAACACGACATTCGTAACCGCCCGTACGGGCAAAGCGCGTCTTTCACCCTTCTTCCCTTTCGACATACCCCTCGCACTCCTTGAACGATACCGTTTAGATGGTATTATCCTATTCGTCGTGCAAGCGGATTATGCTCCGTCCGTCGGCAAGGGATCACTTGATTTTAACGATCGTAACGCCCGTTTCCCCTTCGCCGTATTTACCCAAGCGGTACTCCGCCACGTTTTTATGCGAGCGTAAATAGTCGTGTATGCCGGCACGCAACTTACCCGTACCTACGCCGTGTACGATGCGCACCTCTTCCAAGTTGGCGATTACCGCGCCGTCGATCAAAGCGGCGACGTCGGGCAAAGCTTCTTGCACCGTCATACCGATTACGTTGACCTCTAACGAGGGAATCGGTTTGGGTGCGAGCGTTTTGACGACCTGCACCCGATCTTCCTTTCCCTGCGATTGCCTACGCCCCGTCTTCTTACCTGCATTTTGTGCGTTTTCGCCGCCGATTACTACCGACAACTCGGAAAACTTGCTGCGAATCCGCACGTTACCACAAAGGACTTCCGCTTCCTTTTTCGGCAGGCGCACGCTTTGCACGACGCCGCGTTGGTTTAAGCCTTGCAGGTACACTTCCGCGCCGACGCGAATATCCTCCGCCGTAGCCGAACGGTATTGCGGACGAACGATCTCTTCCCGTTCGTTATCGAACGCCTTATCGCGCAAACGATTTTTTAAGGTACGAGCCTGAATGAGATCCGCTTCGCTTACCCGTTCTTTGGCGAAAATGCCCTCGATCTCGTTCAAAATTTCTTCCGCTTCCGCCGTGCGTTCGTTGATGATCCGCCGCGATTCCGCTTTCGCCTGCGTGAACAACCGTTCCTTTTCTTTGCGTAATTTTTCTCGTTCGTCCTCTAACAGGGCGAGTTTTTCCTGCCATTCCGCTTTTAAGCGATTCGTTTCCTGCAACGAATTTTCCGCCATTACGCGGCTTTCTTCCGCTTTGCGAACGATATTTTCAAACTTTTGCGCGTCGTCGGACAAATTATGCAACGCGTTTTCCAACACGTCCTCGCGCAAGCCCAAACGCCGCGAAATAGCCAACGCGTTACTCGATCCGGGCAAGCCGATTTTGATCGCGTACAAGGGTTGCAACGTGTTCGCGTCGAACTCCATACACGCGTTCTCTATCCCTTCCGCGGAAAAAGCAAACTCTTTCAAGGCGGTATAGTGCGTCGTTACGACGCCCCTGCAACCGCTACCGAGCAAATGTCCCACGATCGCTTTGGCAAGTGCCTGTCCCTCGTCGGGATCGGTGCCACCGCCCAACTCGTCTATCAAGACCAAACTCTTTTCCGTAACGCCGTTGACGATACGGACGATATTCGTGATATGGGAAGAGAATGTGGACAAACTTTCCTCTATGCTTTGCGAATCGCCCACGTCGCAATAGATCTCGTCGAATACCGAAAGAACGGCGCGGCGAGCGGGGACGAATAAGCCGCACATCGCCATCAAGCAAAACAGGCCCGTCATCTTCAACGTAACCGTTTTACCGCCCGTATTCGGACCGCTGATCAGCAGGAAACGATACCCCTTCCCCAGCGAAAGGCTGACGGGAACGACTTTTTTCCGATCGATCAACGGGTGTCTGCCCTGCTGGATATCGATTACGCCGTCGGCGTTCATTTCCGGTTGCACGCAAGAAAGTTTATAGGCGTACTCCGCTCGGGCGTACACGCCGTCCATTTCTTCCAACGCCTCGATATCGCGACGGAGCGCGTCGGCAAGCGCGCCTACGCGCATGGACAGTTCTTTCAAGATACGCTCCACTTCTTCCTTTTCGTCCGCAGCGAGAGAGCGCAACTCGTTATTCATTTCCAAAACTTCTTCGGGTTCGATAAAGAAGGTCGCGCCGCTTTGCGATTTATCGTGGATAAAGCCTTTGACGTTCCGCTTATATTCCGCGCGGACGGGCAACACGTAGCGGTTATCGCGCATCGTAACAATCGCGTCCTGCAAATATTTTCCTTCCTTACCCGAAAGATATTCGGACAAGCGCGCACGGATACGTTCGTTCAACAAACGAATATCCCGACGAATGGCGTATAATTTTTCGCTGGCGTGATCGTGGAGTTCGGTATCGTTGACGATTTTGCTGTGGATATCCTCTTCCAACGCCTGATCGAAATAGAGCCAATCCGCCAACGCGCGCATACCGTCCAAATTTTCTTCGTTTACCGATTGTACGCTCGTATACGCGATCCGCGCCGAGCGCAACAACGCGCACGTCTTTAAGAGTTCGCCGCAAGAGAGCGTAGAACCTTTTTGCGCCCGTTCCAACTCGTCCTCGAAGGGCATGAAATATTCGATTTTCGATACACCGCAATAGAAGAGCAAGCGCAACGCTTCTTCCGTCAACGAAAGTCGGCGTTTCGCTTCCTTCACGTCGGACGTCGGTTGCGTAGCGCGTAACAGCCGCTTACCGCCCTCTAACGTGGCGTATTCAGCTACGGCGTGCAATATCTTGTTTAATTCCGTTTTTTCAATAGCGTGCTGATTCATTTTCTTACGTTCCTTACGTTTCCGTCGTTTACCATACGCCGCGTTCGGCGTGTCCCGACGTGTACTTCTCGAAGAGCTTTTTTTGCGCCGCGACGTCGTTGGCGGCGGCTACGGTGCGTTCTCCCTTTTCAATCGTAGACAAATCGATCAATTTCCCGATACCCGACGCACCCGTACCGACGAGTTTCGCGCAATTATACACCTCAAACCGACAAGAACCGTCGGCGGCAACGTACCGTCGCACGGGGAAGCGGCGTTCGTTTTCGTCCGTCAAGAGGTATACGCCGCTCTTGTCGCAAACTTGACAAGTTTTCCCGAACGGACAATAGCACAAGTCCATGAGTTTTATATCGCCGCAAGTGAGTGCGAACGCCCGTTCCGAAAGCAAGGCGCGCGCTTGTGCCGTCGTCGTTTCCTTGGACACGGCGTAGTACGCCGCGTCGCAAATAGAAAACAATTCGGAAATCGCGCAGCCGTTAAAGAGGTTCAAACCCGTTCCGACGAACACCGACAAGCCGTGCGCTTTTGCAAAGGCAAACGCGCCGTAATTTTCCGCGTACACGCCGTCTACGCGCCCTTCCGACAGGCGTTTCTCTATCTCCCGTTCCTCGTTCGCCGTACAAAGGGGCGGATAGTAGATATACTTTTCAAAATCGCCGTACACGAAGTTGCTCGGCAACGGCGCGCGATAATCTTTCGGTTTATAGATCGCCACGTCCGCGGTAATTCCGTCGAAGTCGCTACCGATCACCGCCGTTTTTCCGTTACCCTTACCGCCCGAAAACGCCGTCGGCAACGGCAACTCGATCTCGCGTGTTCCGCTTACGCAACCCTTTTTAATCGCCTCGTAAAAAGCGCGGCGCATACCGTTCAAGACCGATTTCGGCAGGAAGATACTCCCTTCGACGCAAACACACGCGTAGTCGATCTCCACGGGCAAGCCGTCCGTTTTTAAGAAACAACTTTTCAGCGCGGCTTCCGTCAGCGGTTGCGAAGAGGCGGTAGGCAACGGCTCGTCCGATTGCATACGGATATCGCCGCATACCATCAACGCGCGTTCCCCCTCGCGGAAGTATAACTCCACGGGCAACGAAACGCGTTTTTCTTTGGCGGACAATCTTGCGTTGAGTGCGGTATCCGTCGTGATAAACACGCCGTCGCCGTTCTTTAAGCGTACTTTGCTTTGCACGACGAAGCCGCGTCCCTCGTTTTTGGCGAACGTCGCGCCGCCGAGCTCTTTGCCGTCGCGTAAAATTTTGAACGCGTCGCCCAGCCGGGGGCGAAAGCTACTTTCCACGAAGTACTTACCGTTGACGACTTTCACCGTGCCCAACTTTTCGCCGATATGCCCCTGCACCGCCGTAGACAACAGCCGTTTATCCTGTCCGAACGCCAAACCTTTTGTATAGTTACCGCGATTGTACGTCCGTTTCAAATCGGACAACGCCGCGGTCGCGTTTCCCCCGTCCAACAACGTGCGATAATATGCAACGGCGGCGGAAACGTATTCGGCACGGCGCATTCTGCCTTCGATCTTAAAAGAAGTTACGCCTGCCGCGATCAGTTTTTCTATATCCGCGCCGACGGAAAGATCGGACAAGGACAGAGCGTACGTCCGTTCGGTATTGCCGAGCCGATCGTAGGCGTAGCGTTTACGGCAGGGTTGTTTACACCGTCCGCGATTGCCGCTGTTGCCGCCGACGAAGGACGAAAAATAGCATTGTCCCGAATACGCCGTGCAAAGCGCGCCCTGCACGAACGCTTCCGTTTCGACGATCTTGGCGATCTTCTCCACTTCGCAAAGCGGCGTTTCACGTGCAACGATCACGCGAGAAAAACCGCACTCTTTTGCAAAGCGCGCGCCGTTGGCGTTACATATCCCCGCTTGCGTGCTGGCGTGTAAAACGACGTCGGGGCAAGCGCGCTTGACGTATTTTCCAAGCAATAGATCTTGTAAAATGACGGCGTCTACCCCCGTTTTCCAAACGCTCGTTAAGCTATCGAAAAAGTCGGACAATTCCTCGTCTTTTACGAGCGTATTCATCGCGACGTATATCTTCGCGCCGCAAATATGGGCGTACTCGACCACGGCGCGCAACTGCTCGCCGTCAAAATTTTCCGCGCCTTGTCTTGCCGAAAACGCTTGATAGCCGAGATAAACGGCGTCCGCGCCGGCGTTGATCGCCGCTTTTGCACTTTCCATATTGCCTGCAGGGGCTAAAATTTCCAACATAATTCTCTCTTTCGTTATCTTCCGATACTTCTCGTAATCAATTCTTCCGAGGCGTCGTATCCCATACTCCGCAAGCGGAAGTTTCTCGCCGCCACCTCGATGATGATAGCAAGATTTCTTCCGGGGCTGACGGGAATGGTCAATTTCGGCACTTTCAAATCGAAATAGGTTGCAAAGGACGCGTCGTTGCCGATGCGCTCGTATTCTTTGCCCTGTTGCCAATTTTCCAACTGTATAACGAGCTGTATCTTTTTCTCGTCCAAAACCGAACCCGAACCGTACATACTTTTCACGTTGATGATACCTATACCTCGCAATTCCATAAAATAGCGAATGATATCGGGTGCGGAGCCGTACAGTTCGTTGGCAATTTCCTTGATGATGACGTTATCGTCGGCGATCAGTCGATGTCCGCGTTTGATGAGTTCCATCGCCGTTTCACTCTTGCCGACGCCGCTCTTTCCCGTCAGCAATATGCCCACGCCGAACACTTCCATCAACACGCCGTGTTCCGTGACGGAGGGCGCGAGCAAGCGATTTAAGTAGATATACAAATCGCTCATCAAATCGGTCGTCATTTTCGGGCTACGGAAAAGCGGACAAGCAAACGCTTTGGCTTGTTCCACGAGTTCGGGCAACGCAGGCAAATCGCGACTCAAAATGATACAAGGAAGTTCACCGTGCTCGAACAGGCTACCAATTTTTTGGCGGCGGACTTCGGAGGAAAAGGTGCGTAAATATTCGTATTCGGAAAGTCCCAACACGATTACGCGGCGATGATCGAAATAGGTAAAAAAGCCGTCCGCAAGTTGCAAGCCCGGTCGTTCGACGCTCATACTCGACAGCGTTACCACGCCTCTACCCGTAAAGATCGTTTCCAACTTCAAATCGTACGCGAATTTATCCAACATAACGCTTTGCGTAACCTGTGCACTCATATCCGTTTACTCCTTATACCCGTACGTTTCTATCAGTTCGCATACGGCGTTTTCTTCGTTCGTGCGCGACAAAATCACCTTAGCTTCCGCCTTTAATTTGTCGTCCGCGTTTTGCACGGCAACGCCCAGCCCTGCCGTTTGCAGCATGGGTATATCGTTCCATTGATCCCCGACGCCGATCGTGCGTTCCAACGGTACGCCGTAATAGTCCGCCAAAAAGCGCAACGCCGTACCCTTGGAGTTGTTCGCGTTGATCATCTCCACGGTGAACGTGCCGCTACGCGTCGGGCAACAACCCTCGAAGTTTTCCTTGGCAAGCGTTTCGTAGAGCGCCAAACTGTCTTTCGGTTCGACGAGTACGGTAAATTTATACACGGTAGCGTCCGAATCGCGCAAAAATTCGTGCAACGGTCTATCCGTTACGCGGTGCGCCGTCGTTCTCGTCAACGCCTCGTACGCTTTCAACGCTTCGTCGTCCTTGTTGCAATAGTATTCCCACAAGCCGTAGGCGTGGATATGTAATTGCAATTCTTCCAGCCGTTTACACACGCGCACCGCCGTATCCTTGGGCAGGCTGTCGTGGAAGAGTACCTCTTTCGTTTGCACGTCTACGATAATCGAACCTTGACAACACGCCGCCGCCCCGTGCAAGCCTAACTCTCTCGCGCGCGGTACGATCGCGTACGGCAACCGTCCCGTGGAGATCGCGAACTTGCCGCCGTCTTTACAAAAGCGGTCGATTGCCTCTTTATTTTCTTTGGATATGTTCCCGTCGTCGCGTACGAGCGTACCGTCGAAGTCGGAAACGATCAGCGGATAATTTATCTTTTGCAATTTACAATTTCTCCTTAAAAAACGAATGAATTTTTTTCGCCAACTCTTCCCCGATTCCCTCTACTTTGCACAAATCTTCCACGTCCGCGCGCATGATTTTGTCGATCGTGCCGAACGCGTCCATGAGGGCTTTTTGTTTCTTTTTTCCGACGCCGTCGATCTCCGTCAAAACGGACGCCAAATTGCGTTTCGAGTGCAAATTTCTAAAATAGGTAATGGCAAAGCGGTGCGCCTCGTCGCGCAACCGTTGCAGCGTTTTCAGCGCGTAATCGCGCTTGTCGATCTTGATACTTTCCGACGAATCGAGGGTAAACACTTCCTCTTCCCGTTCGGCGAGTGCGATCAGCGGAATATCGGTAACGCCCCGTTCGTCGAACACTTCCTTTATTGCGGAAAGTTGTCCTTTGCCGCCGTCGATTACGATCAAATCGGGTTTCGGGAAACGCTCTTCTTCGTCCGTACCGAGTTTCGCCAAGCGGCGACGCATCATTTCTTGGTGGGAAGCGTAGTCGTTCGCGCCCTCTACCGTCTTGATTTTAAAGCGGCGGTAACTGTTCCGATCCGCTTCGCCGTCGATAAACACGACCATTGAACCGACTTTGTCTACGCCGCTGATATTAGAAATATCGTAACATTCCATACGGCGCGGATACTTCGGCAAACGCAAAATTTCCTGCAAGCGTTTGCAGGCGTTTTTCGTCATATCGTCCTTATGCTTGATCTTATCGATCGATTTCGACAGATAATCGGCGGCGTTGCTTTCCGCCATATCGAGGAGTTGTTTTTTTACGCCCTGTTTCGCCGCCACGACGGACACGCGTTTATCGTACCGTTCCAAGAAATAGTTTTCCAATAATTCCTTTTCGCAAAAGTCCTGCACGATAATTTCGTCGGGAATCTCCCGTGCGGAATAGTATTGCAAGATAAACGCCGTCAGTGCGTCCGATTCCGCAAACGAACAATCTTCCAAAGCGAAGTTGTTACCGCCCTGCATAATGCCGCCGCGCGTTACCAAAACGTTGACGGAAGAATAGATATAGTTGGTCTTCAACGCGATAATATCCGCGTTCAAGGAACGGTTGATCGACGTGATTCGTTTGAGTTTTAATTTGGAAAGCATTTGCAGTTTTTCGCGATACTCCATCGCCAACTCGAACTCTTCCCGTTCGGCGAACGAAAGCATTTTTTCCTGCAAAACGGCTTCCGCCTCCTCGTAGTCGCCGTCTAAAAACGAAAGCGTTTTCTTTACCCGTTCGGCGTATTCTTCCACGGTGCACAAGCCTGCGCACGGAGCTAAACAACGCCCCAAATGATAGGCAAGGCAAGGTTTTTTCGGCTTATCCGTTACCGTTACCGAACAGGTACGGACGTTATAGACGGAGTTGACGATATCCAACAAATCGTTACAACGCACGCCGCCCATGAACGGTCCGAAGTATTTTCCGTCCTTTTTCAAACGACGGGTAACGGACACGCGCGGAAACGCCTCTTTCGTATGCACCTTGATATACGGATACGTCTTATCGTCCTTTAACAAAATGTTATATTTCGGTTTATACTTTTTGATCAGGTTGTTTTCCAACGCCAACGCGTCGATTTCCGATTTCGTGATGATATAATAGAAATCGTCGATATGCTCCACCATCGCCGCAACTTTTTCGGGCTTTGCGGAGGCGTGAAAATATTGACGCACTCTATTTTTCAAAACGCGCGCCTTACCCACGTAAATGACGATCCCGTCCTTATCCAGCATGACGTACACGCCCGGTTCGTCGGGAAGCAAATGCAGTTTTTCTTTCAAATTACGCATACTTCCCTACTATTATATACCAAAGCGAGAAATTTTGCAAGGAATTATACGAAAAAAACGGCGTCAACAGCCTAAAAACTCAACGCCCTTTAACAAAACGTCGTTGACGGAATCGTCCGCCAAGCTATAAAAAACGATTTTGCCCTGTCGTACGCTCTTCACGATCCCCGCACTCTTCAAAAAACGGAGCTGGTGCGACGTCGTCGTTTGGTTCAAGCGCAATATGCGCGCGAGGTCGGTAACGCACAATTCGCTAATCGCGAGTGCGGATAAAATTTTTACGCGCGTGGAATCGGAAAAGACGGAAAAAAAGCACACAATCCCTTCGAGAATTTCGCCCTGCGGAACGTAGTCCTCGATAAGGTTTTGCGTGCGTTTATCCAAAAGCAGCATTTGCGACATAACGCGTCCTCCTATATGCTTTTATGCGAATATGTTACCATAACCGCATAAACGCATTTACGGAGTTTTTGTCGAAAAGCCGTTTCGTTTGTCGATATATCCTTTCACTTACGATATTTTCTTCACTTCGTAGCCTGCTTCCGTGATTGCGTTTACGAATACTTCGTCGGCGATTTCCGCGTTCGTTTCCACCGTAGCGGTCTTCTTCTTCAAGTCTACCTCGACGGCTTGCACGCCCTCGATCGCTTGCAACGCTTTCGTTACGTGCGCCACGCAACGTTGACACATCATGCCTTCCACTTTGAGTACTTTACGCATATTGATATTCTCCTTTTTATCCTTTTGCTTATTATTTTTCGTTTTTTCGAAGCGCGTTAAGCGCAGGGCGTTCGTTACGACGAAGAGCGAACTTAAACTCATACACGCCGCACCGATCATGGGGTTGAGGGATACGCCTGCAAAGGCGAACACGCCTGCCGCCAAGGGAATGGCGACGCAGTTATAGAAGAACGCCCAAAACAGGTTTTGATGAATGTTACGGACGGTCGCCGCGCTTAAATCGATCGCCGTAGCCACCAGGCGCAAATCGCCGCGCGAGAGTACGATATCCGCCGAATCGATCGCAACGTCCGTGCCGTTTCCCATGGCGATTCCGATGTCCGCCGCTTTTAAGGCAGGGCTATCGTTGATGCCGTCGCCGACCATGGCGACGAAACCGCCTACGCTCTTCACCCGTTCCACCGCTTCCGCTTTATCTTTGGGCAGAGCTTCCGCAAAATATTCCTCCACGCCTGCCGTGCGCGCAATCGCCTTTGCGACGTTTTCGTTATCGCCCGTGAGCATTGCCACGCGTACGCCGCGTGCTTTGAGCATTTGCACCGCTTCTGCGCTATTCTCTTTCAACGTATCCGCTACCGCGAACACGGCGATCAACTTGTTTTCCGTCGCTAAAAATGCCGCCGTTTTGCCCTCTTTGGCGAACTTCGTTTCGTACCTGCCTACCTCTTTTTGCATTTTCGGCGATACGAGCCGACGGTTGCCGAGCACGTAACGAACGCCGTCCACGACGCCGCTTGCGCCTTTGCCCGTTTCGTAAACGTATTCTTCCGAAGGACGTTTTAACGCGCCTTTTTCTTCGGCGTACGCACAAATACATTCCGCGATCGGGTGATTCGATCGGCTTTCGATTGCCAACGCCGCCGTCAACGCTATGCTTTCGGAAGAAGAAAGAATTTCCACGTCCGTTACGCGCGGTTCGCCCACCGTCAGCGTAGCCGTTTTATCGAGTAACGCACAGTTGATATCCTTTGCTTTTTGCAACGCTTCCGCGTCTTTATACAAAATCCCCAACGACATCGCCCGTCCCGTTGCAGCCATCACCGCTACGGGCGTGGCAAGCCCCAACGAACAGGGACAGGAAATGACGAGAACGCATATCGCGTAGTTCGCCGCCAAAGCAAAATCACCCGTCGTCGCGATCCACACGATAAATGTAATCACGGCGATCAGCGTAACGGCTGGCACGAAAATACCTGCGATTTTATCCGCCGTCTTTTGCAACGGTGCTTTGCTCGCACCCGCTTCCTTGACCATTTTTACGATTTGCGACAGCGTAGTGTCCGCGCCGACTTTTTCCGCCTCGAGCTTCAAATATCCGCTCTTGACGATATCCGCGCCCGTAACGGCGTCCCCTGCCTGCACTTCGACGGGCATACTCTCGCCCGTGATTGCCGCACGATCGACGTACGCGCTGCCCTCGACGACTTTGCCGTCTACGGGAATATACTCACCCTGTTTCACCACGAGAATATCGCCGACAACGATATCCGAAAAGGGAATTTTGCTTTGTTCCCCCTCCCTTTCCACCGTTACTACATTGGGCATCAAGCGAATGAGTTTTTCCACTTCGTCCCCCGTTTTGCGTTTGGACTTTTCTTCCAACCACTTACCGAGCGTAACAAGCGTTAAAATCATAGCCGCCGATTCGTAAAAAAGGTGCACGTGTTCCTGTCCGCAAAACAGCAGGACGGTCAAGACGACGCTATACAAAAAGGATACGCCGCTTCCCATGGCAACGAGCGTGTCCATGTTGGGTACGCGATGCCAAAGAGCTTTCGCGCCGTTGCGGAAAAATTCAAAATCGATCGCTATAACGACGAGCGCCAGCACCATTTGCAACGACGCACCGACGACTTCGCCCGGTTGCGGCAAACCGATCATACCGCCCATAGAAAAATACATCAAGGGCAACAAAAACACCAACGACCATACGAAACGGCGTTTGAGTTTTTCGGGTTGCGGTTTTCGCGCTTGCAACACGTTCTCGTCGTATTCTCCGATTCCGTAGCCAAGTTGCAACACCGCCTCTTCGATCGCTTGACAGGTGAGCCGCGTATCGTCGTATTCGACCGTCATACACTCCCCCATCAAAGATACTTCGGCTTTTGTTACGCCGTGTAAACGGTTCACCGTTCGTTCGATACCCGACGAGCACGCCGAACAAGTCATACCGCTGATAGAAAATTTCGTTTTCATGCTTACTCCTTATTTCTTGTTATCCACAGCTAACATTATAGACGATAGGGATAGGTTTGTCAAGCAAAAGCCGCGGTTTTGCAAAAAAAGTTTTCCATTTCGTCGTAACGCAAAAAGACGGGCGCGTAAAGCCACCCGTCTAAGCTTGTTCTACTTAGGACGAAATTAGTCGTTCTTTTCTGCTTTTTGAGCAACTACTTCTTTACCGTCGTAATAGCCGCAGTTCTTGCAAACCGTGTGAGCTTGTGCAAGCTCGTGGCAATGAGGGCATTCTACCAACGTAGCCGCCGTTGCCTTATAGTTAGCAAATCTCTTATTCGTTCTGCTCTTCGATTGTTTACTCTTGGGTACTGCCATAATTACACCTCTCGTTTAATTTTCTTTTTCGTTTGCTTCGTTATCGTTGTAAGACAAGCCTTGACACCCCTCGCCGCAGGAAAGCGTGAACGGCATACAAGCCATAATCGCGTCGTCTACCGCTCTCGTTAAATCGACCTTTCCGCCCGAATAGGCGTAGTCTTCCGCGTCGTTCGTCGGTTGGAAATACGCTTCCAACTCTCCCTCGACGTCGCACGCCGCCGCTTGCAAGCAGCGCGAACATTGCCCCGTCAGGGTAAAGCGAACCGTACCGCGAATTTCGAAAGAATCGTCTTCGTACACGTCGTATGCAAACGACACCTTGACGGGTGCGGCAAACCGCACGAACGGAATTTCTATCAAGCTTTCGGGTGCGTCGTAGGAAATTTCCATGTCGCCGAAATACTTTTTTTGTGCGTTGAGCTTTCTTATATCGATAATCATCATAAAATAGCTTATCAAGTATAATATATTTTTAAGGCTTTGTCAACTTTTTTTCGGTAGGTTTTTCTACTTTTTATAACAATTCTACCGTTTCTCTTGCGATAACCAACTCTTCGTTGGTAGGAATGATCAAAACTTTGACTTTAGAGTTCTTACCCGTAATATCGCGGATTTGTCCGTTGTTCTTTTCCTCGTTCTTTTCTTCGTCGATTTCCAAACCGAGATATTGCATATCGTTACAAATCGCCGAACGAACGCAAGCGGTGTTTTCGCCTACGCCCGCCGTGAACACGATACAATCGACGCCGTTCATCGCCGCCGCGTACGCACCGACGTATTTTTTGCAAGCGTACGAGAACATATCGAGCGCAAGTTGCGCGCGATCGTTGCCCTCCGCTGCCGCCGCCGTCAAATCGCGGAAGTCGCTCGATACGCCCGAAACGCCTGCCATACCGCACTTCTTGTTGAGGTAGGTCAGCATTTCCGAAACGTCCATACCCTCTTTCTTCGCCAAATATTCCGCCGCCGCATAATCGATATCGCCGCTACGCGTTCCCATAGGCACGCCGGCAAGAGGCGTGAAGCCCATGGAAGTGTCTACGCATTTGCCGCCGTTGACTGCGGAAATGGACGAACCGTTGCCCAAGTGGCAGGTTACGATCTTCAACTCTTCCGGTTTTTTGCCTAAATACTTCGCAGCTTCTTGGGAAACGAATTTATGGCTCGTTCCGTGTGCGCCGTAACGTCTGATTTTATATTTTTCGTAGTGGTTATAATCGATCGCGTACATATACGCGTGTTTAGGCATCGTGAAATGGAAGCCCGTATCGAACACGAGCACCATGGGCGTATTCGGCATTGCCGCACGGCAAGCGTTTACGCCGACGATCGCCGCAGGGTTATGTAACGGCGCGAGTTCTTTGATCTCTTCCATGAGTTGCATAGCCTCGTCGGTAACGAGCGTAGGCTTTTTGAACGCTTCGCCGGAAGCGACGACGCGATGACCGACAGCACCGATCTCGTCCATAGACGCAATGACGCCCGTTTCTTTATCCGTCAACGCTTTCAACACGAGATCCACCGCTACGTTGTGATTGGGCATAGGTTGTTCCACGACGACCTCTTTGCCCTTTGCTTTATGCGTCAATTTAGAACCGTCGATACCGATACGTTCGCAGTTGCCTTTCGCGATAACGCCCTCCGTTTCCATATCGATCAACTGATATTTCAACGACGAGCTGCCGGAATTGATAACTAAAACTTTCATAACTTACTCTCCTTATATCAACCGAGTTGTGCTTGCAACGCGGTAATCGCTACCGCCGCCACGATATCTTCCGATTTACAGCCGCGCGACAAATCGTTCAAGGGTTTCGCAAAGCCTTGGCAAATAGGACCTACCGCCATAAAGCCGCCCAAGCGTTCCGCGATTTTATAGCCGATATTCGCCGCCTGCAAGTCGGGGAATACGAATACGTTTGCCTTGCCTGCCACGTCCGATTGCGGAGCTTTCAACGCCGCTACCGACGGAACGAGCGCCGCGTCGAATTGCAATTCGCCGTCCAACTTCAAATCGGGTGCTTTTTCCTTTGCAATCTTCGTAGCTTCGGCTACGAGGGTAACGTTGTCGTGTTTCGCGCTGCCCTTCGTGGAGAAGGAAAGCATAGCCACTTTGGGATCGAGTCCCAAAATCGATTTTGCGGAGTTCGCCGTCGCGATCGCCAAATCGGCAAGTCCGTTGCTATCGTACGTAGGATTCAAACCGCAATCGGCGAAAATGATGACGCCGTCGGGACAATACGCGTTGCCTTGGGGAGGGCAAATCATAATGGAAAAGCTGCTGACCGCCGAAGCGTTCTTTGCCGTCTTGATAATTTGCAAGCCCGGACGAAGGGTATTCGCCGTGGAATGGCACGCACCCGAAACCAAACCGTCTACGTCCCCCATTTTCAACATCATTGCACCGAAATAGGTACCGTCTTGCAACAACTTCGCCGCCTGTTCTTCCGTCATGCCTTTGGAGGCGCGCAATTCGCAAAGTTTTGCGTTATATTCGGGCAGTTTTTCGGACGTGAGCGGATTGACGATCGTAACGCCCGTCAAGTCCACGTCGGGGTTCGCCGCATTGATCGCCTTTTCGTCGCCGAGCAACACGATCTTCGCAACGCCCTCTTGCGTAGCGTCCGCCGCCGCTTTTACGACGCGGCTGTCCTCACCCTCGCAAAGCACGATTGTCTTTTGCAAGGCTTTTGCCTTACTTTTGATTTCATCAAGAATATTTTTCATTAGTTTACTCCTTGAAACGCTTTATTTATTTTTATTTTTCGTATATAATATAGGAAAGAAGAAAATATCTTCAAGCCGTTATTATATTATAACACACATTTTTTTGATTGTAAAGGAAAATACGGAAAGCAAAATGAAAATTTGTGCAATAATTTGCGAATACAATCCCTTTCACAACGGACACCTCTATCAACTGCGCCAAGCGAAGTCGCTTTCAGGCGCGGACGCCGTCGTTTGCTTGATGAGCGGCAATTTCGTGCAACGGGGCGAAAGCGCGATTCTGGACAAGTACGCACGCGCCAAGCACGCGATATTAGGCGGTGCGGACGTCGTCGTGGAATTGCCCGTACCGTACGCCACAGCGAACGCCGAGTTGTTTGCGCGAGGTGCGACCCGCATTTTGTCCTCTATCCCCGACGTTACGCACCTTTGTTTCGGTGCGGAAAACGCTGACGAGGACGCCTTTTACCGTGCGGCAAAGTTGCTATTAAACGAACCGAAAGAAGTTTCCGAAACGATCAAACGACTCGTCGGCGAAGGAACGAGTTACGCCAAGGCGCGTGCGGAAGCGTTTGCCGACCGCATCCCCTCCGAGCTGTTGCGTTCCCCAAACAACGTGTTGGGGTTGGAGTACACCAAAGCGATCCTCGCCGAGCGTTCCGCGATACGAATTTTGCCCATAGAACGCGTCGGCGGCAGTTACAAGCAAACGGAGTTATCGACAGAGTATTCGTCTGCGAGCGCGATTCGCGCGGCGTTAGAGGCAAACGACGAGATTACGGGGCACGTTCCCGACTTCGTCCTGCGCGACCTTGCACAAGCGAAAAACGTCGCGGCGGCGTTGGAAATCGTAGAAAAATACGCCCTACTCGTCGGACGAACGAGCGATATAGCCAAGGTTTGCGATTGTACGGAAGGTTTAGAAAACGCCCTGTTCCGCGCCGCGAAAGACGACGCGCCCCTCGTGCAAACGTTGACTTCCGCAAGATACACTTCTTCGAGAATCCGCCGTATCGCCCTGCACTACGCTTTGGGCGTCGACGAGAACTTACAAAGACGGGGCTTGGAAACGAATTTGTACGCGCGCGTATTAGCCGTGAACAAAACGCGCAAAGACGTCTTATCCGCCGCAAGCGCAGGCGCAACGCCCCTCTTGCTACGCGCCCACGACGAGGACGTATTGCGAGGCGCGGCGCGCGATTGCTACGAAGCGGATATGCGTGCGGAAAGCGTATTCAAACTGTTACGCGGCGAGAGCGTTCCCGAAAAAAATATATTTATATAACCGTACAAAAAGATACGAAAGGCGTTCCCTCGTCGGAAACGCCTTTTATTCATATTCGTCCGTAGCCCGTTGCACCGTAATTGCCGTCGCGCAGCGCAACGACGAGTTTGATCGCGCGCGCCTTCGCGATTCGTTCGCGCGTATTTTGCGACGACGGCAGGGTCATTCCTTCCTCCGCCAACAACAACGCGGCGTTCTCTTCGTCTAAGCGCAACGAAATTTCCGCGCGTCGCACGCTTCCCGCCGTCAACTCGTCGCATAAAAGAGCGTAGAGGGTAGAAGCAACCGTATCTTTGCAAAGGGCGTTTCTTACATCCGCGCTACCTGCCGCGCGTTTGGCGATTTCGTAGGCGGTGCGTTTGGAAGCCGCGCCGCGTACAGTGCAAACAAACGGAATTCCGTCGTCCCGTTCGACGATTGCGCGACAAATCGACGACACCGTTTCACAAAGCGCGCGTGCAAACTTTTTATATTCGGAGTCCGCACGGCTGATTTTATAATTGCCTGCCTTGCCGTTCGCAAACGCGCAAGTAAAATCGTTCGGGGAAGCGCAACCGTTTACGCACAGCATACGGAATCCCTCGTTGACAGCCGACGTCAACGCCTTTTGCAGCATTTGCGGCGCAATATCCGCGTCCGTCGTGATACAGCAAAGCATACCGCCGTTTTGCGGTTCGACGGTATACGCCGCACCGATCGTACAGGTGTAATTATCCAAGTCGAAAGCGTACGAACGCGTCGCCCACGCGTTGGACAGCCCTTCCTCTACACTCGCCGACGGCACGGCTTGCGTCAACGCAAAAACACTCCGTCCGAGCGCGCCGTTGGAAGCAAGCAAAATCTCCTCGCTGTCCGCGCCCATTCGTTTGGCAAGCGCGTTGCAAAGGGAAAGACAATCGCGCTTATTCTCCGCGAGTAGCGCGTTCGTTCCGTCGTCGCAAAAGAACGCACTTGCATAGCCCGTTTTTGCGCGTTCGATAGAAAACGCCGCTCTATCGCCGATCGTGCACTTTTCCGCGGCAACGCACGCCGCGGCGCAACGCTTTTGCGACGATACCCAAACCGCTCGTATATCCTCCCCGTTAAACCGCAGGGAACGCGCCGTAAAACCGCTCGACGCGCATACCCCGCCCTCGATCGGCGTCAGCGTACCGTACTTCATACCGACTTCTCCCGAAAGACGATCCGCGATTGCACGACGAGTTCGTCGTTGTCGTTAAAGCCGTGCACCAAGTATCCCTCGCCGTCCGCCTTCAAATAGAAACGCAACGTTTCGCCCTCGCGGCATTGCTTGACGTAGGTGATTGCAAAACTCTTCAATTGCTTTTTCGCAAGCTCCGAAACGGAAAAACAATTAAAACAATAGTCGGCGTAGCGCGTGTTGTTGACGTGCATGTTATGGTCGTATTCGGAATTGGCGATTGTGATCGTGAACTTTAACTCGCCCTCGCTCGGCGCGAAAACGGGAATTTTCCAGCTTTGCACCCCGACGGCACGATCGGTATTATACTCGGCGTAGTTTTGGTTATCGATGCGCTTCGACGGCAACAACTTGCCCGTTTTTATCTCCAACAAACACCAGCGCGACGAAGCGTTGATCACAGCTTCCCCCTCGGCGTTGCACATTTGATATTCCCTGCCGAACACGACGTACGAGGGCGGCGTAGGCCACGTTTTCACGGTGAGTACGTCGTCGATCGTTACGGGTTGTAAAAATTCGCAATACGTACCCGATACGACGAACGCGAAACCTTTTTCCTTTAGGTAGGCGTATCCGAAGCCAAGCTCGTCCGCGCTTTTGCCTGCCACCTCTTCCATATACGCCAAGGCGGTAGACGGCTTTAAGTCGTCCTTAAAATCCACGTCGTAGTATTTGACGTCAAATTGTTTTACGTATCTATATTTTTCCATAGCAAAACAAGTATATACCCTTTTTCCAAAAAAGTCAACTATTCGTCGAAAAGAAAGAAAAAACGGTCGCTTTTTGCGTATTTTTACGGAAAAATATTGACAATATACGGTATTTGTGATATAATACTTCACGTAGAGTAAATCACACGACTGATTATGTTTGACATAGCAATACTTCGTCAGGCATAGCACCCCTTTTCAAAGGAGAAAACGATATGGCAAACATGGACGAATTAGAGATGGAAAACGCCGCGATTACGGGCGGTGAGGAACAAAACACGGGCATCAGCGCAGATTTGATCCGCGGACACATCAACACCATTATCTTACGCAGTTTGTACGACGGCGACAAATACGGCTACGACATCATCAACGAGATCGAGAAGAAAAGCGGCGGACTGTATACGATCAAACAACCCACGTTATACAGCGCGTTGAAACGGTTGGAATCGTTGCACTACGTCGAAGCGTATTACGGCGAATTTTCTAACGGCGGCAGAAGAAAATACTTCTCCCTCACCGACGAAGGCAAGAAAATCACCGAGAAGAACCTTTCGGAGTGGGAATACTCCCGTACGATCATCGACAGCCTGATTTCGGACGGCGAAGCGCATTACGATTTCTCCTTTATCACCGAAAAGCAAAAGGAATTGACCGAGCTGAAATCTTCGCTCTCGGCACGCGAAGCGGCGATGGACGACGAGCGTAAATCGTTGAACGCGTTAAAGAACGAATTGCAACGGGAACGCGCGTTGTTGCAAACGCAAAGTTCCTCCCTTTCCAGCCAAAAGACGGACGTCAAAGAATGGAAGGATAAAATGGAAGCGCAAGCCGCGGAGTTGGCGGAAAAGGAAGCCGAACTTTCCAAGCAACAAGGCGTGATCGACGCGAAAGAATGGGAACTTTCGCAAAAGGAAAAGGAAATCGAAGAAGCGAAGGCGCAGTTGCAAACGCAAACGGCGGAAATCGACAAGTTGCGTTCCCTTTTATCGGCGCAACAAGCGGCGTTCGAAGAAAAGGAAGAGGAAGCGGCAACGTTGCAAAAGCAAAACGAATTGTTGCAAGCGCAAGCCGCCAACCCCGAAGAATTGCAAACGGCAAAACAAGAGATCCTTGCCCTGCAAAACGAATTGAACGATAAAAAATCGGTGATCGGCGCACTCAACGCCGCCCTCTCCACCCAGGAGCATACCATTTCCCTCTTAAAGACGGAGAACGAAAACAAGAACTCCGAATTCTACAAGCGTGATTTGGAACTCTCTTCGCAACAGGCGCAAATTCAAGCGCAAAAGGACAAGTTGCTCGAACTCTCCAAAGAATTAAACGAGAAAGACGAAGCGTTGCAAGCCCTGCAAGGCGTGGCAAGCGAGAAAACCGCTTTGAGCGACGAGCGCACCGCGTTGGAAGAAGAACGCGCGGAATTGAGAAACAAGCTGCAAACGTTGGAAGTGGAGCGCGACACGTTACGCGCGGACAACGAAGCGTTGGAAGAATCAAAGCGTAACCTGCAAAAAGACAAGGAAGACTTGGACGACTTGCGCGATTCTTTGCAAGCGCAACGCGAAGAGTTGGACAGAAAGACGTACGAGCTTACCCAAAGGGAATACGCGTTGGAAGAAGAAAAGAAGACGGTCAGCGATCAGCAAACGCAAACGGTCGTTTCTTCCGAAGAAACGGAGCGCAAGCTTGCCGATCTCCAAAGCCGAGAAAACGAGCTGTTGCGTACAAACCAAAAGTTACAAGACGATCTTCTGGTATTGCAAAACCAACAAAAAGAGTTGGCGGCAAGACAAACGGCGTACAATCAACAACAACTCGATTTCATCACGCGGAAAAACGCGTTGGCAGCGCAACAATTCGAATATGCCGACAAATTGAGTTCGTACAACGCGCAAGTCAAGGCGTTCAACGAGAATTTGGAAAAGTTGGAAGCGGAGCGCACGGCTCTTAAAAACGAGCAACTCCTCTTCGAACAACAACGGCGCGCCATGGAAACCGAACAAGCGGAATTGAACGGTCAAAAATCGGTATTCCAACAAGAGAAAGCGGACTTTGAAAAGGAACGAGCGCAAGCACAAACGGAAAACGCGAACGAACGCGAAGAATTGCAAAGAAAATTCGGCGAATTGCAGGAAAAGGAGCTAGAACTCAACAACCGCGAAAACGCACTCAACAGCGCATACCGCGAATTGCAAGCCCGTCAATACGCCGCGTACAACGCCGCGCCGCGGTACGATTACGGCTATCCTAGCAACACAGCCGCGCAAACTCCGCCCCCCTATTCGCAACAGCAAAACGCCGCACCGAGCGTAGATTATACCGATCTGCAACAGCGCGCGCAAACGGAAGGGATAAAGTTGCAAACGGCAGGAAACATGCGTTACGCGCCGAGTGCGAGAAGCGAACGGAGAACGGAATCTTCCGTCGTTGCAACGCGCGGTACGTATAATGTAGGCTTGACGTTGTTCAAAGCGGCGTTTATCGTATTTTGCATCGTCGCCTTCGAGTGTTTATCGGTATTCTTTCTGAAAGATTATTTGGGCGTTTCGTTCGTATATCCCCTCGTCGGATTTGCAGGCGGTTTCCTCGCGTTTATCGTTTGCGCCGTATTATACGCCGTCGGATACAAGCCGCGCGTTCGTTGCAAGAAGCACGCCGCGTATATCGCCACCACGGCAGTGTTGACGGTGATCGGCGTAATCGTAATCACGATGATTGCCGTATTTTTGAAAGCAGAATTGTCCGAGCCTGCGCAGTTGCTGACTTACGTCGTCTTGCCCGTACTCTATTTGATCAATATGCCCGTGTTTAGCGCGTTCTATCGTGTCTTTTCCGTCAAGGAAAGCGCGACGAATCGATAATTTGCACGGCAATTTAGCAAAAAAGTCCCGTTTTACGGGGCTTTTTGCTTGACGGGCGCGCGGATATTTGCTATAATATCATAGTAAATCACACGGAGGCGTAGCTCAGTTGGTTAGAGC
>CAZDCO010000008.1:0-35791 GCA_964504025.1 uncultured Clostridia bacterium
AAAAGCGACGAATTACAAAATCCGTCGCTTTTTGCTTTTTATAGAGATAAGAATTGTAACACTTTTGGAACTTTCCGAAAAAGATTGACTTCGGCTTTTATCATTGATTTTAGACTATTTCAGTTTAACAATCAAACCGAAATAATCTCTTGTAAAAAATAAAACGAACGAAACCTTATCGGTTTGGTTCGTTTTATTCCTGTTTGGTGCGGACGAAGGGACTTGAACCCATACGGTTGCCCACAGGAACCTGAAACCTGCGCGTCTGCCAATTTCGCCACGTCCGCATATTCCGTTTGCGGTTAAATCTCCGCAATACGTTCTTTTTTCAGCGTGCCCTCTTCGATCGTCAATCGCCACGCGCTACCGCCCGAACAAACGCTTCCGACAACTTCTCCGTCCTCGATCACGAGTGCCGCGTTATCTTCCACTCCGTAAGCACAATCGAAATTATAACATACAATTTTATCAAAGTCAAGCATTCTCGCGCCATAATGCGGAGAAATTTTTCCGTTTACCCAGCCCAAGCCCGAAAACATAGCGTACTTCTCCCCGTCGCCGAGTGCCGCCGTCGAATCGGTATACATATCGCTAAACCAACAAATCGCGCCTGCGGACAAGCCTGCGATCGGCACACCGCGACGATAGGCGTCTTCCAACAAACGCAAAAGCCCCGTCCGCTTCCAACTATCCAGCATAAACACAGTGTCGCCGCCGCCCACGTAGATCACGTCCGCCTTTTCAAACTTCGCCGTCAGCTTTTCTAAGTCCGATTCCTTGAATACCGTCAACACCACGTCCGTCTTGATATCGAATACGCCCGTATACACTTTGTGAAAGGTATTGTAGTAGGGCATAAAATCGTGACTGGCGGTGGGAATAAACAGCGCGTTCGCACGCCGTTCTCCGGCGCGCGCCTTTGCCAAATTCGCTATATATTCGTCGATTTTTAACGTAGTCCGTTCGCGCAGCTCGCCGCCGCCGATCGCGATAATTTTACCCATAAGTCCTACCCGTGTACGCGTTCACGAACGCGTTTCTCGTTTATTTGTTATACTTTTCTTCGATCGCTTTGATTTTTGCAACCCGTCTTTCGTGGCGTTCGCCGCCCTCGAATTCCGTCGTCAAGAAGGTGGATACGAGTTCTTCCATCAAGCCTTCGCCCACTACCTTTTCACCGAACGCGATCATATTGGCGTCGTTGTGCAAACGGGTATACTTCGCGCAATAGGTATCGTGGCAATGCGCGCAACGAATCCCGGGCACTTTGTTCGCCACGATCGACACACCGATCCCCGACGAGCAAACCAAGATACCGTGCTCGCAAGCGCCGCTCGCCACCGCTTCCGCCGCTTGTACGGCAAAGTCGGGATAGTCGCAAGAATCGGTCGTATACGTACCGAAGTCTTGACATTCGTGTCCGAGTTTTTGACAGTAAGCAATGACGGCGTTCTTCAAACGCAATCCGCCGTGATCGCATGCAACAGCAATTTTCATAATCTATATATTCTCCTTTAATCGTTTTTCTTTTTTCGTGCGGCACGCGGTTTCTTCCGATACGCCGCTCTGTTTTCCTCCGGCAGGACTGCGTCCAACACAGCCGCCATTCCGTCCGACAACAACGCGTACACGTATCGATAGCAGTCGATATCCCTGCCGTACGGATCTAACACTTGATACCCCGTAATATCCGAAAAGGAATACACGTTGTTCTCGATCTCCTCTTCTCCGCTCTCGCGCAACACATTCCAGCGCAACTCCATCAAAGTATCCCGTTGCGCGTCCGTCATACACACGATCGCCAACGAGTCCTTCAACAGCCGTTTATCCACCTTCCGCGCCTTAAACTCTAACACGTCGAAGCCCTGTTCCGCAAGCACGCGCGCCGATTTTTCGTTCATGCCGTCGCCGCGCTTCGCGCGCACGCCTGCCGAACACACTTTCAGCTTATCCAGCCCCGACTCCGCCGCCCGTTTGCGGAAAATATATTCCGCCATCGGTGAACGACAGGTGTTGCCCGTGCAAACGAATACGACTTTGTTCTTCAACGTTTCGTTCTTCATCTCATACCTGCCTATCCCATTTTGGGAGTATCGTGCGGAATATCTTCCGAAGCGCACGCCTTACGGAGTCTATTCATTACCCCCGTCATTACGCCGCCGCGCGCTTGCGGTTCTACCGCGATCAAGACGTCGCAAACCTCTTCCGCTCGACGCAGCAAACGGTACAAATTCGCCGCCATTTCCTCGTCCGTATCGCCAAGACACAAACAAATCGCACCGCAACGCTCGAACGTTTCCACGCAACGCCGCTCGCAAAGCACCGCCACGCATTTGCCCGACAACCGCTCCACGCCCACCGCACGCGCCGCGTTCTCGACGTCGTCGCAGGCAAACAGTTCCGTTTTACAGCGCGGCGAATAGTGTTTATACAACACGCCCGGACTTTTCACCCGTTCACCTTTCGCAAGATCGGGCACGTACTCTTCGCACGCCCCTGCCACCGCGGCAATCATCTCGCGCGTAATCAGCCCCGGTCGCAAAATCACGGGTACGTCGCCCGTGCAATCGCATACCGTGCTTTCGATACCGCCCGTGCACTCGCCGCCGTCTAAAATGAGCGGAATTTTTCCGTTAAAATCGTCGTAGACGTGCTTTGCGGACGTCGGACTGACGTGGCGCGACAAGTTCGCGCTCGGCGCGACGATCGGTATCCCCACTTCGCGCAAGAACGCCTGTGCGCCCTCGTGCGAGGGTACGCGCACCGCCAACGTGTCCAAACCGCAGGACACGAATCGACTGACTTTGTTTTTCGACGGGTACACCAGCGTGAGCGGTCCGGGAAGGAACGCCTCGGCAAGTGCCGCCGCGTAATCGGGACGGCGATCGACGATTTGCATAATATCGTAATCTTTATGCACGTGCGCAATCAACGGATTGTCGTTCGGTCTACCCTTAATCTCAAAGATCCGTTGTACCGCGCTATCGTCGAAGGCGTTACCGCCCAACCCGTACACCGTTTCCGTCGGCATCGCCACGACGCCGCCGTCGTATATAATCGTTTTCGCCAACGCCAAGCTCTCCGCGTTGACGGGCATGATCTCCGTTTTCATCATTCTTACTCAAAGGGAAGCTCGTCGTCTACGGGCTTCAACTCGCCCTTCCGAAAGGGCGGTTCGGGCGGCACGTAGTCGTCGTCGGGGGCAACGTACTCTATGTCGTCGTCCCCCGGCGGCGCAGGCGTCGCGGAATACTGCGGCGGTTCGTCGTCGCGGTTTTGCTCGTCCACGTCCACGAATTTGGTCGATTCGCCGATGAACTTCAAGGACACTCGTCCCAAACCACCGGCTCTGTGCTTGGCGATAATCAACTCCGCCGCGCCCTTGACGATCTTTCCGCTCGCCCGTTCCTCTTCCGTCGCCGTAACCTCGGGACGGTTGATGAACATTACGATATCAGCGTCCTGCTCGATTGCGCCCGATTCACGCAAGTCGGACAATTGCGGCTCTTTCGATTGGATACGACGCAACTGCGACAAGGCGATGACGGGTACGCCCAACTCCTTGGACATAATCTTCAATTCACGAGTGATCGTCGCGACTTCCTGTTGTCTGTTCTCCGAACCTGCCAAACGCGAATCGCCGCTCGACATCAGCTGGATATAGTCGATCATGATCAGATCCAACGCGCCGTGTACCGCTTTCAAACGCAAACATTTCGATTGTATCGAACCGGGCGTAATTCGGGAGGAGTCGTCGATATAGATGTTGCTCTCGCGCAGTTTATCGCACGCCAGCATCAACTTCTTCCAGTCCCTGACGGAAAGTCCGCCCTGCCGTTCGTCGCCGCCGTGCAACGCCTTTTCCATACTCACGTTCGCGTACGAACAAAGCAAACGCTGCGTAATTTCTTCGCGCGGCATTTCCAACGAGAATACGGCGCAAGTCTTGCCCTCGCGCAACGCCGCGTGTTCGACGAGGTTCATGGCAAGCGAAGTTTTACCCATACCGGGACGAGCGGCGAGTACCACGAGCGTACCCGGTTGCAAGCCGTGCGTCATCTTATCCAACATCTTATATCCCGTGGGAATACCGCGGAAGGAGTTTGGATCTTCTTTCAGCTTTTCAAACTTGTGCAAGACGTGTTCGATCACGTCCCCTTCGCCTACGCTCACCAAAGCGGACTCTTCCATTTCCTGCGAAATATCGAAAATCGACTTTTCCGCAAACGCAAGAGACTGGTTTTTATCGTTCGACGTCATCGACGCTTCGATAATCTTTCTCGCCGCGCGAATGAGTTGCCGATTCAGGCTGTCGCGCGTGATAATATCGTAATAGGACTTGTAATTCGCCGCGCTAGGCGTAATTTGCGCCAACTCGGTCAAGTAGGCGATACCGCCCGCCTTTTCCAACGCACCTTCGCTATCCAACGCGTCCGATACGGTAACGATATCCACAGGCTTGCGCGCGGCAAACACTTTGCGCATAGCGCGCAAAATGTATTGATGTGACTCCTGATAAAAATCGTGCTCGTGCAGTTTATCTACCAATTCCGCCGCGATCTCGCTATCGATCAGGAAACAGCCCAAAAGCGCCATTTCCGCGTCGCGATTATACGGCATCGTATTTACCGTGGTTGCAGACATGCCCCCTCCTTTTTCTATCGTACTTATAACAACGACTTAAATTCTTCCAACGTATTCTTAAATTCTTCCATGGCTGCTTCGAAGGGAGCTTTCGTCGTCAAATCGACGCCAGCTTTCTTCAAGATCGATACGGGATCTTCACAACCGCCCGACGAAAGGAATGCAAAGTAATCTTTCACCGCGCTTTCGCCCTCGGTCAAGATGCGCTTCACGATCGAAATCGCGGAAATGATACCCGTCGCATACTTGTATACGTAGAAGGATGTGTAGAAGTGAGGAATACGCGCCCACTCCCAAGAAATTTCTTGATCGTGTACCAAACCGTCGCCGTAATATTGCTTGTTGAGGGAGTAGTAGATCTCACTCAAATTCTCTTTCGTGAGCGGTTCGCCCTTCTCCGCTTTCTCGTGCGCCAACTGCTCAAATTCGGCAAATTGCGTTTGACGGAAGAGGGTGGAACGGATCGAATCCATATAATAGGACAACAAATATTTCTTCAAGTTCACGTCGTCCGTCTTGTTATACAAGTGCTTCAACAGCAACACTTCGTTGACGGTGGAAGCGATCTCCGCAAGGAAGATGGTATAATCGGCTTTCGCGTACGGTTGCGACGCGTTCGACTTGTAGGAGTGCATTGCGTGTCCCATTTCGTGCGCGATCGTGAATACGTCGTTCGTCGTTTGTTGATAATTGAGCAAAACGTACGGGTGGGGTGCGGAATATACGCACGAGCTGTACGCGCCGCTACGTTTACCCTCGTTTTCGCAAACGTCCATCCAACGTTCCTCTCTCGCCTTTCTAAGCAAATCTTGATAATCTTTACCAAGGGGTGCAAGTCCCTCGATCACCAACTGATACGCTTCCTCGAAGGGCAGGCAAATATCGGCGTTTTCTACGAGGGGTACGAACAGATCATACGGGTGTTGCTCCTCTACGCCCAACAACTGCTTGCGCAGGTTGATATATTCGTGCAAGTACGGCAACGCCGCGTGCGTGCCCTCGATCAAGTTCTCGTATACGATCGGTTCTACATCCTCGTTCGCCAACGCTCTCGCAAGACAGCTGTCGTATTTTCTAACGTTCGTATAGTATACGTCCTTCTTTACGTTATAGAAATACGCTTGCGTAATGGCGTCGATCAATTTGCCGTACGCCTCGTAATATTTCTTAAACCAAGTACGGCGTTCTTCCGTCGTACCCGTGTGGAGAACTACGCTATACATACCGTGCGTCATTTGCACTTCCTCGCCCTTGAACGTCGCTTTGGGCAGGTTGAGGTTGGCGTTATCCAACATCATGAAAATGTTTTGGAAGCCGCCCATGACGTCGCCGCCGAGAGTGAGCAATTTCTCTTCCGCCGCCGACAATACGTGCGCTTTCGACTTCTTCGCCGAACGCAAACGGTAATCGTAATCGGCAAAATCGGGATCGGCAATGAACGCGTCCAACGTTTCGTCGGGCAACGCCGTCATTTCCGAATCGATATAAGAAAGTTCCGCGCCGATCTTCGAGAAGAACGCCATAACGCGCGAAACGGCCGCGTTGTGTTTGGAGGAACGCAAGTCCTCGTCGCCGCGCAAGTGCGCGTACAAGTACAATTTTTCCAAACGCAGGGAAACTTCGTCCACGAGTTTGAACGCGCCGAGCAACATTTCTTTATCGGCAAGTTTGCCGCTGTACGCCGCGAAATCGACTTCGGCGAAGTCCTTTTCCACCGCCGCGAACGCTTGTTCCCAAGCCTCGTCGCTTTCGTAAATGTCGGAGGTACTCCACGTTAATTGTTGGGGAATGTCTTTTCTTTCCATATCTATCTAACTTCCTTTTAATTATTCTCTTTTTTTAGTTCTTAAAAGAATGGATCGGGGCAGGGATCAAGCCGCCGCGATTGACGAGTTTGGACGAATCGCACGCGTGTACGGGCATGATGGGCGCGCGTCCGAGCAAGCCGCCGAAATTCACGCTGTCCCCCACCTCTTTACCGGGCGCGGGAATGATCCGCACCGCCGTCGTCTTATTGTTGATCATACCGATCGCCGCCTCGTCCGCGATCATTGCGGAAATCGTCGTCGCGGGGGTAGAACCGGGGATCGCGATCATATCCAAGCCCACCGAGCATACGCAAGTCATGGCTTCCAACTTATCCAACGTAATCGCGCCCTTTTCCGCCGCGCGAATCATACCGATGTCTTCGGATACGGGGATAAACGCGCCCGACAAACCGCCCACGCGCGAAGACGCCATTACGCCGCCCTTTTTCACGGCGTCGTTCAACAGCGCCAACGCCGCCGTCGTACCGTGTCCGCCAACCGTTTCAATGCCCATTTCCTCTAAAATTTGCGCCACCGAATCGCCCATAGCCGGCGTGGGTGCAAGGGAAAGATCGACGATACCGAACTGCGCGTTCAACGCTTTCGCCGCCTCTTTCGCCACCAACTGTCCGGCGCGCGTGATCTTGAACGCCGTGCGTTTGATCATCTCCGCCACTTCCGTCAAATCGGCGTTCGGAATTTGCTCCAACGCATGCTTGACGACGCCCGGACCGGAAACGCCGACGTTGACGACCGTATCCGCTTCGCCTACGCCGTGAAACGCGCCTGCCATAAACGGATTATCCTCGACGGCGTTACAAAACGCCACGAGTTTCGCCGCGCCGATACCGTCCTGATCTTTCGTCAACTCCGCCGCGCGCTTGAACGTTTCACCGAGCATTTTCACCGCTTCCATATTGATACCCGACTTCGACGAGCCGACGTTCACCGACGAGCAAAGCCGTTTCGTGGACGCCAACACTTCGGGAATACTCTTGATGAACTCCCGTTCGTAATCCGCCGTGCCCTTATGTACCAACGCGGAATAACCGCCCAAAAAGTCGATGCCGAGCGTTTCCGCCGCGTTATCCAACGCCTCGCCGATCAAGTGCGCCTTATGCGGAAACGCCGCGCAAAGCAAGCTGACGGGCGTAACCGATACGCGCTTGTTGACGATGGGAATACCGTATTCCCCCGAAAGCCGTTCGGCGGTTTTTACGATGTCCTTCGCTTTCGTGCATACTCTGTCGTATACCTTGACCGCCGTTTCTTCGGCGGTGTCGCGGATACAGGGCAAAAGGGATATTCCCATCGTGATCGTACGAATATCCAAATGCTCTTTTTCCACCATTGCAATCGTTTCTAATACGTCGTTTTTACTGAACATATCCCTTCTCCTTCGAACGATCGCTTACACGTTGTGCATCGCGTTGAAAATATCTTCGTGCTGCATATAGATCTTCATACCGATCTTTTCGCCAAGTTCGCCGCACTCCTTCGCTAACGTCGCCAACTCCTTCGTCGCCGCCGTCGTGTCCACGAGCATGATCATGGCGAAGTATTCGCCTAAGACCGTTTGCGAAATATCGACGATATTCACGCCCTGTTCGCTCAAAAAGGTGCTTACCGTGGCAATGATGCCCGTCTTGTCTTTACCCGTTACCGTTACAACTGCTTTCATTCGTATCTACTCCTTACTGTTATTCTTCTTCGACCACTTCAAATTCCAACGCGCGTTTTTCCAGCACGTCGTATTGCACGATAAAGTTGCTTTGCGTTACGTAATAGACCAAGTCGCCCTCGTCGAAATTCGGCAACGGCTTCTCCGCGTCAAAGTACGCCTCGCGCTCCAACCACTCGTTCTTTTTCTTGTTCCACGACTCGAACACGCAACCGACGGTGTCCAAATTGTCCTTTTGCAACGACTGTTCGCGGAAGGTGTAAAAATAGTTCGTTTCCGTCGTCTTCAAGCCTTCGCTGACGTAGTGCAACATGCGCACGTACCGCCGCACGCGGCTATACTTGATCCCCATAAAGAGGAAGTCGAACACGACGTAGACGACGCTCGCCGCGTAGATCGCAAGTTGCGGCAACGTCGGGATCGGGTTCGCATAGGGCAAGCCCATAAAGTAGATCCACCACGCTACGCAAAAGGCGAGATAGCCGCAGGTTACGCCGATAAACGTCCAAAACAAACGCTGTTTTTGTCGGTACGCCGCAAAATAATCGGCGTCGCTATATACCGATACCATATCGTTCTCCGTTTCTTTTACTTATTGTAGACAAACAATACGCCGAGCGTACCTCTACCGCAATGGCTGGTAATGATCGAACCTGCCACCGTTTCGATAATCTCGTCGAAGTGGAAATATTGTTCCACCGCTTCGCGCGCCGCGTCTACCAACTCGCGATCGGCAGAAGAATGGGTAATGAAACAACGCGCTTTATCGTACGAGGGATAGCGGTTTTTCAATTCTTCCACGTAGCGCGTAATGATACGCGTCATTTGTCCGCGATATTTGCCGTCGGACACGAGTTGTCCGTCCTTCATCACGATCAGCGGATGAATTTTCAGCGCGTTCGCCGCGAACATCGTCATCGTCGAACAACGGCCGCCCTTATACAAATAGTCCAACCGATCGGGTACGAACGAAGTGTTGATGTGCATTTTCGTTTCGTTGAGTACCTCTTCGATCTCCGCCGCCGTCTTGCCCTCGTCGCGCAAATCCGCCGCCAAGACGACGAGCAAGCCCTGTCCCGTGGACAACGCCATCGAATCTACGACGTGCACTCTGCCGTCGAATTTTTCCGCCGCCTGTTTCGCAAACGAATGCGAACCGCTGCTCTTTGCGGAAATGTTGATATGCACCAACTCGTCGTTGCCCTCCAACTCTTTCTCGAAAAATTCTTCGTATTCGCCGATGCTCGGCGCGCTCGTTTTCGGCAAGTGCCCCGTTCTGTCCACGAAGTCGAAAATGTCCTGCGGCGTAATATCCACGCCGTCGCGGTACGATTTGTCGTCCAAATGTACCTGTAACGACATAACGCCGATCTCTCTCGTTTGGAGAAGTTCGTTCAAATCGCAAGTGCTGTCCGAAGTTATTCTTACTTTCATAGTGTTTCATTCACTCCTTTATTGTCTATATCGTACGCGGATATCGTTATTATCCGAATAGTTTGCCTATATTTCCGAAAAAGCCGTACACCGCTTGCGGCGCGTCTACGAATACGCTTTGTAGCGGTTCGCTGTGTTCGATCGCCCACGACGTTACCACGCCGTATACGTCCTCCGCCTTATACAGTCGGTTGGAAAGGCGCGAAAGCCCCTCCTTATATCGGCTATCCATGCTATTGTTGCGGTTGTCGCCCAAGAAGAAAATCTCTCCCGTTTTCAATTCGTACGGACCAAAGTCGCGTTCGTCGGGGTTGGAGTAGTAGACGTAACCGCTCTCGTCTACCTCTTGCCAAGTATATCCCGTTTCGGCGTTAAAAATTTCCAGCCTGCCGTCCGTGCAACGCACCTTATCTCCCTCTACGGCAATCAACCGTTTGATGATAAACTCCACGCGCGGTTCGCCGTTATGTTCCGCCGCCGCGTCGTATTCGCTATAACCGCGCACGTCCACGACGATCACGTCGCCGCGTTGCGCTTCGCGTTGCTTATCCAAGAGTAACCATTGCCCGTCCTGCAACGTTTGGTTCATGGATTTGCCGTCCACGTACACCATTTCGAAGCGCGTACGCCATACGATCGTCCACGCCACGCACAACGCAAGCACGATTGCCACGACGATATATACGATTCGCGAGCCTTTGCGCCCCTTTTCTCGGTTGTCCGCGTCACTCGGCAACGCCTCCGTTCCTTTCGCCCTCTTCATTCCGTCTTGTCATTCTCTCCCTTATCCAACCGCTTTATCCGCCTCTTCAAGTCGTCGCGCGTGAGGTTGACGTACCGCTTACAGCCGTCGCATTGCAACTTCACGTCCGCGCCCAACCGCACGATCGTCCAAACGCCGCCGCCGCACGCGTGCGGCTTTTTCAACGTTACTTTATCTCCGATTTCGTAAGTATCCATACGCCGAATTACAGCCACAGCACGTTCGCCACGGCAAACTCTCCGTTTTCGTTCTCGTTGCTGAACACCAACGCCCTGCCGTCGTAAAAATTCTTCAACGGCATACCGCTCCGTTCGCCCTTAAAATCGTTCGCGCGCAAAATTACGCGTTTCCACTTGCCGCCGCCCTTGATCTCCGCTTCGCAGGTATACCGTTCCGCCGCCTGTTCGACGTCGCCCGCCTCGATCGTGATTTGCAACGTCTCCGTTTGCTCGCAATAGGCGTCGAAGCACAACAACGCGTTCTCGTCGGGAACGTACATGGGCGAGCTGATTTTATACGTCCGCAGTCCGCCGACCGAATACGCGCCCGTTACGCCGCCGTAGCCCTTAACCTTCTTCGGCACGGCGTCCCGTTCCAAAAATATATCCCCGATCGAATACTCGTCGTAATACGCCACGCCCACGCCGTTGGTTTCCTTGCCCGAAAAGAGCATACGACTCTTCACCGCGTTGGCGTCTGGCGAATCAAACCGCTTCGCCGTGATTTTAGAAGTTACTCTGAATCCGTTGATATACTTCGCGTACGCGTACACGAACGCCGCTTTCGCACCGGCAAACGGCTTGACCACGTGTTTGACGACGCCGTTTTTCACCGATTTGCCGTCCTGCTTCAATATGCGGTGGAAATCGCGATAGGCGCACTTCGTCGTTACGTCCGCTTCCGCGTAGAAGATACCCGTCTCTTCCAAAATGCCTTCCTTGTCGCACTCCACGGTGATTTCCAACCCGTCGGGCGTATCTTTCAAACTCACGTTTAAGGTATCGGGAATGTAAATTTCCCTACCCTTCAAGTTCTTTTCCAAGAACAAGTCCAAATCGTTCAAGCCGTTCGGACCGATGCACGCGCCGCTCATGCCCGAATAGACGAGGGCGTTGCCGTCGGCGTTGCCGATACGAGAATAGGTATCGTACGCCCGATCGCAGTCGAAGCAAGTATCGTGCAGCGCGCACAACACGAGCACGGGACACTTGACGTAGGGCGCGTACGATTGCGCCTCGACCGCCGCGATATATCTATGCGTTTCGTCGCTTAAATTGTGGGCGACGTTATCTCCGAATTTGGCAATGGACGAAAAGGAATGCCAACCGATCGCGTTGATGGGCACGCCGCATTGCACGTCGGGGGAAAGCATCGTTTGCCAAGCGATTTCGCCGCCCGTTCGTACGCCGACGACGCCGATTCTGCCCACGCAGGGCTGAGTTTTCAAAAACTCGATCGAAAACAGCGCGACGTACGTCCATTGAAACCACGTCGTTTCGTCCGCTTGTACGTTTTCCATATCGTATAAGCCGCGCGCCTGTTCCAAATTGCCGTACGACAACGACGGCGGATAGATCGTCCGTAAGACGCCCTCGGCGTCCGATTCCATTTTTCCCGAATAATCGGGCATCAGTACGGCGTATCCCTTATCGATAAAATAGCGCATCAAATCAACGTTGATCGGTTCGCCGGCTTCGCCGAGCAACAAAACCGTGGGGCGTTTTCCCTCGCCCGACGGTCTACCGAACCGCGCGTAGATACGCACGCTACCGTCTTCCGCGGTTGCGCCCGAAAAGGAGACGTGGCTCATACGCACCCCGTCTTTCTCCTCGATCCCCCACTCGCTGTCGCATAAGGGAGATTGCGTATTATATTTTTTCCATAAAGAAACCGCGCTTACTATCATATCACCGTTTTCCGTTTCCACGGCGCGACGATCCGTCGCACTCCGTTTTTCTTTTTCTATTTTTCCGCAAAATCCGCAAAAACGGCTTGCTTTTCCGTTACAAAAAGGGTATAATGTACCTACCCTTACGGGGGTTGCGGAAAATTTCGCTACTTTATTATACACTATTTCTTCGATAAAAGCAAGGAAAGTGAAAACAAAGACGAAAATTTTTCACGATTTTCATAACAGCTTTTCAGGGGATCATCTATGTCTTTTTGTTCCTTTTCCAAGGATGGCGACGCAAATTCTTACGTTACCGTGGAAAACAAATTCATCACCAAATACTTACCCGAAGCGGACGGGCTCGCCGTAAAAGTCTATCTTTACGGCTTATACCTTTGCAAAAACAGCGATTCCGACTTCGGCTTGAAGTCGATGGCGGAAGTCTTGCGCGTGAGCGAAGAAGAAGTGTCGCAGGCGTTTGAGTTTTGGGAAGAGTACGACCTTGTGGAGATTATCTCCCGTCAACCGTTCGCCGTGCAATATTTGCCCGTCAAGTCCGCCGTGGGCAGACCGAAAAAGGTGCGTTACGAGCAATACGGCGATTTTAACAAGGAATTGCAACGGCAAATGCAAAAAGTAGGCAAGTTCGTTACCGCAGGCGAGTATTTGAAGTATATGCGCTTTTTGGAAGAGAACGCCATACAACCGCAAGCGTTGCTGTTGATCGCGGAATATTGCATCAACAAGCAGGGCGAAGCCGTGTCCGCGTCGTACGTTTTCAACAAGGCGAAAAAACTGCTGCGCGAGGGCATTTCCACCTACGAACAAGTGGAACGCGCGCTGTCGAATTATAACGCCAACGAGGGCGCGCTCGTCGCAGTATTCTCCGCGCTGGGCACGAGTATGCAAGGCAAAACGCCCACCGAAGCCGACTACGCACTCTACCGCAAATGGACGGAGACGCTCGGATTCGGCAAAGACGGCGTGTTGGCGGCGGCAAAGAGCTTGAAACGCGGCGGTATGAACGCACTCGACGTTACTTTGGAAGACTTGTACGAACGGAAAAAGACGGAAGCGGAAGAAATCACCGCCTACCTCGCCGAACGGGAGTGGACGACGAACCTCACCTTCCGTATCGCGCGCAAGCTGGGCGTCAAAGTCAGCAACCCTGCCGCCTACGTGGACGAGTACGTGGAGAAGTGGTGCGCGTACGGTTTTGAAGGCGATTCTTTGCTCGACATCGCACTCTTTTGCTTAAAGACGGAACAGGGCAGTTTCGACGGTATGGACGGTTTGGTGGATAAACTCTTCCGCGAAGGCGTCGTATCGACGGAAAGCGTCAAAGCGTATTTCAAGCAAAAGAACGACGAATTGAAACTCTTTACGAAGATCAGAGATATTTGCGGCGCGTCCATACGGAAAAACGCCACGAACCTATCCATGATCGGCACGTGGCGCAGCTGGAATTTCAGCGACGAAATGATCACCGAAGCCGCCAAGCGTAGCGCGACGAGCAGCAGCCCGATCCCCTATATCAACAAGATTTTATCCGACTGGAAACGGTTGTCCGTCTTCCGCGTCGCCGACATTCCCGACGGCGAACGCGCGGCTACCTATACGGCGAAAAATTCGTTCGTGCAAGCGACGGTGGAAGCGGCGAACGCCAAGTCCGATCGCGAACGGCATTACGCCGTGCTCCGCGAACAGGCGCAAAAGCGCGCCGACGCGTTTATGGATAAGGCGAACGGGAACGCGCGGTTCAAGCAAATTTCCAAGGAGTTGTCCCGTTTGGAAATCGCGCAAGCCCGTGCGGAAATTTCCGCGGCTGCCGAACTCCCCTCGCTGTTGGCGCAACAGGAAACGCTCTACGCCGAACGCAAGTTGATTTTAGCCGAGTTGGGGATCAAGGAAAGCGATTTGATTCCGCAATACGTTTGCAAAAAGTGTTCGGATACGGGCTTCTTGCCCAACGGTACGGCGTGCGATTGCTATAAGGCGCGCTAAAACGGAATATACGAAAAAGAAAACCGCTACCACGGTTTACAGAGTGCGATTGCTTTTGAGCGGCGCACTCTTCGTTTTACGAGAAAAGGTCGTTGCAATCGCAACGACCTTTTCGTTTGATTTTTTACCGCGTTTTGGGTGTGTTTTTCACGAAACGCACCGCCCGTGTATGCGTTCACCGCTTATTCAAGCCGACTGCGCGTTGTCCTTTTTCGTCATTTCGAGGAGTGCAACGACGAGGCAATCTCATTCCCGTCATTGCGAAGAGTGTAACGACGAAGCAATCTCACGTTGCATACTCGTAAAAACCGTAAGAGATTGCCGCGCTTCGCTCGCAATGACAAAGGTTACCCCCTGTTACTCTTTAAGTGAGGGGCGCGAACGACACCGCTCGCAACGACAAGGCGGATACACTCCGCGGCGCTCTCTAAAACGCAGCACCGCACCGCGCGCCAAACCACCCTTTCCGCCACTCGCACTCCAAAAAATCGTAAAAAATAACGAAAAAATTTTATAAACTTGACATACGTTGTCAACTTTACTGTGCTATACTGCATATAGAACCAGAAGGAGAAGAAGACTATGGCGAACGCAAACGACCCGTTATCGTTACTGCTCAAGATACTTTTTTACGTCCCCGTTGTCGCGATTTGCGCGTTGATATTCCTCGTAAAAGGCGTCGTACGCCTCGTAAAAGGAATCGTCGAAGTGTGTAAAGAACTTTCCGAGCCGTCGAACGGCAAGAAAACGACGAGCAATCGCGCCTCGACCGACTCGAAAAAGAATACCTCTCGCGCGCAAACCCCGTCAAACGATCCCCAAGCGGACGACGACGGCGACGTGCTGTACTCCCTCGCCTTATACGACATGCTGACGCACGACGACAAGCCCCGTCCGCGCAAAAACGCTTACGGCGGCAGCGAGTATCGCGCGGCAGCTTGCGACGACGGCAAGCATCACGCTGATAGGAGTACGCCAAGCCGTACCGAGCGCGACAAACTTTGCGATTTTGACGAGTTTCATTCCTTTTAACCGTCAAATAGAGGCAAAAACGCCGCCGACGGCAAAAGTTTTCCGCCTCTGACAGGAAGTATAAACAAAACCGTTGAAACCCTTTTTAAGGTTTTAATATATTTTTAGGAGTTTTACTATGAAAAAATTTGACGCCCTTGACGAACTGCTCGTTTTCTACGACAAGCACATGCCTAAAACGGTATACTTGCTAAAAAACCCCGACCGCTATCCCGAAATTGAAAAAGCCGTTGAAGAAATTAGCGACTTTATATAATGTGTTCTGAAAACGCCTATCAATTATATAAAAAACTGATCGATTTAGTTACGTGGAAAGAACTTGCCACACACGGTGTCCACCGAGCACCATATGGTCGCTACGTAGGAAAAGAGTCTGATTGGCAAGAAACAGAAAAGGCTACTCAACTCATAAAAGAAGAGAAAAGAAAATCCCCTTGGTTATAACCCCACAAAACACCACGAAAAAAAGACGCCCCGTAAGGCGTCCTTTTTCGTTGGCGCAGAGAACAGGATTTGAACCTGCGGTGAGCTTCCACCCACACACGATTTCCAATCGTGCTCCTTAAACCACTCAGACATCTCTGCATAAAATTAGCGCGTTTCTCAAATGCGCTAATATATATTACTTTATTTTTACAAAAAAAGCAAGCGTTTTCGGCGGTTTTCCGAAAAAATATTCCGTTTTTTTGACAAATTTACGCTCGCGCGTTTCCGATTCGTCGGCAAAATCGCGTTCAACGCATACCTGCCGCCGTTTACACATTTACTCCGCCTCTTCCTCTTCCGATTCCGTTTCGTATAACTCGTCCGTTTCGTCCGACACGCTCGGCGCGCACAACGCCAAGTGCCGTCCCTTATCCGCGAGCAACGCCACCGTGTATACGACCGCGCCGACCGTTTCCCAGATCATATCTTCCATCGTGTCCAAGATACCCGTGTCGATATAGCCTGCGATCTCCCACAGTATTTCGTCGTTTTGCCCGTAGAGTACCGTCTTGACGATCTCACCCGAATTATACACATGTCGGATTTCCAACCCGTTGCCCAGCGCGTACGAGTTAAACCCGTTGATAATCGTATCCTGTTGCATATCGGAGTTAAAAATTCGATCGCTGGAAAATTCGATAATCTCCCACACGACGGCGACGGACATAGAGAAGAGCAACCCGAAAATCGCGCAGACGAGCAGGTTGCACTTGCCGTCCTTTTGCAACAACTTCGGCAAATACGCGCCGAAGATAGCGAACACCACGCCGCCCGTCGCGTGCAAAAGCGTATCCCACCAAGGAATGATCGCGTAGAATTGATAGGTATGCCCGAGCGTAGGACACAGCGCGTACACCAACACGAAGAGGTACAGCGGCGTAGGCACGTGCATTTTGAATACCCGTTCCGCGAACTCGGGGGCTAACAAGCACAGCACCGACAGCAAACAGATCGTCGCTTTGGAAAACTCCTGCGTGCATACGATCGCGTAGACGATAGAAAACACGCAAAACAACTCGCAAATCGCAAGGCAGACATAGCGCAATGTCTTATCGTTCTTCATCTTTTTGGCTTCCATAATGGCACTCTCCTTTCCGCATGGCGTTTACCTACCCATTATACCATTTTCTTCCGTCCATTTCAACCGCTGCGCGCCGTTGTGTAGAAATTTTAACACAATTTTTACAAATTCGCCCCTACCGCGCCGCCGTCCCGAAAAAAAACGGAAAATCAACCGCCAAACCGTTGACTTTTTCGCCGCCGATAGAGTATAATATTCGTAGCGGCAAGGGCTGTTGCCTTTGCCCGTTTTCGTATCTACGAAAGAAGATTTTTCGCAAGGAGTATCGCTATGGAGCTCGTATCCGATTATTTTGGCTGTATGGTATTCAACGACGAGGTGATGAAAGCGCGTTTATCCGAAGAAGATTATAACCGCTTGAAACGCACGATGGAACACGGCAGGAGTTTAGATCTCACGGTCGCCAACGCCGTTGCCGCCGCCATGAAAGACTGGGCCGTGGAGAACGGCGCAACCCATTACACCCACTGGTTTCAGCCTATGACGGGCATTACGGCGGAAAAGCACGACAGCTTTATCGTTCCCGATAACGGCGGTAAAGTGATTATGGAATTTTCGGGGAAAGAACTCGTCAAAGGCGAAACGGACGCTTCGTCCTTCCCGTCGGGCGGCTTGCGCGCCACCTTCGAAGCGCGCGGCTACACCGCTTGGGACGCCACTTCGTACGCGTTCATCAAGGACGGTGTATTGTGTATTCCCACCGCCTTTTGTTCGTACGGCGGCGAATCGCTCGACAAGAAAACTCCCCTGCTCCGTTCCATGGAAGCCATCAACCGCCAAGCCTTGCGCGTCTTAAAACTCTTCGGCAACGACGACGTTACATCGATCAAGACGACCGTCGGACCCGAACAAGAATATTTCCTGATCGATAAAGATCTTTTCCAAAAACGAAAAGACCTCACCTACGCAGGGCGCACGCTCTTCGGCGCGAAGCCCCCGAAAGGACAGGAAACGGAAGGACACTACTACGGCGTAATCAAGCCGCGCGTACAGGCGTTCATGAAAGATTTGGACGAGGAACTTTGGAAACTCGGCGTGCCGGCAAAAACCGAACACAACGAAGCCGCCCCCTCGCAACACGAATTAGCCCCCGTCTTTGAAACGACGAATATCGCCGCCGATCACAATCAGTTGACGATGGAAATCATGCAAAAGACGGCGAAGAAACATAATTTCGTTTGCCTGCTCCACGAAAAGCCCTTCGAGGGCGTCAACGGCAGCGGTAAGCACAACAACTGGTCGTTATCCACGAACACGGGCGTCAACCTTCTCAATCCCGGTGAAACGCCGCAAACGAACGCACAATTTTTGCTCTTCCTTTGCGCCGTCATTCAAGCCGTGAACGAATATCAAGACTTGCTCCGTATCTCCGTCGCTTCCGCAGGCAACGATCACCGTTTGGGCGCGAACGAAGCCCCTCCCGCCGTCGTATCCATGTTCCTCGGCGACGAGTTGACGGACATTTTGGCGGCGATTGAAAAGGACGAAGCGTACGACGGCAAAGAAAAGGAATTGATGCGCGTCGGCGTACATACCTTGCCGAAATTCCCCAAGGACACCACCGACAGAAACCGTACTTCCCCCTTCGCGTTCACGGGCAACAAATTCGAATTCCGTATGCTCGGTTCGTCCGCGTCCATTTCCGAAGCGAACACCGTGCTGAACACCGCCGTCGCGGAAGTATTGAAACAATTTGCCGATCGGTTAGAGCATGCGGACGATTTCAACGCCGCGCTGCATACCCTGATCCAAGAAGTCATCGTCAAGCACAAGCGGATCATCTTCAACGGCAACGGCTACGACGACAAGTGGTTGCAGGAAGCGGAACGCCGCGGACTGCTCAACCTGAAAACGACTCCCGACGCCCTCGCGCGCTATTTGGACGATAAAAATATCGCCCTCTTCACGGCGCACGGCGTATACACCGAAAAGGAAATGCGTTCGCGCCACAAGATTTTCTTAGATAACTATTGCAAGCTTATCGGGATCGAAGCGAATACCATGATCGATATGGCGTTCAAGGATATTTTGCCTGCCGTCAGCGAATACGCGTTGACGCTCAAAAATTCCCTCGCCTTAAACGGTAGTTTGGGCGTAAACGTTTCCTCCGTCTACGAGCGCGATACCCTCGCACGCATTTGCGCGTTATCCGAAGAGGCGTACGCGGCGGCGACGAAGTTGAAAACCGCCGTAGAGAACACGAAAACGCACGCGGACGCCGTGGCGCGCGCCAACGCGTATAAAGACGAAGTGTTGCCTACCATGCAAGCACTCCGCAACGCCGTGGACGAGCTGGAAGGCTTGGTATCCTCGAAATACTGGCCGTTCCCCACGTACGGCGATCTGTTGTTCGGCGTATAACCGAAAAGGAAGAAAACGAGTATGTTCAACGTAGAAAAAACGACGGAAGCTTTGATCGCGTGGGTACGCGACTGGTTTGAAGAAAACGGCAAGGGCTGCAACGCCGTAATCGGCGTGTCGGGCGGTAAAGATTCGTCCGTCGTCGCCGCCGTTTGCGCCGCCGCCCTCGGCAAAGACCGCGTAATCGGCGTGTTGATGCCCAACGGCGAACAAAAGGATATCGACTGTTCTATGCAGCTCGTCAAACACCTGGGTATCCCCTATTACGTTTGCAATATCCAAAAGAGTTTCGACGGTATCGTGGAACAGTTGCAAGAAAACGGCGTGGAAGTTACGCGCCAAACGCACGTCAATCTACCGCCGCGTATCCGTATGGCAACGCTGTACGCCCTGTCGCAATCGAAAAACGGACGGGTGGCGAACACCTGCAACCTCTCGGAAGATTGGGTGGGGTACTCCACGCGCTACGGCGATATGGCAGGCGATTTCTCCCCCTTGTCCAAACTGACCGTGCAAGAAGTCAAGGCGATCGGGAAACATCTCGGTTTGCCGACGGATTTGGTGGAGAAAGCCCCCTCCGACGGACTGACGGGCAACACCGACGAGGACAATTTAGGTTTCACCTACGCCGCGCTCGATCGCTATATCCGCGAGGGCGTTTGCGAGGACGAAGAGGTACGGGCGCGTATCGATCGTTTGCACCGTATCAACGCCTTTAAGTTGCAACCTATGCCTGCGTTCCCCTACGAACCGTAACGCACGAAACGAAAATTTACCCCGACGGCAATACTGCCGTCGGGGTCATTTTTTCTATTCCGTTCTCTACCGTCAATCGTTGTTCTTGCCGTGGAAGATCAAGCCGATCGTTCCGGGTCCGCAATGCGCGCCGATGACGGGACCTACGGGCTGCATCCACGTTTCCACGCCGAATTCCGTACGGATCGCTTCGGCAAGCTCTTTCGCTTCCTCTTCACAGTCCGCGTGCATCAAGCCTACTTTATAATTCTCCACGTCGTCGCAATTCGCTTTCATATACTCAATCAACGCCGCAAGTGCCTTTTTTCTGCCCTTTGCCTTGGCGATGCTGACGATCTTACCTTCGTTGTTCATGCGCAAAATCGGCTTAACTCCGAGCAAATTTCCAACCACTTTCGACACGCCCGACACTCTGCCGCCGCGATAGAGATAGGTCAAATCGTCCACTGCGAAATAGATGGACGTCGCAGGGATCAATTCGTCCAAATAGGCGTCCAACTCGTCCATGGTTGCGCCCTCGCGGTATTTTTTCGCCGCGTAGTAGGTTATGAAACCGCTACCCATAGAGATACGTTTGCTGTCCTTCCAACGAATTTCTCTTTCGGGGTATTTCTCTTTCAACTGCGCGATTACATTCTTCATCGCGTTGAACGTACCGCTCATTTGGTGCGAAAAGGTTACGTAGTAGATATCCTCGCCGCGCGCCAAAATCGGCTCGAAATATTCGGTATACGCAAACTCGTTCAAAGCGGACGTTTTCGGCGTCGCGCCTGCGCGCATACTGTCGAAAAAGCCCTTAAAATCGTGTGCTTCGCCCATATCGTAAAATTTCTCTTCACCGTCCAAAACGTACGGCATGCGAATGACGTTCAGATCTAAATCTTTGATGATCGTGTGCCACAATTCACAATTAGAATCGCAAAAAAATTGATACATATAAATTTCCCATTCCCTTTATATTTCCATATCCTCTCCCCCTCCGACAGGGGTTTTCATATATCATACCACATTCCCGTTCACTTGTCAAGCGTAAAAACAAATTAGCTGAAAAAATAACCGCCTGCCCCTCCTTTACGGTTCGGGCAAGCGGTTACGCTTTACGTGTTTAGATTATTTCGTACCGAACAATCTGTCGCCTGCGTCGCCGAGTCCGGGCAAAATGTAGCCGTGCTCGTTGAGTTGACGATCTAACGTGGATACGTAAATATTGACGTCGGGGTGCGCTTTCGCCACCTTGGAAACGCCCTCGGGTGCGCCGATAATCGCCATGAACTTAATGTTCTTGCAACCGCGCTTTTTCAAGAGGGAAATGGCGTCGCACGCGCTGCCGCCCGTCGCAAGCATGGGATCTACCACAAGCACGAGTTTATCCTCGATACCGTCGGGCAACTTGCAATAGTATTCCTTCGGTTCTAACGTTTCCTCGTCGCGGTACATACCGATATGTCCTACTCTCGCGCTGGGGAAAAGCACGTGGATACCGTTTACCATACCGAGTCCTGCACGCAAAATGGGCACGATCGCAATGGAGTTGTCGGCAACCATTTCTTGTTCGCATGTTTCCAACGGCGTTTGCACCGTCTTCGTTACGGTCGGTACGCCGTCCTTCAAACATTCGTACGTCATCAGCGTGGTGATCTCTTCGATCAACTCGCGAAATTCTTTCATCGACGTCTTTTTATCGCGCAAAATCGCGATTTTGTGTTTGATCAGGATATGATCGAAAATGACTACGTTATCAAATTTTTCCATATTATTCTCCGTCCTCCGTAGCTGCAACTTCCGCTTCCGCTTCGCTTGCTTCCGCCACTTCTTCCACTTCTTCCGTTTCTTGACCGAGTTTGCTCTTTTCTACCTTCGTCAAGATCGCGTTCGTTACGATACCGAGAATCAACGCCGTCGCGATCGACGTGATCGTGATTACGTTCGCAAAAGTCGTCGTTACTTCCTTGGCAAACGGAAGTCCGATTTCGGGGAACTCCACAATCCATTCCGTAGCCAACTCTAAGGAGTAAGGAATTTGAATTGCCAAGCCGCCGATACCTGCGATCAAGATTGCGGAAACAACGAAGAGGTTTTTGCTTTCGTTCAAGTCTACCTGTTGGATCATCTTCAAACCGGATACCGCGATAAAGCCGTACAGCGTCAAGCATACGCCGCCCATAACGCAACTGGGAATGGTTTGCAACAACGCCATCACGGGCGAGAAGAAGGAAAGCGCGATGCACATAAGCGCAGCCGTGAAAATGGTAACGATGGACGCGTTCTTGGTGATTGCCACGCAGCCGACGGACTCACCGTACGTCGTGTTGGGGCAAATACCGAAGATCGTACCCGCGATCGAACCTACGCCGTCGCCGAGCAACGTCTTTTCCAAACCGGGATCGGTAATCAAATCTTTTCCGATAATCGAGGACAAGTTCTTGTGGTCCGCGATATGTTCCGCGAACACTACGAGTGCGACGGGAATGAACGCAATGGCGATTTCCACCGCACCGCCTACCGTCAAAGCGGTTGCGTCTTTAATGGACGACGTGCCGTTGACGAGTTCTTTGATACCTTCGATCAACGCGAAGTCGGGATAGTTCAAGAAGGCGGTAAAGCCCTTGAACGCGCCGTCCGCCGCCACGAAGTTATCTACGAGCGGTTGGAAGTTGATGATCATCAAATAGTCTACGTCTGCAAGCGTGCCGATCAAGGTAAAGATCGCCGCCAAAGCGTAGCCTACGCAAATACCGATAATGAACGGAATCAACTTCATCATTTTCACTTTCTTTTGCGTGGAGCAAACGACGATGGTAAAGAACGCCGCCAAACCGCAGAACAACGCTACGAGGTTATACGAGCCGTACGTAACCGACGCGCTTGCCTTGACGATGTCGCCCATGGCGTTCCCTGCCAACGACAAACCGATAATGGCAACCGTAGGTCCGATGATAACGGGAGGCATCAGCTTGTCTACCCAGCCCGTGCCGACAAAGTGAATGACGAGCGCGATCACTACGTAAACGAGTCCCGCACAGAGCGAACCGAGCATAATACCCAAATAGCCGTACGCAACCGCCGTACCGAGGCTACCGAGGAACGCGAACGAGCTACCCAAGAATACGGGGCTCTTGAAACGCGTGAAGAGAAGGTACACGATCGTACCGATACCTGCGCCGAGCAACGCCGCAGGAATTTGCATGGGCAAGCCGATAATGGTGGGTACGGCAATGGTAGCCGCCATGATCGCGAGCACTTGTTGAATGGCGAACACGAGAGTCTTACTCAGCGTAGGTCTGTCGTGTAGGTCGTAAACGAGTCCGTTTTTATTCATAAGAAACACTCCTTTAATAATTTATCATTAGTTACAAAAAAAGAAGCCCCTTAGAAAAGGAACTCCCGTTTATTGTCAAAAAGAAAAGCAAAAATAAGGGTGGCGCGCAAAGCGACGTTTTGTTGACGTAAAGAACCTTTCATCTTCCCTTTCCCCTTGGTGCTTTATTGTTTATATTGTATCACAACCAAACGAAGATTGCAAGCAATTCTAACAATTTTTCGTCTGCAATTTGCATTTTTTTCGTTGCGAAAAACGCATAGCCCTTTTCCGCGCGGCGTATATTATCGCAACGCGCCGTTTTGCGCCTTGCCGCCTACCACGCGACGAATATTCGGCGCGCACGCGTCCTCGACGTGTAACGATTGCACGAACGCTTCCGCCGCACGAAGAGTATCAAATTTGAGCGCGACGGAAAAATAGGGCGTAACGCATACGGGATAATGCCCGTCGTTCTCGCGAAGATACAGTCCCGAATACGCCTCGACTGCATAAAAATCGGACGGGATCTCTCCGCGTGCGGCGTCCGTTGCATTCAGGGCGTCGATTTCCTCCCGTCGAAAAAGCGTTGCATAATCGTATTTATACGCCGTCTTTCGTTTGCCGAAATATTTTTCTCGCTTGCGCGAATAGGACATAGGGTTGCGTCCCGTGCCGATTTTTTCGGCAAGTTCGCGGTTGGTGATATGCGGATTTTCTTTCACGATCTCGATCATTAACCGCACCTCTTCGGGTGTCATCTCTTTCGGGTGCGGCGAATGTGGCTTGCTCGATTTGTTCGCCAAACTTTCCCTCGTTCCGTCGTACGCCGCCAACCAACGATATAAAGTACGCTCGGACACGCCGTACTCTCGACACAGCGCATCGAAATCTTCACCGCGTTGAAAGCGCGTTATGCACTCCTCTTTCACTTGCGCGCTCGTACGCTTACCTTGTGCCATATCGTCCCCTCCTCGCCTTTTAAGGATATTCTATCACAAAATGTCGCCGCCGTCAATACGCGCGGCGGATATTTTCCTCTCCACCCCGAAAAAAGAACGCCCTAACAAGCGTTCTTTTTCGATAGCGATATTTATTTCCTGCATTTCCTAATCAACCAGCCCACGACGGAAATCACGAGCGCGGCGAGAAAGGTGATACCCGAATAGATCGCAAGGGCTAAATAGCCCAGCACGATCAAGCCGTCCGCCGTGAAGGTCAGCACCACGAAAAGAAGCGTAACGACGAACGCCAACACCGTGGGGATACTCCTGATCCACCCGTTCTCCACCGTGCAACACAGCACGATTTGCACCACGACGACGCATACCGCCGCCACGAGATATAACAACTCCGTATTCCACTCGATTGCGTTTAAGACGTTCATATTTTTTCCCTCCTTGCGTATTCCGCTCTCGCGTTTGCAAGCCTATTATAACACGAATTCGTCCGTTTTTCAAGAGGCAAACGAAAATTTCACCGCCGCCGCGCAAAAAAACTTTGCCCCAACGCGAAAAAAGATTTGCAAAATGCTTGACTTTTCGGGGGGGGGGGTAAAATAGAGTTATCAACATCACGGAGGTATTCCTATGAAAAAAATGAAAACGATTTTAGCGTCTATCCTGACGGTCGCCACCGCCGCGACTTGCTCCGTTTGCCTCGCCGCGTGCAACGACGATAACAGCACCGCGAGCAGCACCGCGAGCAGCAACGCAAGTAGCAGCGCAAGTAGCAGCGCGTCTACCGCACTCACGCGGACGGAACTCGCGGAGGTGTTTAAGGCAACGGCGAACGCGGCGTTTGCGCAATTAGGCTTCGACAACTCTCCCGCGACGACCGTCGCAGCAACGGCGTACAGCCTGCCCGTCGTCGGCGAAGCCGTAAGCGAAGACAGTAATGATGCAAAATTCTTGAAAGCCAACGCAATCGGTAACGTCGGTTTGATCAATATGATCGGCGAACTGTACGAAAACGAGCATTTCGTCGTTACGGAGGACGCCGTCAGTTTCGTCGTCGTTTATAACGGTGCATCCAGTACGCTAACGCTTTTGCCCTCCGTAGACAAAGCGGCGAACAAAGTGGAAGTGGAAATTGCTTTGGACACAACGATAAGCGGCGTAAGCACCAGCTCGTATTACTATTTTGATTTAGATTACAACTTCGCGACGTCCGAACTCAGCGCGTTCGGCATACATATCTATATCGCCGGTTTCGAAAAATTCCAATGCCAACGTATGGAAAACGGCACGCTCTATAACGAAGACGCGCCTTCAACCGAGTACGTTACCGCGCTGACTGCGCTCAAAGACGCGTTTGCCGCGAAAAAAACGACGGCGGTGCAACTGACGGCGAACTTCCAAACGGAATTCGACGGTTACATAAGCATTTCCCAAAAGGCCTTCCAAGACGCGGCAAATTCGATCGGACAATGATCGAATCGTTTGTATAGGTAGAAAAATTGTAGCAAAAGAACGCCCCAACGGGCGTTCTTTTCTTTTGGAGCAGGTGACGAGAGTCGAACTCGCCGGGAACAGCTTGGGAAGCTGCCGCCATACCGCTAGGCGACACCTGCATATCGTGTTCCTATTATATACGATTTCCCTTTCGTTGTCAACGATTTTTCACTCCGTCCGCGAAAATTTCCCCTCTTTTTCCGTAGGAGTGCAACCGCGCCGCGCGCCTATTACACGCGCGGTTCGCGACACTCTTTACAAACTCCGTAAAATTCCAACGCCACGCCCTGCAACGAAAATCCGTCGCAAGCCTCCGCGTGCAAGTTCCGCTCGTCCCAGCCGCTCGTCTTCACGTCCGCCAACCTGCCGCAAAGCACGCACCGTGCATGGCTATGCGTATGCGTGTTGAAATCGTACCGCATTTCCTGTCCCGAAGAGCGCAATTCCAACGCCCTGCCGCTCGCCGCAAAGCCGCCCAGCACGCGGAAGACCGTCGCGCGCGAAATCGTCGGGTGCATAGCCCTAACCAGCGCGTACACTTCCGTCGCCGTCGGGTGGTTCAACGCGCACAACGCGTCGTAAATAATTTGCTTTTGCTTCGTTTGCCTCTCCTGCATAGTTTGCTTTCCTTAATAAGATTGAATACTGATTATAGTATACCATAAACTCCGCTATCCGTCAAGCGTTTTCGGAAAATTATTTTTCGCGGAGTGCGAAAACGACCGCCGCCCGAAGGCAGCGATCGTCAACGTCGCGTATACGCGCGCACGCGTATTCTATACTTTCTCGTCCGTTCAACCGAGCGTTTTCACGTTGAGGATAGAAAGTTCCTCACCCGTTTGCGCGTCCACATACACGAGGTAGTGTTCCTCTTGATAGGCGACATAGAATTCGTACGCCAACCGTTCGCCGCGCAGCGTTTGTACCACGGCGGCACGCGCGTGTTGCACGTCCAAACCGTCGCGCAAGCGCGCCTGCGCTTCCTGCAAGGTTACGGCGGCAGTCAGTTCCGCGCGATCGCGGTGATGATCCAAGAACGCCGTCGCATCCAAACCCGTTACGATACCGCGCGTACGGCATACCTTCACGCGCACGCTGTCGGGATAATAGACGACGCCGTCCCGTTCGTAGAGGAAGGTAAAATCGCCGTCCGTACCGTTCTCACTCACGCGAACGGCAGTCAACTCCCCGTAGCCCAACTTCTCCAAAAACTCCTCCGCGATCATACGCGAACGATCGAGATCGAAGTTCTCTTCGGTACACGGCTTGTAGTAGTTAAATGTTCGCAACGCACCGTTCTCGGCGTCGATTTCCGCGTAGAGTAACACGCCCTCGTCGTCGTAGCCCTGCACGGTATACGCACGCGTGCCGTAGCGCACGCTCTCGCCCGTACAACGAAATTCTTTTACGGCATACGAATCGAAGTAGAGTGCAGCCAACTCTTCCGCGCGGCTCGGTTGCAAGCGTGCTTCCTGCGTATCCGTTCCCGAACGCATACCTGCCCCCTCTCTTTGCAAACCGTCCCGATTTTCGGGCATCGTAATTTCCTCTACCCCTTTCAGCGTTTCGGAAAATTTACCCTCGCCCTTTTTCAAATATTGCAAGACGTCCTTATCGCACATTTGCGCGGCGTACTCGTCCAAAGCCGCACGCAGTTTACCGCTCGTTTCGTACAAGCTTTGCAGCGTTTCCCCGTCCCGTTCGTCCAAGCTGCCGCCGTTGCGCAGTTTGGCAAGCATACGCTCGCTCTCGTTCCCCGTGCGGTTGATAAACGAAGTGAAATGCGCGCCCTTCTCTTGGGTAACGGATAACTTTTCCAAGTCCATCTCGGCAACGCGCGCCTGCACCAACAAATCGGTGAGTATGCGCTCCTGTTGCACGGACGACGCGGAAATACGCGCCCGATCCAAATCGTTATCCACGTTCTCCATGACGCCGACTAACTCGTACGTGAGTGCGCGGTGATTGGCGATTACGCCCTGTTTCGTCGTCGCCATATCGATTGCGCCGACGGTAACCACCGTGCCCAACGTTAGCGTAACTACGCCGAGAGAAACGACGGCGGCAATCCAACCGCCGTACCCCTTTTGCGAAGCGCGTTTTTCCTCTCTACGCTTTTTTCGTTCCTCTTTCCGACGGGCTTGCGACTGTCGTTTTTGCGCTTTCTCGTGCGCGCGACGACGAATTTCTTCTTCCCGTTTCGCTCGCGCTTTCTCCACGCGCGCCTTTTGCTCCGCCAACCGCTTTTCGGCGTTCGCTTTCTTTTCCGCCGCGCGCTTTGCCGCCGCCGCTTTCTTCTCCGCTACCCGTTTCGCGCGCTCTTCCTTTTTCTCGATCGCCCGTTGCACGCGCGCTTTCGCCTGCTCGCCCTCCGACTTCCGTTGCTTCTTCACAGGCTTCTTTCCTTTCGGTTTACCGCTTTTCGCCTGCGCCGTGCGCTTACGCGGCGCGGTCGATTCCGCTTTCGCAATCTCTTCTACCTTCTCCGCGCCCGTGGACGTGTTTACCGCCACGTCCGTATTCTTTTCTTTCTCTTTCATACGATACTCCCCCTCCTTTATACCGCAAATACGTGCTTCCCGATCACCGTTATCGTCGGTCGCGAGAATATCCAAGTGCTCGTCGCGATCGCGGGATTATAATAGTATATCGCACCGCCCGACGGATCCCAACCGTTGATGGCGTCGCGCGCCGCTTTCATCGCCGTGTCGTCGGGCGTCAAATTGATTTGCCCGTCCGTTACCGCCGTAAACGCGTTCTTTTGATAGACTACGCCCGATACGGTGTTCGGAAATTCGTCGTGGCGGACACGATTCAAAATCACCGCGCCGATCGCCACCTGTCCCACGTACGGCTCTCCCCTGCCCTCCGCGTAAATCGTCCGCGCAAGTAGGTATACGTCCGAGCTAGAATAGCCGTTCGCGCCGCCCGAACCGCCGACGAGCGCGTTATACGCGTCGTTCATGCCAAGCGCCTGATACGTCGCCTTGCCCACGACGCCGTCCGCCGTTAAACCGTTCTTCTTTTGGAAGGAAATCACCGCGGCTTTCGTGGCTTTTCCGAATATCCCGTCCACGCTGCCGTTATAACATCCCCACTTCTTCAAGCGGCGTTGCACCTCTTTCACCTCGCTGCCCTGCGCGCCCTGCCGCAAGACCGCCGTCGGAATTTCGGCGCACCACGCCCGTTCGTCGCCGCCCGTACCCGTTGCCGCCGCTCGCACGCCTGCCGTTACGGGCAACGCCACCGCCAAGATCGCCGCCGCCCACAGCCCGATTTTTTTCACACTCTTTTTCATACTCTTTCCTCCTGTATGTACCGCTCGACGCATACCTGCCTACGCCTTTTATCCGTTTTCACGCCAACGCCGAATAATCTCCGCAATCTTGCTCTTATAGACGACGTTACCGCCCGTCGGCGACGTGAAACATAACGGCGGATAGACGACGCACCACCAATTTTCGCCTTCCCCCCTGCCCAACCGCACGATCAGCGCGGCGTATTCGCCGGCAGGCAACGTATACCCGTCGTAAACGCGCGTGGGGAAATACTCCACCTCGATCTGCGCCGTCGCGCCGTACGGCATACCGTTTGCACGCAACACCCCGTTCGCCACGCTTTCGATCTCCGATAACCGCTCGCGGACGGCGCGCAACGCCTCGTCGCGTGCCTCGCACTCGGCAACGATCGGCGTTAAATACGCCACCAGCCCGTCGCGGACTTTATACTTCACCGCTTGCGCGGCTTCCCCGTTCCCGTCCGCACGAACGTGCATACGCAAATATTGCGACGGCTCGTAAACCGTGCTTTCCCGCCCTTGCGCCCTCGCCGCAAAACCGTACGCCGTTAAACTTATTATGATTGACAAAAGAAAAATTATGCAACCGTTTTTCATAAAAAAATAACCTCCGTGAACGTACACGGTAGGTTATTGCCTATAATTTATCCTTTTATACGAGGTTTATCCTCTATTTCTCCTCGGCTTCGCTCCAAGAATGGTTGTGCAGCTCGCCCTCTTCCAACAAGGAAAAATAATCGTTTTGCCGCAACGCTTCGTACAGCACGATCGCCACGGAGTTGCTCAAATTGAGAGAACGCGCCTCGCTACGCATGGGAATACGCAAACAGGTATCGGGGTGGCGCAACAGTAGCTCTTCGGGCAGCCCCTTCGTTTCCTTGCCGAATACCAAAAAATCGCCGTCTCGGAATTGCGCGTCGCTGTGCCGACGACGACCTTTCGTCGTAAAGAAATAGAACTTCCCGTCGGGGTATTTTTCGCATAATTCTTCAAAGCTGTCGTAATAGAAAATTTCTACCAAATTCCAATAATCTAAGCCTGCGCGCTTCAAGTATTTGTCGGTAACTTCAAAGCCGAGCGGACGGATAAAATGCAAACGCGTTCCCGTCGCGGCGCAAGTGCGCGCGATATTCCCCGCGTTTTGCGGAATTTCAGGCTCTACCAAAACGATATTCAACATACGATCGATTCTCTCTTCTTTTTTCTTATATTGTATATAATTCCGTCCGTTTTGGCAAGCGGTTTTGCGCGCTTTTTCGTTTTTTTCCATAACTTCCCTGTAAAAAATCGGGTATAACGCGCGACGGGCGACGCATACTGCCTACACAAGGCAAGCCTTGGAAATGGAGTTTATTATGCAATTTGAAAAAACGGAAACCTTTTTGAACTTGGCGCGGAGTTTTGCCGGCGAATGTCAGGCAGGCATGCGCTATCAAATGGTGGCGAAACTTGCCATGCAGGAAAGGATGAAAACTCTTTCGGACGCGATCCGCACGATCGCCAAGAACGAAACGCTGCACGCTACGCAATTTTTTAACAAGATCATAGAAAAGACGGGCAGCAAGGACAACGTAACGTTCGAGGGCGGCTATCCCTTCCACGCAGGTACGCTTGCGGAAGGCTTAAAATTTGCCGCTGCCGACGAGAAAAACGAATCGGAGGATATATATCCGTCGTTTGCTCGCACGGCGAAAAAAGAGGGTTTTGAGGACGTTGCAGCGTTGTATACGATGGTCGCGGAAGTGGAAAAACGACATAAGATCGTCTTTCAATATCTTTGCGACGCCGTAAAGAACGGTACGCTGTATACGAGCGAAAAGCCCCTGCTTTGGGTATGTAGCGATTGCGGTTACGCGCACGTGGCTACGGAAGCGTGGAAAACGTGTCCGCTTTGCAAAGCAGGACAGGGCTACGTTGATCTGCACCTGCCTTTCGAGGGTACGGAAAAATAATTCCGTTCAAAACGCAAAAGAGCGAAAGATACGGGCAGGCTTTGTAAATATAGAAAAAGGAGAGAACGAAAAGAATGAAACACAACAAACAAAACGGTAAAGCAAAGAACAACAAGGGCTGCGGCACGAAAAACGAAGAAAACCACAGCTACGAGCACGGCGGCAACAATGACTAAACGGCGCGCCGCAAACCTTCCCAAGCCCACGAAACGGGCGATCGCCCTCTTTCCGCCGCCCTCGGCGACGGACGTAGACGGCAGCTATACGGGAAGACCTGAAAACGAACGGGAACTCCCCGTTCAAGACGCGGACGATCTCTAAACCGATCGAACGCGCGTAAAAAAACTCCGCGACGTGAGCGCAAGGCTTACGTTGCGGAGTTGCTTTTTTTGGGTGAGTGCTTTTTTTAATCCGTAACCTTTTTTTTGGCGATCTTCGCGCATTTGCCGAGCAAATACCCGACGACGATTACCGCGCCGATCGCGACGTGCGATCCGACGACGACGCCGTCGTAAACGTAAACGCCGAGCACGAACATCACAACCTCCACGATAATCATGTTGTAGAAAACATTGGTTCGATTCGCCTTTAAGCGTTTTACGACGCCTTGCGCGTCGTCCACACCGCCTCCCTTGGCATAATATCCGTCGAACGAAACCACGTGTTTCACTTTCACGACGATGTTCATGACGGCAAGGATAACGCTTTCAAGGACAACCCCCCCGGCGACCGTCCCGCCAGCACCGAAGATGAGAAAGGACATGAGACTGCCGTTGAACAGCATACGCACCGCTTTTTCGCACAGCACGAAGAGCGATTCTTGCGTGATCACCGTTTGGCTCACGCCGTTTACGGTAATCGTATACTCGTTAAAACACGTCGGCAAGAACAACACCAGGAGAACGGAGAGGAGTGCCATCGCCGCGGACACGGCTTCCAAGACCGTACATATAAAAACTTTCTTTTTGCGCGCGTCTTGGTTCGACGACCATTCGTCGCTCTCTTCCGTCGCGCACGTATATGCCACCGAAGCGTTCCAATCGTTTTTGAGTGCTTTTCCGCAGGACAGGCAATAGGAAGAACCGTCGTCTGCATGCGTACCACAATAGGGACAATACATTTTTTTTACCTCACTTTTCTTTTTTTGTATAAAATAAAAATGCGCCAACCGAAGTTGACGCACCCAAAAACGCAAACTCCGATTGCCGCTAAACAAATTGAAACAGAGTGGGATAAAAACCCGACTTACTGTAATGAAGAATTTGCGTCCTTGACAAATATCGACCATTACAGTATGTGCAAAAAGAGGAATTATCCTCTAAAAAAGAAAAATACCCCATACTCTGTTTATTCAATTTGTTTAGCGTATTCAGTATAACACGTTTTACAGAGAAATGCAAGCGTTTTGAAAAAATACGCGTAAAAAAATCCGCTACGCTGCATAGCGTAACGGATCGTTCGTTTTTGTTTTTAGAAATCGTCGTCCTCGTCGTCTTCGTCGTCGTCCTCGTCGTCTTCCATATCGTAATAATCGTCGGCGGAAACGTACTCGAAATCGTCTTCGGCGTTCTCCTCTTCTTCCTCTTCTTCCTCTTCCGCTTCGTCGTCTTCAAATTCGGAATCGGGAATGCCCAAATCGAGTTCTTCTTCCTCGTCGTCGAGGTAGGAACGCCAGGACGCGTCCTCTTTATCTTCGTCCTCGTCCGATTCTTCCTCTTCGTAATCGTTCTTCTTTTTACATTCTTCGCACATCTTTTCGCCGAACGCCATATAGTTTTCGCCGCAAACGGGGCAAAGCTCCATTTCCTCGGTGTTCTCGTCCGCCTCAAAATCGTCAGAGAACGTCTTTTCTCCGCTCAATTCTTTCGTGCATACCTCGCAATATTCTCTCTCGTCTGCGTCGATAAAATTCAATTCGCAACGCGGACACAAAATATATCTCGCCATTTCTATTTATCCCTCGTTATCGGCTCGCGCCGTGTATTTTTGCTATATTATATTAGGAATTTTCATTTTTGTAAACCGTTTTTATGCCGTTTTTCAATTTTTTTATGAAAATTCTTCAATTTTTCACACGCAAAAGAGCGTTCCACCGTTCGCGAACGCTCTTTGCTCGTTTTTGCTTATTCTTCGTCCTGCGTTTCCGCGCTTTCTTCCGCTTCCACAGCGACTTCTTCCGTCCCTTCTTCGGCAACGGTTTCGGTCGTTTCGTCCGCGTATACGTCGATCGACTTATCGTCCGTCGTATCGATCTTCTTGCGCTTATACGCGTTCACGGTCGCTTCTTCTTCCGCCTTCTTCGCTTTCTTCTTCGCGGATACCACGAGCAGGGGCACGAGTACCGCCGCCGCCACGACGAGTACGCCGCCAACGATAATCAGCACGATCGCCCATGTAGGCGAGCCCTCTTCCTCGTCCGTCGTCGTTTCCGACTTCAAAGTTGTTCTCCATTCGTCCGCGACTTTCTTCTCGTCGTCCGCCGTCATTTTACCGACGATGGAAACGATCTTGTTCTCCAACTTCAACGCGTCTTCGCCCGTGAATTTGTTGATAAATTCTTGGATCTTATTTTGCGCGCTTTCGCTATACAAGTTTTTCACGTTATCGTACGCCGTCGTCAAACCGGTGCGGTAGTAATATTTCAATACCGCTTGCGTCGTGGACAACTCGCTTTCCTCGATCGCGTCGTTCACCGCTTCCACCGCTTCGATATTGCTCTTCGCCGTCGCCGCGTCGATCTTCGCCGCGTAGATATACTTGTAATAGTTTGCACCAAACGTCTGTTGGTTCACGTATAATACGGTATCCTCGAAAATTTCAGGCGCATACCAAGCGGAATCCCAGTCCACGAGGGGTACGATCACGGGCGCGAAATCGGACGAGTTCGCGTCGCCGCCGAAGTTTTGTTGGATGTTATAATCGTCCTTGCTACCATTGATACGGATCATCGTCAGGTTTTTACCGTTCGTAGACGAATCGTCGTTCGTCTTGGTATCGTAGTAGTACAGCGTGTCGCCGATCAATTTCCAAAGCGTAGCGTCCGCCACGTCTTTCGTCAGGGTTACGTCCTCGTAAACGCCGCTCGCGTTTTTCGCATGGCGAACGAGGTGCGTCGCGCTGCCTACCGTCTTCTTATACAGGTACGCATGCGCGTCGTTATTCTTATACAGGTACGCGCCCGTCAAACTCGTAGAATCGTCCGCAACCGTCTCCACGGCATCGTTGCCCGTTACCGCATTCCAAGCCGACGCACTCGACGTTGCGTTGGCAACGTAGTACAAGGGGGACGTGGTAGAGTTCGTCGTTACGTTGGAGCGCGTGAAGTACACGCCGCCGTTTTGTACGCTGCTGATCGTATATTTATAGCCGTTGGAGGTGGACGCATCGCCGACGTTGCCGTTCGTGTTGAACATCGTCTCTTCGCATTGGCTACCGACGCCGTCCAAAACCAAGCTGCCGAGGTTCACGTACGGATAGCTGCTATAATCGCTCAAATCGTACGCGGAATCTTTGTTCTCCGCGTTGTATTCGTTAAAGTAGTTCACGTCGAACTCGTACTCGACGCCGTTGGAAACGGATACTTTCGCCGTATTCGCGTCCGCCGTAGCCGTCGTATCCGCCGTTACGCAATAGAGTTGCGTATAATCGTAGGAAGAAGGGTTCTCCTTGTCCACGTCCTTGACGGACATGGTATAATAGACGTACGGGCTGTCCAAATTCGTTTGGTCGTAATAGTAGGTGGAAGCACCCGATACCAAAACGCTCGTCTTTCTCGTACTCGTGTTGAACGATTTTAAGTTGCCGTCCTCTTCGTACATACAATATACGACGCCGTCCACTTCGGTGAAACGGTATTTGGAGGAGTTGCTCGACAAACGGAAGTAGTAATCGTCCATAGGCGCGGCGTCGCCCTTGATGGACGCCCGCTTAAAGTCTAACGAGCCGTTGGAAAGTTCGCCCGTTTGTACGTCTTTGTTCGTCGTCGGCGTTGCGTAGTAGACGTAGTCGCCGAAGATATAGATACCGGACGTATAATCTTGTGCGGTGAACAAAGACGGAACGACCGTCTTTACTTTCGCGTAGTTGCCCGCGTTCAAATCTGCAACGGAAATGCGCATCAACGCGCCCTTTTCGGGTACGCCGTAGGTGTTATCCCCCGTGTGGCTTGCGTAGCCGTTGATAAAGTAGACGAAATCACCCTTGCGTACGGCAAAGCCGCCGTTGCTTTCCACCGTTGCTTCGGAAACGTAGCCGTCCAATGCGTCGCCCTTGTATGCCGTTGCACCGCAACCGCCGAGCAACAACGTAGAAGCGAGTACCGCCGCCGCAGCTACGGAAAGTATTTTTTTGCTTGTATCCCTCATAGTAAAAAGGACTCCTTAATTTGTTTGCTGTCTTGCGGAAAAAACCGCACGCGCTCGTTAGCCGTTATAATTAGGCTATTTTAACGCATATTCTATTATATATCAAAACGCCAAGCAAAGCAAACGAAATTGCACCGTTTCGCCGCTTTTTTTCTTGAATTTCTGATATTTGGAGGTTTTTCTTTGCAACCGTTCGGTTTGTTTCAACTTTTACAAGCCCTGTTACCCACTCAAAAACAGCAAAACGAATCGCCGTCGCCCCCGATTGCGGACGAACCGACTGCAAAAACCGCGCCCTTGCCGAGTGCGGATACCGCCGCGCAACCGAACGTGGATACCGCCGCACAATCGGCAGTGCTGGACTTTATGGAAGCGCACGATCGCCGCGCCAAACGCCTGCGCTGACGGCGCAACGGCTCGTTTTTATGCCGCTTTTTATCGTTGCTCTTTTTGTCATTGCGAGGACTTTTCCCATTTTTGTCATT
>CAZDCO010000009.1:0-34932 GCA_964504025.1 uncultured Clostridia bacterium
GGTATAATGGACGTGTGGAGGACGAATAATTGCCCGAAACAAAGGAGATAGGATATATGAGAGGTAAAAAATTAGTGGCACTTTTGCTTGCACTCGGCACTTGTTTTGCCGTAGCCGCATGCGACGACGATCAATCGACGAGTACTCCCGATTCGGGCAGCGCTTCGGTCAGCAGCTCCGCTTCCGCAGGGGATTCTTCGAACAACTCTTCTTCGAACAACTCTTCTTCGAGCAATTCTTCTTCGAACAGCTCTTCGAGCAGTTCCTCTTCGAGCAGTTCTTCCACCACGCCCGTCGCCGTAACGACGGTAACGGCAACCGAATGGGCAGACGCGTTGGATATGAAAGGCGCAACGAACTATAAGCTTGATGCCGTGACGGTAGTAGGTGAGAGTACCGAGCCCCTGCACTTTGCGGAGTTTGACGGCAAGACGGTGCATGTGGTTGAACGCAACAGCGCAGGAACATTCTACTATAAAGAAGACAATAGCTATTTCAAAATCGAGGGCAGCGAAAAGAAGACGAGCACGCAAGAGGAGTACGTGCGGGCAACGAACCAAATAGCGGGTTTCAGCGATAGTTTCGCGTTTGCGCAGTTTACCTACGACGAAACGGATAAGGCGTATAAAGCAGCCTCGATTGTTGTCTGCGCAGAGGAACAATATAGCAATTTAGTGTTCAAGTTTGAAAACGGTAAATTGGTTTATTATTCGGTGGTTGTGGCGACGCCAGGGGGATCGGTTCATACGACTGCAACCTTCACCTACGGCGAAACGGAAACGATTCAGTTGCCGCCGGTTGCGTAAAACTATATAAAAAATTAGAAAGAGAGGCAACGACGGCACGCACCGTCGTTGCTTTTCCGTTTGACAAAGCGGCGGCGTTTGTGGTACAATAGCAACGGACGTAAGGAGAGAACGGGTATGGAGAAACGGATACGCACGGTATACGCCGCGTATGAAGACGAAAAAATCATAGAAAAATCGCGGTTCATTACCTACTGCGCGCACGTAGAATCGGAAGAGGAAGCGCGCGCGTTCGTGGCGAGTATTCGCGCGAAACATTCGTTGGCGACGCACGTTTGCTACGCGTTCGTTGCCGATAAAACGGGGAATTTGCAGCGCTTTTCGGACGACGGCGAGCCGCAGGGCACGGCAGGCGTGCCTATGCTGGAAGTGTTGAAAAATCGCGAATTGTTTGAAACGGCGGTTGCCGTCGTGCGCTATTTCGGCGGTATTAAACTCGGTACAGGCGGTTTGGTGCGCGCCTATTCTTCCTGCGTGGCAGACTGTTTGAACGGCGCGGAAATACGGTCGTTGCAACCGTGCGTCGAATATCGACTGTTCGTCGAATATAACGGTTTGGACGGCGTGCAAAGCTATCTCGCTCTGCGGCGTACTTCGCCGCTGGAAAGCGACTACGGCGAACGAGTGGCGTTGTGCGTGGCGGTGAAAAAGTCGGACGAGAGGGAGTTTATCGACGGCTTGGTCGATTATATGCAGGGCAGGATCGCCTACGAGCGCGGCGAAGAATATTACGGGGCGTTCGTGGAAGAAAATTCACGATAGGCGTTGACAAAAAAGAAAAATTTTGCTATACTGTGGATAAGGGGTTTTGCCCGAAAGGAGGAAAAATACGATGAAAATGATCACGGCTATCGTCAACAAAAAGGACGCGAGTGAGGTATGTGACGCTTTGGCGGCGGAGGGCTTCGCCTTTACGAAAATGGCAACGACGGGTGGCTTTTTGCAAGCTGGAAACGTTACTCTATTGATCGGTACGGAGGACGAACGGGTGGACGGTGCAATCGAGTTGATCCGCAAACATTGCGCGCAGCGTATGGAGCCTATGCCGTCCGTGGTGTCGGCAGGCGTGCCTAACTTCGGCTATTATAAAACGGAAGTCCTCGTCGGCGGCGCAACGGTGTTCGTTTCGCCCGTTGAAAGATTTGAAAAAATGTAATTTTTTTACCTTGCCGCCACGCCTTTGGTGCGGCGGTTTTTCATCGTTGCGTGGCACGCCCTGTCATTGCGAGCGGCGGCACATCGCGCGGCAATCTCTCGTCTGGTTTTCGTTGGCGGCGAGGGGCGATTTTTGTGCAAAAACAACAAAAATCGGTGAAAGTTGTGCAAAGTATACAATCGAAAAGGACAACTTTGGCTATTTTGTCTATTGTAAAAAATCGGCAAATATAGTAAAATATTAGTAATGAAAAATTCATATTCCATTTGGAGGAAAATATTATGTCAGGACTTTTGCTGAAAGGCATAAATAAAGTATACCCTTCGGGTGTTCAAGCCGTATTCGATTTTTGTTTGGATATTCGCGATAAAGAATTTATCGTGTTGGTTGGACCTTCCGGTTGCGGTAAGTCTACCACCCTTCGTATGATCGCAGGCTTGGAAGAAATTTCTTCGGGCGAATTGTATATCGACGGCAAGTTGATGAACGAAGTCGTTCCCAAGGACAGAGATATCGCCATGGTTTTCCAAAATTACGCGTTGTATCCCCACATGTCCGTATACGACAACATGGCGTTCGGTTTGAAGCTTCGTAAAGTACCCAAGGAAATTATCGATCAAAAAGTTAAGGCGGCTGCGGAGATCCTCGGCATTACCGATTACCTTTCGAGAAAGCCGAAGGCGCTTTCCGGCGGTCAACGTCAACGTGTTGCCCTCGGTAGAACGATCGTTCGTGAACCCAAAGTATTCCTTTTGGACGAACCTTTGTCCAACTTGGACGCAAAATTGCGTGCTTCCATGAGAACGGAAATTTCCAAACTCCACGCGCGTTTGGCTACGACGTTCATCTACGTTACCCACGACCAAGTCGAGGCTATGACCATGGGTTCGAGAATCGTCGTTATGAAAGACGGTTTCATGCAACAGGTAGACACCCCTCAAAACTTGTACGACTATCCCGTAAACCTCTTCGTTGCAGGCTTTATCGGTACGCCGCAAATGAACTTCTTTAAGAACGCTACCCTCACCGCGCAAGACGGCAAGGTATACGTAGAATTCGTTGCCGGCAACAAGATTTTGCTTCCGAAGCATATCGCGGCGCGTATCAAGAACATCAACGAATATTTGGATACCGGCAAGGCGATTACGCTCGGCGTTCGTCCCGAAGATATCCACCAAGACCAAATGTTCATTTCCAAGTCCCCCGACACGATCGTAAACGCTCGTATCGAAGTTATCGAAAAGCTCGGTGCGGAAACGCAAATCTATTGCGAACTCGATTACGAGGATAAGGAATCGTCGGTTATCGACAACTCCACGCAAATGATCGCGAAGATTTCCAGCCGTGCAGTCGTTGCGCTTAAAGACGTCATTCAGTTGGCGTTCGACGCGAACCACATTCACCTGTTCGACGGCGAGACGGAAGCGACTATTTTGGAAAGAGACGAAAACTACGAAGTGATCGAAGAAAACGCGGAAGGTTCGGCGTTCGTGCCTCCTACACCGCAAGAAATGCGCGCTCGTATCGATGCGGCTCGTATCGAAACGAAAGAAATGAAAGCGCAAAAGAGAAAGGACGCTCGTATGGCGAAGCTTACGGCGAAACAACAAGCCGCGCAAGCTGCCGAAACTCCCGCGGCTCCCGTCGAAGAAACGACGGAAGAATGGAGCGACGAAGAATAAGCAACCAACAAGCTAACTTTTCATAGCTGACTCACAAAATTGCGAAGCCACGCACCGATATGCGGTGCGTGGTTTTGTCGTGTTCGGGGATAGAGTGCGGTTACGCCGTGGCGCGGAAGAGGCGCACCGCCACCGCCGTCATATCGTCTTTCGCCACGCCGCCGTACAGTTGCAGCGCGCGTTGGACGATTCCGTCGGCGAGTTGTTGGGGATTCCCCGTCGGGATATGCCGCAAGCTATCGTAGAGATCGGCGGCAGAGGGGAACGCCCCCGTAACGCCGTCGCTTAAAAAGAGTAAGACGTCGTTTTCCAACAATTCGTACGATGCGGAGTCGGGGCGGATACCGTCCAAAATGCCGAGGGGCAGGGAAGTGCTTTCCAAGATCTTGACGGTATTCCCCGACAAAATAAAGCCGCTGGGCGAGCCGATTTTTACGACGTCCGCGCGACCGCTGTCCAAATCGATCACCGCAATATCCACGCACGCGAACGTTTCTTCGCGACTGAACGTCAGCAGTTTGTTGACGGTGGAAAGCACGCAATCGGAGGGCATTTTCGCGCGGTAGAAACTCTCCAACAGGGAGAGCGTCGTTTCGGAAATCGTACGGGCGTACCGTCCGCTGCCCATGCCGTCGGAGAGGGCGACCATAAACTTCCGCTCGTCGATTTTTACGACGGAGTGGGTATCGCCGCTATCCGTTTCGTCCGCTTTACGGAGTGTCGCCACGCCGAACGCGCCGTCGTAGCGCGGTTTTTTGCGGAGAATACAGCAATATTTATCCTGCGAGAGGGGGAGGCGTTCGGAAATAATCATCGGAACGCCGAACAGGTGCGTGGCGACGGCGGCGATTTTTTTCACGTCGGACAGTCCGTACGTAACGAACGAGAGTGTGAGATCGTCCTCTTCGCCGTAGATCAGTACTTCGTTGCAAACGACGCCCACGCGCGCCAACTCGGCGGCGAACGCGCGTTCCTTGTCGGTGTACGTTTTCAGCGGTTCGCTTTGTTCCAAAGCCAAATTTTTCAAAATTTCGCTGACGCCCTGCGCCTGCCCTGCCAACAGTTGCCTGCCGTTGGCGGCGTTCTCCGCTTCCGCCATATACTTTTTATAATCGCCGATTTGCTTGTTGACGGCGTATAATAAATCGCTTTGCCGCACGCACGATTCGGAAATACGGGCAGGGAGATCGATTAGGCTACTCTTGCCCTTCAAGCACCCGACGTCGATCAGCGTACTCAACTGCGACGGCACGTTCCTGCGTTTGCAAACGGCAAACCGTTCGCACGAGCGGCAAACGGAGTCGATCACGGCGTTTTGAATGAACTGTTTCGCGCTTTCTTGCGCGCCCGTCTCACCGAGTGCGACGAAGGTGCTGCGAATTTCGCGGAAGGTGGCGGAGATTTCGTACAGCCGTTGTCCGATCGCCGCGCGGTTGCGGTTGATCGCCACGCGCGTCAAATGCTTTTCGCGGTAGAATACGACTTTGTTTTCCAAACTACGCACGAGCGGCGTGGGCAGGAGTACGAAGAAGAGCACGGGGAGCACGGCGAAGAGTATCGCTTCGACGAGTGCCGCCGTCGGCGCGGCGTACAGTCCGTCGATAAACCCGAAGAGGAAAAAGAGGGAGAGCAGGGCGCACGCGCCGTATAATCGGTTCAAACGGGAAAGCAGGGTAACGGCGATTCCGTAAAAGAAAAAACGTTCCACGGACAGCCCGAACACGGCGAAGGGCGGCAGGGAGAGCACGAACGCGCAAACGAGCGCGGACGGATCTTTCGTAACGTACGCAAAGACGAGTAGAATGAAAAACGAGATACCCGTGTATGCGTTGAAACCGAATAGGCGGCAAAAACCCACGCCGACGGCGAGGTAGAAGAGGATACAAAACGTTCCCTCGTCGGGGCGCAGTCGGCAAACGAGCGCTTTCCGCGTGAGTGCGCGGAGGGCAGTGGCGAATACGGCGGAAAGCAGGAACGTGGTGGCGCAACAGAGCACTTTTTGCGTGAGTGCGTCCGCGAAAAAAGGGAAATCGAAGGGGAAAGGATAGGCGGCGAACGGGGAAAACGCCGCGTAACCGCCGAGGGAAAGCGAGAGGGCGAAAAGGGGTAGGAGATTGGATTTTTGCACGCGCGGCGAGCAATATTTCCGTTGCAGGAGAAAGGCGGCGGTAACGACGATCGCTTGCGCGGCGCACAGCAGGAGATTTTGCAGGGAAAAGCGCAAAAACACAGGCAGCAGGTATGCGACGACGGCTACGACCGGGGAGAGCTCTGCGGCGTTCATCGCGTAGACGAGCGCGAGGGCGAACGGCTCGCCGTTGTCGCCGATACGGGCAAGACAAACGGCGGCGAGCAGCAAGAACGCGTAGGCAAGGAGAACGGACGGGCGAATTTGTTTTTGAACGGTCATACGAGTACCTCCGATAGGAGAAAATTTCGCCTATCAGTATACACGAAAAAAATACGCGCAATTTGTCCTTTTTACGGAAAATCGCACGTATTTTGTTTATAAAGTTATCGGTTGACGGGAAAGCCCAAACTGATGAGGATCGCACGGTTGACTTTATACATCGTGGACGGCGGCAATTCTCCGATTCGTTCTTTCAATCGTTTTTTGTCGAGAGTGCGTATTTGTTCCAACAAAATGACGCTTTCCTTGGCAAGCCCGAAGGCAGGCGGCAGTTCGATATGGGTGGGGAGCTTGGCTTTGTTGATTTTGCTCGTTACGGCGGCGGCGATGACGGTGGGCGAATATTTGTTGCCGACGTCGTTTTGCACGACGAGCACGGGGCGGATTCCGCCCTGTTCGCTCCCGACCACGGGGGAGAGATCTGCATAATACAATTCACCGCGCTTTACGTTCATACCGTTACCTCTTTTGAAAAACCGAATCCAACTCCTCACTTTCAATATATGTAAAGGGCGCGGCTTTTCGTTACGGCAAGAGTATTGCCCGAATGGGCGCGAAGTATACAAAAAAAGCGGCGGAATTTTTCTTCCGTCGCTTTCCGTTCGTTTTTTGCGGTTAGATGATGCAGTCCGCTTGTTTTTCGGGCAGGGAATCGAGTTCCTTCTTCTTATCGGCGTAGCCGTTTTTGCCGAGCAACGCGAACGTTGCTTTCTTGCCTTCTTCTACGCCCGGTTGGTTGAAGGTGTTGATGTTGAGCATTGCGCCTGCGTACGCCGTTTGCAATTCGAACAAGAACAGCAACTGACCTAAGGTAAACGCGTTCAATTCGGGCAACCACAGGGTGTAGTTCATTCTGCCTGCTTTCGTTAACGCGTACGCTGTTGCCGCGTTCTCCGCTTGAATCAACTCTTCCATCGTATGTCCGCCGAGGAACGCCACGTCGGGGATGCTTTCACAGCCGTGCGGAATGGGCATTTCGCAAGCGTACTTTTTCAACGACAGGAAGGTAACGACTTTGTCGTAAGGACCTTCGGTGTAGAGTTGAACTTGCGAGTGCTGATCGGTAACGCCGAGCGATTTCACGGGCGTTTGACCGACGTTGCAAGGTTGACCGTCCAACGTAACGTTCTTGCCCAACGATTCCGCCCACAGCTGGCAATACCAGTCGGCAATATATTTCAAGTTGTCCGAATAGGGCATCATAACGCCGATATTCTTGCCTTGCTCCATCGCCGCGATTTGCAATACCGCGCACATGAGGGCAGGGTTCTTATACATAGAGGGTTGACGACAAACGGAATCCATATACGCCGCGCCTGCAAGCAAGCCTTTGATATCGATACCGAGTACCGCCGCGGGTAACAAACCGACGGGGCAAAGTTGGGAGAAACGACCGCCTACGCCGTCGGGGAGCACGTAGCTCTTGATACCGCCCATTTCGTCGGAAATCTTTTTCAAGTTGCCCTTCTTTTCGTCGGTGGTGAAGATGACATTGTCTTTCACGTTGACGCCTGCTTTCGTAAGCAAGTCCAAAACGATCAAATATTGCGTCATCGTCTCGCTCGTCGCGCCCGATTTAGAGATGACGTTGAAGCACGTTTTATCCGGTTCGATAACGTCCAACAAATCGCGCATTCTCACGGGATCGACGTTGTCTTCCACGTAGAATTTCGGACCTTTTCTCTTCGATTTGGGAAGATCGTTATAATGCAAGTGGCAAAGCGAGTTGAACGCCATGATCGGACCGAGCGCGCTGCCGCCGATACCGAGCACTACGAAATATTGAAATTTCTTTCTGACGTTTTTCGCCGTTTCCAAAATATCCGCGACGATTTCGTTTTGGTTGTAGGGCAATTCCGTCCAACCCATATACAGTTCGTCTTTGCCGCGGTTTTCTTTGACGTAGCGGAACGCCGCCGCCGCTTTCGACGAATAGGCGTTCAGTTGTTTACGCGTGAAACCGCGCTCGCCCAAGAAAGTATCCGTCATATTGTTGTAATCGAGTGTGATACGCATCGAATTGCGCCATTCTCTTGTCTTGTATCCCATAAAAAACTCCTTGTATAATTTGTTTACACTTCTATTTTACACGCAAAACGGGATAATGTCAAGGATAGAAAGGGAAAAACTTGTTCTATTCGCCCGATTTTTTGCGTTTTTTTCTCCGCGTAGGGAAGGGCGGCAAGCCGAACGCGAAAAACAGGGCGCAAAGACACGCCGCCATACAACCGCCGATCGCGAGCGCGGCGAGCGTTTCACCGCAATACCGTTTGAAAAACGGGGAGAGCGCGCACCCGACGCCGAACGCGCAAACCGCCGCGACGAGGGCGCGGTATAGGGTAGTCGGTACGCGCCGCAAGGAGAATACGCCCTTGCATTTTCGGGTGAGTAAACGCAGGTTGCAACAGGCGTTCAGGCAATAGCTCGCACCCATTCCCCAAAGATAGGCGTACACGCCGCATACGCGCGGCAACAGCAATACGCAAAGGAGTAACGTCGCCGCCGAGAGAAAGTAAAAGACGAACGTTTGCCGTTCAAACCCCATAGAATTGAGTATACTCGTCGTGATCATCGTCAGGGAGAGAGGAATCAGCAAGGGCGCGCCTGCGCGGATAAACGCGCCGGCTTCCACACTGGCAAAGGCGAGCAACCCCACTTCGTCGCCGAGTACGGCGAAAAAGGGAGTAAGCGTGCACGCAACGAGAAAGGAAATGCGCAGTCCTTTGCGGATATTTTCGTACAGCCGCGCGGTATTGCCGCGGTAAAAATCTTCGGACAGTCGCGGTACGAGTACCAACGCCAACGAACTGATGACGGTGGCTGGGATAAAGAGTACGGGCATCGCCATACCCGAAACGACGCCGTACGCCTTGATCGCTTCCGATTGCGTGAAACCGACGCGGACGAGCGTCGTGGGCAGCAACACGGCGATTGCCGATTGCAACAGCGAACCGCCGACGCGGACGGCGGTGATCGGGCTTGCGGCGCGCAACAACGGGGGCAGGGCGCGCTTCGGCGAGGATAATCTTCCGCCGCGGAAGAAGAAACAAACGGCGGACGCCGTAAAGGAAAAAGCGTAGGATACGAGTACGGCGTAGGCGGCTTTCGTCGCGCCGTCCAAGGGATCGCGCACCGTTTGCAACAGCAGTACGCCGCAAACGACCATAACCGTTTCTTCGGCAATCTCTAAAAACGAGGGGAGAACGAAATCGTCGTTTCCCCAAAAATAGCCGCGGAAGACGGCGTAGAGCGCGGAGAGTGCCAACCCGACGAGGAGAATTTTGAAAGGGCGCACGCAGCGCGGATCGGAGAAGAGGAAGGGGAGGTATTGCGCGCACCCTTCCAAGAGGAGGGCGACGGGGAGGGTGAGCAGCAGGGCGAGGAGTAGACCCGCAGACAGGGCGTTGCTTTCGCCGCGACGATCGTTTTCCGCTTTGCTTTTGGCGATCAGTCGGGATACGCAAAGGGGAATACCGCCCGTGCCGATCGTTAAAAAGACGGCGAAGAGGGAGAGGGAAACTTGGTATAGCCCTAATCCCTCCGCGCCGAGTAGACGGGAGAGGGCGATTCGGTATAAAAAACCGAGTCCGCGTTCGGCGACGGACAGGACGGTAACGAAGGAGGCGGTGGCGGCAACCGACGGGCGCGATTTGCGCGCGGCGGTGAGGGTACGGACGTTGTTTTTCATATTCCTATTGTACGAGCCTTGCGGTGAAAATAGAACGGCGCACGGGCGGCGGTGAACGCGCAGGCATTTTTCCGTTGCCGCGTGCATAGAATGTTTCGGTATGATCAAGATAGAAATTCCGAAATATTATCAGGTGCGAGAGGGGCAAACGCTGCGCGAAATCGCACGGGCGTTCGGCGTATCCGAACGCGTGTTGGCAAAGACGAACGGCTTGACGGAAGAACCGTTCGTCGGACAGGTGCTGACCGTTCCGAAAGAGGCGGTGGGCAACGCGTATACGGCGTGTGAGGGGCAAACGCGCGCGTTGCTTTGCGGCGACGACGAACGGTTTGTGCGCTTGAACGGCAGGACGGCGTGTTATCCGGGTATGCGCGTGCTGTTATAACCGCCCTTTTTCCGTTTTACGATAACAATTCCGCGCGCTTTCGCATACGATATAATAAGTAATTCTTATGCGAAAGACCGAAAATCGCGGCGATAGACGGCGCGAAAAACAGGGAGCAGGTGCGGCGTGCGACGGGTGGCTCTGTCGTGCGCTTGCGCTCCGACGAGCGTTGCGGTTCGGTGATTTTCGTAAAACAGGAGGTATACCATGTCCTTTTATTCTAATTTTCAATCGGAGAAATGCCCGGGCGCGATCACGGGCAATCCGCTGAACGGCATGACGGAAAAGGTGTGTATTCAGGCGGAAAAAATCTTCGACGCCGGTATCCGTCAAACGCAAATCGAAAATTATTCGTTGACGCTGACCGACGTTACTCCGGCAGACGTTACATATCCCTTGACGTTCGTCAGCGCGCGTTCGACCTCTTCCGAAGCGACGGTAACGAATTTGTCGATCGAGCGGCAAACGGATAAACCTTGCGCGAGAGTGCAGGCAACCGTAAGCGTGCCCGTCGAAGTGCTGTTCACCGACGCCGCGGGGGTAGAGGGCAAAGCGACGGCGACCGTCGCGCTCAATCAAGACGTATTGCTGTACGTGCCCACGCCCTCCATTATGCCGTTCACGGCGAAAGCGGTGGCAGGCGTCGTCGTACCCGAGGGTGTATACGACGCCGATACGAAGGGCTTTACCGTGTCCCTTTGCGTAACCGTCATCTTGAAAATTTCCATGTCGGTGGAGTTGTTAGTCCCCTCGTACGGCTATTGCGTCATACCGCCCGTACAAGATTATTCGCAAGAGGTATGCGCGGGATTTTTCGAGCTTCCGCTCTATCCGCAAGGGCAATGCAACTGTTGCAATAAATAGCGCGCAAAAAAAGGACGCGGACGGCGAAAAAACGTCGTCCGTTTTCCTTTTTCTTCGTCGATAAGGCTTGACATTTTGCCCGTCTGCTTGGTATAATATAGATATGAACGTGTATGCAATAGGCGATTTGCACCTTTCCTTGTCTAACGACAAACCGATGGATATTTTCGGACGGAATTGGGAGGGGCATTTTGAAAAAATTAAAGCGGACTGGCAGTCCGTCGTCGCGGCGGACGATGTCGTACTCATTCCCGGCGATATCAGCTGGGCAATGAAGCTTTCCGACGGCGTGAAAGATTTGGAAGCGCTTGCCGAATTGCCGGGCGAAAAAGTCTTTATTCGCGGCAATCACGACTATTGGTGGAACGGGATCGGGAAATTGCGCGCGCTCGCGCCGAACGATAGCTTTCATTTCCTGCAAACGGACGGCGTCAAGATCGGCGATTTCGTCTTCGTCGGTTCGCGCGGCTGGACGTGTCCCGGCTCTCCCGAATTTACCGAGCAGGATCAAAAACTCTATCTTCGCGAGGCGGAGCGTTTTCGCTTGGCGTTCAAGGACGCGTCGAAGTTGAAAGAAGAGGGGGATCGGCTCGTCGCGCTCATTCACTATCCGCCGTTCACCTTAAAGAACGAGGAAACGGAGTTCACCCGTCTGTTCGAGGAGAACGGCGTGGAAAAGGTAGTGTTCGGGCATTTGCACGGCAGCGGCTACTTCCCGTTGAAGACACAAAAAAACGGCGTGGAATATATCCTGACTTCGTGCGATAAAGTGCAATTCCGCTTGGTCAAGATCTATTGACGGAGCAGCGACGAAAAAAGTGCGTGAAAAAGGGAGGCTATTTTGAAAAGTGGCGGTATTCTCCTTTACAACGCTGAAAAAAAGTGTTATAATAATAGCCGATAAAACGAAACAATCCGAAAAAAATCTCGACGGTAACGATGGCTGCCGTTCACATGCGTCTTGGGCGTTTCGTGCCTTGGACGCTTTTTTCAAGCGCGAAGCGGCGCAAAAGGAGAAAATATGCTCAAAAGAAAAGATTTAATCGGGCTTATCGACCTGACGAAGGACGAATTGACGGAGCTTCTGGACGTCGCCGAAGAAATGAAAAATCATTTGCGGCGCGGAGAGAAACAACTTTCCTATTTGAAAGGGAAAACGGCGACCATTCTCTTCTACGAAAACAGCACGAGAACGCGTACCAGCTTCGAGTTGGCGGCGAAATATCTCGGCGCGACGGTGATCAATATCGCGGCAGGTTCGTCGTCGGTGGCAAAGGGCGAGACGCTCGTGGATACGGGCAAGACGTTGGACGCCCAACTCAACGATTTCCTGATTATGCGCCACCCGATGGGCGGTGCGCCCTACCTCCTTTCCAAAGTGGCGAACGCGAGCGTACTCAACGCAGGCGACGGTATGAACGAGCACCCCACGCAGGGGTTGTTGGACATGCTGACGATGCGCGAAACTTTCGGCTCGTTAGAGGGCTTGAAGGTGGCGATCGTCGGGGACATCAAACACTCGCGCGTGGCGAAGTCTAACTTGTTCGGCTTGCGGACGATGGGCGCGGAAGTGTATATGTACGCTCCCGAAACGCTGATTCCGAAAGGAATCGATCGCTTGGGCGCGAAACTTTGTAAAAGTAAGGAAGAGGCGTTGCGGGACGCCGACGTCGTGATGGGGTTGCGGATACAGTTGGAAAGACAACAGGCAGGCAATTTCCCGTCGTTGAACGAATACGCGACGTTCTACGGGGTAACGGCAAACGATTTGAAGCTTGCCAAACCGCACGCGATCGTGATGCACCCCGGTCCCGTCAACCGCGGCGTGGAATTGACGGGTTCGGTCATCGATCACGCGCAAAGCCGTATTGAAGAACAGGTATTTTCGGGAATCGCGGTGCGTATGGCGGCGTTGAAACTCTTGAACGATTATAGAAATACGAAATAAGAAAAAAGAGGAACAGGTTATGATCATCAGAAACGGAAACGTAGTGTTGAAGAACGCAGTCGAGAAAAAGGATATTCTCGTAGAGAACGGTAAAATCGTAAAAATCGCGGACGAGTTGCCCTGCGGCGGAGAGGAGATCGACGCCAAGGGATTGTACGTCTTTCCGGGACTTATCGATATGCACGTACATCTTCGCGAACCGGGTTACGAATATAAAGAGGACATCGAAAGCGGCAGCCGCGCGGCGGTAAAGGGCGGCTTTACGCAAATTTGCTGTATGCCCAACACCAACCCCGTAGCGGATAACAAAGTCGTCGTCAGCTATATCAAGAACCGCGCGAAAGAAGTGGGCTTGTGCAAAGTGCACCCGATCGGCGCGATTACGAAAGGGGAAAAGGGCGTGGAGCTTGCGGAGATCGGCGACATGAAAAAAGCAGGCGCGGTAGCGATTTCCGACGACGGCGTATCGGTGAAGAACTCCCGTTTGATGTACCTGGCGATGGAATACGCCAGCGGATTTAATATGACCTGCCTTTGCCATTGCGAAGATAAAGATTTGGTAGACGGCGGCGTAGTGAACGAAGGGCTCAGCTCCACGATCGCAGGCTTGAAAGGTATTCCCCGTGCGGCGGAAGATATCGTGATTGCAAGAGATATCGCGCTCGCGGAGAGTTTGGACGTTCCCGTACATATCTGCCACGTTTCCACCCATAGCGGCGTGCGACTCATTCGCGACGCGAAACGCGCCGGCGTGAAAGTAACGGCGGAAACCTGTCCGCACTATTTTGCGGCGACGGACGAGATCGTAACGACGTTCGATACGTTCACCAAAGTCAACCCTCCCATTCGCGAAGAACGGGATAGACAGGCGATTTTGGAAGGTTTGCGCGACGGCACGCTCGATTGTATCGTAACCGATCACGCACCCCACCATACCAACGATAAGAACGTAGAATATAACTTGGCGGCGTTCGGAATCAGCGGCATCGAAACTTCTTTCGGGTTCGCCGTTACCTACTTGTATAAGACGGGCGTGCTCGACTTACCTGCGTTGGCGGAGAGAATGTCCGCCGCACCTGCGCGGATCTTGGGCTTGGACGGCGGCGAGATTGCCGAAGGCAAGGCGGCGGATTTTACGATCGCCGATTTGGACGAAAAGTGGACGGTCGATCCCGAATCGTTCGTAAGCAAGGGCAAGAACAATCCCTTCAAGGGCAAAGAATTGTTCGGCGCGGTGAAATACACCGTGGTGGACGGCGAAATTAAATATCAAGCGTAAGAAAGAGAGGAAAAGGATATGATCACGGATAGACTGATTGAGAAAATCATCGATTTGCAAAACCCGACGTGCGTAGGTTTGGACACGCTGTTCGACTATTTACCCGATGAGATGAAAACGGGGGTAACGAGCTTCGAGGGTGTTGCCGAACGAGTATTCGATTTCAACAAAAAACTGATCGATACGCTCTACGATATCATTCCCTCCGTCAAGGTGCAAATCGCCTATTACGAAATGTACGGCGTGCCCGGCATGCAGGTGTACGAAGAAACGCTGAAATACGCGGCGGAGAAAGATTTGGTCGTCATTGCGGACGCGAAGCGGAACGATATCGGTTCGACGGCGGCGTGCTACGCCAAGACGTTCCTCGGTGAAACGGCTGTCAACGGCAGGGCGCACCGTGCGTTCCCGTCCGATTACGTAACGGTCAACGGCTATTTGGGTACGGACGGTATCGCACCGTTCGTAGACGAGTGCGCGGCGCGCGACAAGGGTATCTTCGTCTTAGTCAAGACGTCCAACCCCTCCGGCGCGGAAGTGCAAAACTTGATTTTGGAAGACGGCACGCCCATGTACGAGAGAATGGGCGGTTTGGTGGAAAAGTGGGGCGAGAGCACGATCGGTGCGTACGGCTATTCCGCCGTCGGCGCGGTCGTCGGCGCAACGCATCCTACCGAAGCCGCGAGATTGCGCGAAGTGTTGCCGCATACCTTCTTTTTGATTCCCGGTTACGGCGCGCAGGGCGGCAACGCGCAAATGCTGAAAAGCTGTTTCGGCGCGAACGGACTCGGCGGCGTAGTGAATAATTCGCGCGGCATTTTGTGCGCGTATAAAAAGAACGGCGGCACGTATTACGAAGCGGCGCGCGCGGCGACGATCGCTATGCAAAAGGATCTGTCGAGCGTGATCGGCAGCATGAAAAAATAAGGAGCGGTTATGAAAGATTACAGCGCGACGATCGTTCGCAACGAACGCATTGCGGACAATATCTATTCGATCACTTTCGCGTTGCCCGAAAAGGCGCGCGTCCGTTGCGGGCAATTCGGCAATATTTCCGTCGGCGGTACGCACTTGTTGCGTCGTCCGATCGCCGTTTGTAAGGTGGAAGACGAGCAGGTAACGTTTTGTTACCAAGTGAAAGGCGAGGGCACGCAACGCTTGCGTGCGTTGCCCGTCGGTACGATCGTCAATGTCTTGCTCCCCCTCGGTAACGGCTTTTTCGTCGAGGACGGGGAAAAGGAAGTGGCACTCGTCGGCGGCGGCGTCGGCGTGTTCCCGTTGATTTCCGTCTTGCGGCAATACGGCGGCGAGAAGAATATCGCGGCGTACATCGGCTACCGCAACGCAGGCGCGGTTTGCGGCACGGAAGAGTTTGCGAAGGCAAATAAATTCGTCGCCGTTACGGATGACGGCAGCTACGGCGCGAAGATGAACGCCGTACAAGCGTTCGTCGCCGATTTGGACGGGGGCTACCGTCCCGACGTCGTGTTGGCGTGCGGACCTACGCCTATGCTGCGCGCGTTGAAAGCGGTGGCGGAAGAACGGAACTTGCCCTGCTACGTTTCTTTGGAAGAGCGTATGGGCTGCGGAATCGGCGCGTGCTTGGTGTGCGTGTGCGATCGAACGGACGGCAAAAAGGCACGCGTTTGCAAGGACGGACCTGTGTTCAACGTGCAAGACGTAACCCTCTAATATAGACGAAAGGAAAAAGAGAGTATGGCAAATTTATCGGTAACTGTTTGCGGCGTTCCCTTGAAAAATCCCGTAATCGCGGCGTCGGGTACGTTTGGCTTCGGCAGAGAATTTAACGAATTATACGATATCGGCAAGTTGGGCGGCGTATCGACGAAAGGCTTGACGTTAGAACCTCGTTCGGGCAATCCCGTACCGAGAATCGCGGAATCGCGTGGTGTCATTTTGAACGCCGTCGGTTTACAAAACCCCGGCGTGGAACACTTTTTGGAACACGACTTGGCGTGGTTGAAAGGCACGGGCACGTGCGTAATCGCCAACGTCGCGGGGAAAACGTTGGACGATTATTACGGCATTTGCGCCCGTTTGAACGGCAAGGTGGATATGATCGAGTTGAACATTTCCTGCCCCAACGTCAAGAGCGGCGGTATGGCGTTCGGTATTCAGCCGTCGTCGGTGGAAGAGGTAACGCGCGTGGCGAAGAGCGGCGCGAAAGACACGCCGCTGATCGTAAAACTTTCCCCCAACGTTGAGAGTATCGCGACCAACGCACTCGCCGCGCAAAAGGGGGGTGCGGACTGTGTTTCTCTCATCAATACGTTGACGGGTATGGCAATCGATATCGAGCGTAGACGCCCGATCATCGCCAACAACACGGGCGGCGTATCGGGTGCAGGCGTGAAGCCCGTCGCGGTGCGTATGGTGTACGAAGTGGCGCAGGCGGTGGATATTCCCGTAATCGGTATGGGCGGCATTACCCGTGCGGAGGACGCGATCGAGTTTTTGATGGCAGGCGCGACGGCGGTGCAAGTGGGCACGGCGAACTTTACCGATCCCTACGCAATGCCGAAGATTATCGACGGCTTGAACGCGTGGTGCGATAAGCACGGCGTGGCGAACGTCGGCGAGTTGACGGGAACGTTGCAATTGAACGGTAAGTAAACAATAAGGAGAAAGAAGAGTATGCAATATACGTATAAAGAAGAATTTATTCGCTTTATGGTGGCGAACGGCGTGTTGAGATTTGGCGAATTTACCTTAAAGAGCGGCAGGAAAGCCCCCTATTTCATCAATACGGGCAATTATAAAACGGGCAAGCAACTTGCCAAACTCGGCGAATATTACGCGGCTTGTATCCAAGAACACGCCCTGCAAGCGGACACGCTCGTAGGACCTGCGTATAAGGGAATTCCCCTGTCGGTAACGACGGCGATCGCGCTGTATAACCGCTACGACGTAGACGTGAACTACTGCTTCGATAGAAAGGAAGTCAAAGATCACGGCGAGGGCGGCTTGTTCGTGGGTAAACAACTCACCGACGGCGAAAAGGTAATCGTGATCGAAGACGTCATGACGTCGGGCAAGGCGTTGAAGGAAATTTTACCCAAACTGCAAGCGGCGGCAAACGTCGAAGTGGTGGGTATGATCATTTCCGTAGACCGTATGGAAAAGGCGTTGGATAGCGATTTGTCCGCCGTTGCCGCGGCGAAACGGGACTACGGTATCGACGTGTACTCCGTCGTTACCATGAACGATATTATCGACGCCATCGAAAAGGGCGTCATCGACGGCAAGGAACACCTGCCTGCCATGTACGCCTATCGCAACGCTTACGGCGTGAATTGAATACGCTGACGGGCGAAGCTCGGCGCGGCGGCGCGCGGTTCAAAAACGTGAAAGCGTATAAATACGATCGCGACGGCGCACAAGAAAAATACGGCGATTGCCGAAAAAAACGTTCGTTTCATACCGACAGTATGAGCGACGGCGCGCGCACTTATGCGCGGCGCGAAAGGAGTGAGAACAAATATGAAAAATATCATTTTAACGGGGGATAGACCGACGGGCAGGTTACACGTCGGACACTACGTCGGTTCGTTGCGGCGGCGCGTAGAGCTGCAAAACAGCGGCAAATTCGACGAAATCTACGTGATGATCGCCGACGCACAGGCACTCACCGACAATTTCGATAACCCCCAAAAGGTACGCGATAACGTTACGGAAGTCGCGTTGGACTACTTGGCTTGCGGAATCGATCCCGCGAAGTCGACGATGTTCGTGCAATCGCACGTGGAACAACTGACGGAATTGACCTTCTATTATATGAACCTCGTTACGTTGGCGCGGTTGGAACGCAATCCCACGGTGAAAGCGGAGATCAGACAAAAGAATTTCGAGATGTCGTTGCCGATGGGCTTTTTGACCTATCCCGTATCGCAAACGGCGGATATTACGGCGTTCAAGGCGACGACCGTACCCGTCGGCGAAGATCAACTTCCGATGATCGAACAGGCGCGCGAGATCGTGCGTAGCTTTAACGGCTTGTACGGGGAAACGCTCGTCGAACCGAAAGCGGTAATTCCCGACAATCAGTCGTGCAGACGCTTGCCCGGTACGGACGGTATGGCGAAGATGAGTAAATCGCTCGGTAACTGTATCTATCTGTCGGATAGTGCGGACGAGATCAAGCGGAAGGTAATGGGCATGTATACCGATCCTAACCATATCCGCGTAACCGATCCCGGCGACACGAAAAACAACCCGACGTTCATCTACTTGGACGCGTTCGTAAACGATGGGCATTTCCAACGCTATTTGCCCGAATACGCGAACTTGGACGAGTTGAAGGCACACTACGAGCGCGGCGGCTTAGGGGATATGAAGGTGAAGAAGTTCCTCAACTGCGTAATGCAGGAAACGATAGAGCCGATCCGTACGCGCCGTGAAGAGTTGGAAAAGGATATCCCCGCCGTGTGGGAGATCTTGCGTCAAGGCAGCGAAAGGGCGCGCGGCGTAGCGGCGCAAACGCTGGCGGAAGTGAAGCGCGCGATGAAGATCAACTATTTCGAGTGATAAAAAGAGCAAAAGAAAAAACCGACGAGTAATCGTCGGTTTTGCTTTTTACGTTCGTATCAGTTGAACAATTCTTTATACGCTTTACCAAATTTCATAACGGGCTTCTTGCAAGCGGCAACGGTAACTTTTTCCTGCGTTTGAGGGTTGATAGCCGTCTTTTCGGGCACGTCTTTGATTTCCAAGGTACCAAACCCGACGAGTTGCACTTTTTCGCCTGCTTTCAACGCTTCCGTAACGGTAGCCACGAACGCGTCGTAAGCGCACGCTGCGTCCTTGTTCGTAAATCCTGCTTTCTCAGCCATAGCTTTGATCAATTCGCCTTTATTCATAGAGATGAGTCCCCTTTATAATGTTTTCTTAAAAATCGGCAATTTTTAAGTACTTGTATTATACCCCATTCCGTCCTTTTTGTCAATAGCTATCCGAAAAAAATATCGAAAAAACGCGAAAAATGCCGTTTTTTTCGAGAAAATAGCCCAAAAAAGCACCGCGCTTCCCGTCTTTTCAGGGAAACGCGGTGGCGTTTTTCGTTATCGGTTAATTTTCAGCGGTATAGAAGCCCAAACCAAGCACTTGCGAAACGTTGGACATAACGGCGAACGAGTCTGGATCGATCTCTTTCATTATTCGACGAAGGGCGGCGATTTGCCGCTTACTCACGACGCAAACGAGCATCGAATGTTCCTCGTTGGTATACATTCCTTTTGCAGGCAACGCCGTTACGCCGCGACCTAACTCGCGCATCAAAGCGAAGGACATTTCTTCGGGTTTGTCGGTGATGATGCGGAACTCGATTGCCGATTGAAAGCCGTTCGTAACCGAATCGATCGTCTTGCTTTCCAAATACAATTCAAACGCGGACATCATCACGGGGAGCAACGTTTGCGCAGGCGTTTCTCCGGGGAAAACGAAGACGGAAAAGCCGATGATGATACAGTTGATGACGAAGAGCATACGCGAAATGGAGTTTGCGCCGATTTTGCGTTGGATCATGACGGCGAGGATATCCGTGCCGCCCGTGCTGCCGCCCGTCTTTAAGGCAAGTGCGATCGCCGTACCGATACAAAGAGCCGCCGCGATCGCCGCGAAGATTTTTTCGCCGCTTTCCACGAAGGTTACTTGGAAGGTAGGCAAAGCGTTTTCAAACAACGCCAGCCACAGCGTTTGCAAACCGATATTCATGGTGGACAATACGGCGAATTTCCGTTTGACGAGGAAGAACGCCGCGATGATCAAGGGGAAGTTCACGCCGAAGATGACGAGCCATTGCGGAACGACGCCGTTCGTGGCGACGTTGACCAAAATGGCGATACCGCTGACGCCGCCTACGGTGAAGCGGTTGGGGGTGATAAAGGTATAGGACGCCACGGCGACGAGGAAGGAAGAGATCAGTTGTAACAAGATCGTCTTCGTCCAGTAGGTGATCTGTCCTTTTTTCGATCGTGCTTCGTTATGGAGTGCTTCTCGCGTAACTTTCGGGGGTAAGGAGGGGTTCGTATTCATGATTATAAGCTTTCCACCGCCACCGTAATTTTTGCAACGACGCCTTCCATAAGACGCACTTCGGCGCGGAAAGAACCGAGCGTTTTCACCGCGTCCATTTTGATTTTCTTTTTATCGACGTCGAAGCCGATTTCCGCAAGCGCAGCCGCTACGTGCGAGGGGGTAACGCTGCCGAACGTCTTGCCGTTCTCGCCCGTCTTGATTTTGACGACGACGTTTTTACCGTCGATTTCCGCTGCGAGTGCTTTCAACGCTTTCACTTCTTCCGCTTTATGAAATTCTTGCGCGGCTTTTTGTTGGTTTGCCTGATGTACGTTCGCGGCGGTGGCAACCGTCGCTAAGCCCTTTTTCAAAAGGAAATTTCTACCGAATCCGTCGGCAACGTCCACGACGTCGCCCTTTTTACCCGTGCCTTTTACGTCTGCGGTCAATAAAACTTTCATACATAATTCTCCTACGTTCGTATTCTCTATGTATATTGTATCGCAAATTTTATAAAAAGTCAATAATCTTTCGCGAAAATACGCATACTCTTTCTATCAAAAATAAGGAGGGAAGATCGTTATGATGAACGAACGCGGTCAAGAAGTGAACACGAGTATCGGTTGCGGCGTTACGGAATGTAAATATAACCGTGCCGGCGACTATTGCACGCTGCGAAAGATCCACGTAGGCAATACCTGCGCTTGCGATACGGACAGCTGCACCTGCTGCGACAGTTTTGAGAGAAAGTAACGAAAACTGTTGCAAACAAACCCCGTTTTGCCTTTTTGCAAAACGGGCGTTTTTTTCTTGCCTATTCAACGCGTAGGGGGTATAATATTGTCAAAACCTTAAAGAATACGAAGGAGAACGGTTATGGAAAAGCAGAGCACTTTCAAACAAAATTGCCTTGCCTATCTCAAAAACTTGCCCAAACGCTATTTTATCACGGCGTTTTCGGGTATGGCGCAGGGCTTGTTCGTAACGCTGATCGCAGGTACGATCTTGGCACAGATTGCAGGCTGGATCGGGGATAACTACGTCGGCAATACGCTGGGGTATATCGCGAATATCGCGAAATCGCTGATGGGTGCGGGGATCGGCGTGGGAATCGCGCACGCACTCGGCAAAAACAAATTGCTTACCTTTTCGGCTGCGGTGGCAGGTATGGTCGGCGCGTTCGCGGACAAATTGCTCCCGGGCGGCGCGGCGTTCACGGCGTTGACGTTCGGCGCACCCGGTAACCCGATCGGCGCGTACGTGGTTACGATGCTCGTCGTGGAAATCGTGGAAACGTACGTCGGAAAGACGAAGCTCGACATCATTCTCGTGCCCCTCGGCGCAATGGTGATTGCGTTCGGCGGCGTATTCGCGGCGTATCCGTTCATTTGGCTCGTCAACTTGCTCGGCGACGGAATCGCGTTGGCGACGAACGCCGTTCCCTTCGTTATGGGGATTGTCGTGGCGGTCGTGATGGGAATCTTGCTTACGATGCCTACCTCCTCGGCGGCGATTTGGGTGGCGGTTTCCAGCCCCATTTTGGCAAATCCCGCGAACCCTTCCTACGAAGCTATGTTGCTCGCAGGCGGTGCGGCTACCGTCGGTTGCGCTTGCCACATGATCGGCTTCGCCGTGGCGAGCTTCCGTGAAAACGGAGTGGGTGGCTTGATCGCGCAGGGCTTGGGAACGAGTATGTTACAAATTCCGAATATCATGAAAAAGCCCGTCGTCATGACGCCGATGATCGTTGCCAGCGCGATTTGCGGTCCGCTTTCCACCTGCGTATTCGGCTTGAAGTGCGGCGCGTCGGGCGGCGGTATGGGTACGAGCGGTTTGGTCGGCGTGTTCGACTTGTTCAAGTACACCGAAGGCGCGCTCGGTATCGTCGGCATTATCCTGTTGACGTTCGTGTTGCCTGCCGCGATCAATATCGTCGTTTCCGAATTTATGCGAAAAAAAGGTTGGATCAAGGAAAACGATTTGCGTTTGGAATTATAATCGAACGCCGATAAAAAAGAGCCGAGTGCTGCGATAGCACTCGGCTCTTTCCATATACTTTTTTTAATTTTGATAGCAGTTCGAGCTTTGGCGTTGCGGTTCGCAGGTAACGTGCATACCCAGCGTCTTGAACGTCTTTTCGTCGACGTGCGACAGGATCACGGTGGAGTGAATTTCACAATTTTTCAGCTTGTCCAGTTGCGCCAACGCCAACTTCGCGCGTTCGTCGTGTACGGCGCAAATGGCAAGTGCCATCAGCACTTCGTCGGTATGCAAACGGGGGTTGACCGCGCCCATGTGGTTGACTTTCAAACGCTGGATCGGTTCGATCACAATGGGGGAGATGAGTTCGATTTCGTCGTCGATACCGCCGAGCATTTTCAACGCGTTGAGGAGAGCCGCCGCGCTTGCGCCGAGCAGGTTGCCCGTCTTACCCGTTACGATCCGTCCGTCGCACAGTTCGATCGCCACGGCAGGCGCACCCGTTTCTTCCGCTTTTCGTAACGCGGGGGCGACGGTAGGGCGGTTGGTTTCGTCTACGCCCGACTTGCGCATAAGCAATTCGATCTTGGCGACGACGTCTTTGGAAATTCTACCCTTGCGCGCGTCGCAAAGGGCGGCGTAGTATCTGCGGATAATTTCGTCCTTGGACGCGGCTTTGCACGCCTCGTCGTCCACGATGCAAAAACCTGCCATATTGACGCCCATATCGGTGGGAGATTTATACGGGGAGTATCCCAAAATTTGTTGAAGCATTGCCGATACGACGGGGAAGATTTCCACGTCGCGGTTATAGTTGACGGCGAGCGATTGATAGGCTTCCAAATGATAGGGATCGATCATATTGACGTCGTTGAGATCGGCAGTCGCCGCTTCGTACGCCAAATTGACGGGGTGGGACAACGGCAAGTTCCAAACGGGGAAGGTTTCAAACTTGGCGTAGCCTGCCTTGACGCCGCGTAAATTTTCGTGATAGAGTTGGGAAAGGCACGTCGCCATTTTACCGCTGCCGGGACCGGGTGCGGTAACGACGATGATCCGACGCGAAGTGGGAACGTACTCGTTCTTGCCGTAGCCTTCGCTGCTGACGATCTTTTCCAAATCGGAGGGGTAGCCCTCGATGGCGTAATGCTTATACACCGCGATGCCGAGGTTTTGCAGGCGTTTGATAAACGCGTCTACGGCAGGTTGCGCTTGGTACATCGTCATGACGACGCTGCCCACGTATAAGCCCTTGCTCTTGAATACGTCGATCAGGCGGAGTACGTCCGCGTCATAGGTGATGCCCAAATCGCTGCGGTATTTGTTTTTGATGATATCGTTTGCGCTGATGACGACGAGAATTTCCGCTTCGTCTTTCAACTTCAACAGCATTTTGATTTTGCTGTCCGGCTCGAATCCCGGCAATACGCGCGACGCGTGATAGTCGTCGAAAAGCTTGCCGCCGAACTCCAAATAGAGTTTGTCGCCGAACGATTGCACGCGTTCCGCGATTTTTTCCGATTGCATGGATAGATATTTTTTGTTGTCGAACCCGATTTTATGCATAACGATCACTTCCTTTGTATGTACTCTACCTTTATAATCGCCTAACATTGTATCAAAAAAGAGGAAAAATGTCAAACGCCTAAACGCGGCAAAAGCGCGGAAAGGAAAAATATTTTTTCACCGCAAAAAAAGAAACGGCGACGATCGCCGTTTCCCGTGTTTCGTTTAGAGTTTTTTCTTCAATTCCCGTACGGCGTTGTTCAAGAAAAATTCCGCCGTCGTGCCCTTGCGAATGAGTTGCAACGCTTCGTCGGGGGTGCACCAGCGCGCTTCCGCGATTTCCGTTTCCTGCAACCGAATGGGCTTATCTTCTACCACGACGACGAAGTTGAGCATAAGCACTTCTTTCTTCGCGTGATAGCGCGAGGACATATATTTCGCTTTCACGACGTCCAAACCGAGTTCTTCCTTGATCTCTCTGGGGATCGTCTTTTCGGCGTTTTCACCCTTTTTGATATACCCGGCGAACAAAATGAAATCGTCGTCCTCCACGTGTTTTGCCAACAAAATCTTGTCCTGCGCGCGATTGGTAACGACCATGGACACCGCAATGGAAAATTGCGGAAACATATACGATTTACATTGATCGCAATAGGGGATCAAGCCTTCGTTTTCACAAAAGCGCAACGTCAATTTTTGACCACATTCTCTACAATACATACGATACCTCCTTACTTTTTTTCTCTCTTACTCTATCTATAATCATACCTTTTTTCGCGGCGTTTGTCAATAGTGCGCGCGCAAATTTTTTGTAAAATTTCCCCGTTTTTTTCGTCGAGTAAAGCCAACCGCTTGACAGCGCGCTCGCTTTGCGGTACAATACGAGCGAGAGAGAACGCGAGGGAGGACGAGAAATGCAAGAAAATTTACGCGTACTGATCACGGGCGCGGCGAAGGGAATAGGTAACGCCGTGGCGAAGAAGTTTGCGGAGAACGGGCATACCGTGTACGCGCTGGATATAGCGGAAGCGGACGTGGGGATTCCGATTCGGGCGGACGTAACCGACGAGGGCGCGTTGCGCGCGGCGGCAAACGCACTTTTAGAAGAAGGGGTGCGCTTCGATTGCATTTTGCACTTTGCAGGTATCCATACGATCGGTTCGTTTTTGGAAACGGACTACGCGCGGATTAAACGACTGAACGAGATCGATTATCTCGGTACGATACTCGTCAATCAATGCTTCTATCCGTTGTTGGAAGAAAAGGGACGGATATTCGTAACGAGCAGCGAAGTCGCACCGCTCGCGCCGTTGCCCTTCAACGGGATCTACGGCGTGGCGAAAACGGCGGTGGACGCCTACGCGCAGTCTTTGCGGCAAGAACTGAACTTGCTCGGACAACGGGTGATCACCCTCCGCCCCGGAGCGGTGCAAACGGAGTTGTCCGCCTCCTCCCTGCCTGCAACGCAACGCTTTTGTGAGCAAACGGAGTTGTTCCGAGGGCAAAGCCGCAATTTTTGCCGTTTGGTGGAGAAGTTTACGGGCACGCCTATGGCGGCGGAGTCGTTCGCGGCGTTCGTCTATAAAATCGCGAAGAAAAAGCGTCCGAAGGCGATCTACGCCAAACATCGGCACTTGGGGTTGACGCTACTCGGCGTGTTGCCTATCCGTTTGCAATGCTTTATCGTGAAAAAATTGGTCAATCGCCGATAAAATTTATACAAAAACGCGCGTAGGGTATTTTTCAACTTGACAAGCAAAAAAAATTAGTCTATAATGTATATGCGAAAATAGGGGCAAAGGGCGAATAAAGTCGTTTTTCGCCGTTTTTCGCCGTTACGTGCGGCGTAGCGTACGCAGTTTGGTAGAAAAGAAAAAGGAGATATATAAATTATGTTGACGTCTATTTGCGGTATCAACTGGGGCGACGAAGGCAAAGGCAGAATGGTAGACTTGCTTTCGCAAAATTTCGACGTGGTTTGTCGTTATCAAGGCGGCAATAACGCAGGACATACCGTTATCAACGAACGCGGAAAATTCATCTTGAACCTGTTGCCGTCCGGCATTTTACGGGAAGAGGTAGTGAACGTAATGGGACCCGGTATGGTTATCGATATCAAGCACCTTTGCGGCGAGATCGCGAAACTTCGCGAGGCTGGTATCAAAATCAGTCCCGAAAACTTGAAAATTTCGGATAGAGCGGTAATCACCATGCCGTACAACGTCTTGCAAGATTGCTTGGAAGAGGATCGTTTGGCAGGCAAGAAATTCGGCTCGACCCGTCGCGGAATCGCGCCCGTCTACGCGGATAAATATTTCAAAAAAGCCTTCCGTATGGGCGAATTGCTGAACACGGAAAAGTTGTACGCACGCGTGGCGGACATCGTGGCGTGGAAGAACCTCACCGTCGTCGGCGGCTATCACGCGGAAGAAGTGAAAACGGAGGATATGATCGCGTATTTTGAAGAATACGGCAAGGTATTAGCTCCCTACGTTTGCGACGTCGGCTTATACTTAACGGAAGCGAACGCGCAGGGCAAGAACATTATGTTCGAAGCGCAACTCGGCGCGATGCGCGATATCGATTTCGGTATCCACCCCTACACGTCCTCCTCTTCGACGATCGCGGCGTACGCACCCATCGGTGCAGGCGTACCGCAGTTGCAACTGGATAACTCTATCGGTATCATGAAAGCGTATTCCACCTGCGTGGGCGAAGGTCCGTTCACGGCGGAATATTTCGGGGATAAGGCAAAGCGTCTGCGCGATTTGGGCGGCGAATACGGCGCGGCTACGGGTAGACCCCGTCGCGTTGGTCCGTTCGACATCGTGGCTTCTCGCTACGGTATCCGTTGTCAGGGTGCGACGGAGATCGCGTTGACGAAGATGGACGTCTTGTCCGACTACGAAGAAATCGAAGTATGCGTTGCCTATAAATTGAACGGCAAAGTCATTCACGAATTCCCCTTCATCGACGTGCTGGACGATTGCGAACCGGTATTTGAAACGGTTAAGGGCTGGCATTGCGACATTTCCCATTGCCGCAAGAAAGAGGACTTGCCTAAGGAAGCACTCGATTATATCGCGTATTTGGAAACGGCTTGCGGTTGCAAGATCAAATACGTTTCCGTCGGCGCGGAAAGAGACGCCTACGTGGAAATGTACTAATCTACGAAAAAAAATCGGCCGACTTCGGTCGATTTTTTGCATTGTATAGCAATTTTGCATACCCCTTATAAAAAATCTTTTTCAGTATGCGTGCGATTTTTGCGTGCGTGCGCTTGAAAAAACGGTTGGCGTGTGCTATAATAGAGAACGGAAAATCGCAAGCGCGTTCGCGCGCGGAGCGGTTGTAACGAGGAGAAGACAATATGAGTATTCGTGTCGGCATTTACGGTTACGGAAATTTGGGCAGGGGCGTAGAGTTGGCGTTGCGCCAAAACCCCGATATGACGGCGGTGGGCGTATTCACCCGACGCGCGCCCGATAGCGTGCGTACGCTGACGGGCTTGCCCGTCTACGCGGCGGACGAAGCGCAAAACAAAAAGGACGAAATCGACGTCATGATCCTTTGCGGCGGCAGCGCGTCCGACCTGCCTCGCCAAACGCCGAAACTCGCGGAAGATTTTAACGTCGTGGATAGCTTCGATACCCACGCGGCAATTCCCGAACACGTGCAAAGGGTAGAGGACGCGGCGCGCAAGACGAAGCATACGGCGATCGTGTCGGTGGGCTGGGATCCCGGTTTGTTCTCTTTGGCGAGAACGTACGCGGAAGCGGCGTTGCCCTGCGGCAATACCTATACCTTTTGGGGCAAGGGCGTCAGCCAAGGCCATTCCGACGCCGTGCGCCGTATAGAAGGCGTAGCGGACGCAAGACAGTATACCATTCCGAAAGAAGAGGCGTTGCGCGCGGTGCGCGCAGGCGAATCGCCCGTGTTGTCCGTACGCGATAAACACCTTCGCGAATGTTTCGTCGTGGCGAAAGAGGGTGCGGATACGGCGCGGATCGAACGAGAAATCAAGGAAATGCCCAACTACTTTGCCGACTACGACACCGTGGTGCATTTTATCACGCAAGAGGAAATGCAAAAGAACCATTCGGGCTTGCCGCACGGCGGATTCGTGATTCGCAACGGCAATACGGGAAAGGACGGCGAGCATAAGCACGTCGTAGAATATCGTTTGCAACTCGATTCTAACGCGGAATTCACCGCTTCGGTGCTGGTGGCGTACGCACGCGCCGCATACCGTTTGCAAAAAGAGGGGAATTGCGGTTGCAAGACGGTGCTGGACGTACCGCCCGTGTATCTTTCCGCCGCAAGCCGCGAGGATACGATCAAACGGCTGTTGTGAGGAAGATATGACGAAGCAAGAAAGCAAGGAAATCGCGGAACGCTTTTTGGACGTGTACGCAGGCGTACTGTTCGGCTTCGCGCTGTTTGAAAACGGCGCGAAGGAGGGCGTGGAGTACAATTTCGATTGCCCCGAATTTACGACTTTGAAAGAAAAGTACGGTTTGGAAGAAATTGCCGCTCGCGGCGACGACTTCACGCGCGCGAAGCGGTTGTTGCGCTATCTCGCGCCGCGCTTGCAGCACGACGCTTGGTACGATAACCGCGTGCCTTGTAACGCGTTGGACTTGTTGGCATACAGCCTGAACAACCCCGAACGGGGAATCAACTGCTTAAATAAATCGAAGATATTAGAGGAGTGCTGTTTGGCGTTGGGGATATACGCGCGACGGGTGGCGATTATGCCGCAATCGCCGTACGATTTCGATAACCACGTCGTAACGGAAATTTACGATCGGAAACGGGAAAAGTGGATTATGCTCGATCCGACGATGGACGGGTATTTCGTGGACGAAAACAAAACGCCCCTTTCCTTGACGGAAATGCGGAAAAAGTTTGCCGACGACGAGTTCGTTACGTTCGCGCCCTCCGTCAGTCGTCTGCGCGACTTGCGTAAATTGCGCGAAAAATACGCGGACGAGAACGCTTATATATGTAAAAATCTCTTCTATTTCGTCGTGGATAAACGCTCGCATTTCGGCGCGCAGGACGGTGCGCTGTATTTCTTGCCTAAGGGATATTCGATCAAGTCTTCCGCCGTCGCCAACCACCGTTACCGCTTGCGTCGTTTGCCGGACGAGTACGCGGAGTGGAGAGAAGTCTTCGAGGAAAAACTCGCCGAAGCGGAACGCGCGGAAGAGCCGATGTGCACCGATATTTCGGTTATGGAAGCAAGCCCGATCAGATAACGGGAAATAACGTAAAAGAAAAAACCTTTCGGAAACGCGTTCCGAAAGGTTTTCGTTTTATTCTTTTCGCAAGCCGAGAGTTTTGAGCATTTGTCCGACGTATTGCACGGGGATCAGTTCGATCTTATCGGCGTATTTTTCGCACGCCTTTTTGTTCTTCGCAGGTAGCAGTACCCGTTTGAACCCCGTTTTGATACATTCGTTCACCCGTTTCTCGGCGTAGGTAACGGGGCGAATTTCGCCCGTCAGCCCCACTTCGCCGAACACGGCGGTATATTTATCGATCGGCACGTCGGTCGCTGCGCTTGCCAAGGCAGCGCAAATGGCGAGATCGACGGATGGTTCGTTCAAACGGATACCGCCCATGGCGTTCACGTACACGTCGGCGTTATAAAAGGGGAGTCCGCACCGCTTTTCCAACACGGCGATCAATACGACGAGCTTGTTATAATCGACGCCCAAACTCATTCTCCGCGGCATACCGTACGCCGTTTTGGAGATCAGCGTTTGCATTTCCACCGCCATACATCGGTTGCCGCTTTCGGAGGGAGTAACCGCCGAGCCGGCCGCGATTCCGCGCGATTCGGAGAGGAACAACGCCGAGTAATCGCCTACGCTTTTCACTCCCGATTCCGTCATTTCGAATACGCCGACTTCCTGCGCCGATCCGAAACGGTTTTTCACGGCGCGGAGCAATTTGAAATTGTCTTCGGGCTGTCCTTCGAAGTATAACACTGTATCCATGATATGTTCCAACACTTTCGGACCTGCGAGCGCGCCCTCTTTCGTAACGTGCCCGATGATGAAAAAGGTGATATTGCGCGATTTGGCAATGCGCATCAAGGAGGAAGCACATTCCCGTACCTGCGCCACGCTGCCTGCCGCCGACGAAAGCGTTTGCGTGTAGACTGCTTGAATGGAGTCGATCACGACGACTTCGTGTTCGTCGATCGCGCTTTCGATATTTTCCAAACATGTTTCGTTGAGTAGGAACAAATTGTCGGAAACCAAACCCAATCGATCGCAACGCATTTTGACCTGCGAACAGCTTTCTTCCGCGGAAACGTAGAGGACGCGGTGGGCGGCGGCGAGGTGCGCCGAAACCTGCGTGAGTAAAGTCGATTTTCCGATCCCCGGATCGCCGCCGAGCAACACGAGCGAACCGGTTACGATTCCGCCGCCGAGTACGGTATCGAACTCCGCAATGCCGCTGGAAACGCGCTCGAAGCGTTCGCTGCCGATCTTGGATAAGGGCAGGGCGCGTGTGGGCATAACCGATATTCCCGTGCGCGTAGTCGCCTGTTCGACGGGACGGACGAGCTCTTCCTGCATCGTGTTGAAACTGCCGCAATCGGGACATCTGCCCAACCACTTCGGCGCGGTATAGCCGCATTGACTGCAAACGAATTGACTGACGGGCGGTTTGACTTTCGCCATAATACTCTCCTTTGACGGTTTACTTGTTTTTCAATAGTACGTACGCGTGTACGGTGATGCCTTTGCCTTCGCCGACGTAGCCCAAGCCCTCGTTCGTGCCTGCGGCGACGCCTACGCAATCTTCGGAAACGGAAAGGGCGGCGGCAAGGTTGCGCTTCATTTCGTCGATATGCCGCGAAAGGCGCGGCTTTTCCGCCTGTACGGCGATCGAGGCGTTTTGCACGGCGAAACCGCGTTCGTCGAGCTTTTGCAAAACTTCGCGGAGCATTTTCATCGAGTTTGCGTTTTTCCACCGCGCGTCGGTATCGGGGAAGTAATATCCGATATCCCGTAAACCTGCCGCGGAGAGAAGTGCGTCCATCAGCGCGTGCACGAGCACGTCGCCGTCGCTATGCGCGATCAGTCCGCTGTCGGAGGGGATACGCGCGCCGCCGAGGGTGATATAATCTTGCGCCTTGCCGAACGCGTGGGTATCGATTCCGTAACCGCAACGCACCGCCTGCGCGCGGAAGTCTTCCGCATAGGTCAGTTTGACGTTGCGTACATCCCCCTTGCAAAGCTTGGGCTTGCCGCAATAGCGCGCGAAGAGGGAGGAATCGTCGGTAAAGTCGGTGTCGCCGTTCTCCGCCGCCCTTTCGTGGGCGAAGAGGATATTCTCGCGGAAAAAGCCCTGCGGCGTTTGCAACTGCCAAAGCGTTTTGCGGTCGGGTACGCTTTGCACGCGCCCGTCGCTGACGACGGCCACGGTGTCCGAGCAGGGTACGGCGCATACGCCGCTGCCGTAACCGATAACGGAGGCGATACATTCTTCTATGATCTCTTGGCTGACGAAAGGACGCGCGCCGTCGTGAATCAGGACGATATCCGATTGCACGGCGCGTAAGCCGTTGCGCACCGATTGTACGCGCGTTTCTCCGCCGAGTACCGTTTTCGCGTTCGGATAGGGGCGGAGCAACTCTTCGATCTCCGCGCGATCGACTTCCGAACAACTGACGACGATTTCGCTAATCTGCGGCAGGTCGAACGCGGCGAGCGTTTTGGAAAGTACCCGTTTCCCTTGATAGGGCACGAGAAGTTTGTTCTTTTCAAAGCCTGCGCGCGCGCCCTTTCCGGCGGCGCACAGCAACACTCCGACGGTGTAACTCATGCCAGCACCTCGTATAAACTTGCCGCCTCGTCCTTTTTCACCGTTTCCTTGACGTCGAGTACGCGAACGCGTAAACTGCCCGCGGCGTATAAAATTTCAATGACGTCGCCCGCTTTGACGGCGGCGGACGGCTTTGCAATCTTGCCGTTCAGGGTAACTTTTTCCGCATCGCACGCTTCCTGCGCGACGGTGCGGCGTTTCAAAATGCGCGAAACTTTCAAAAATTTGTCGATTCTCATACGAAACCTGCCTTTATCCGACGAAAACGAAAAAAGAAAAAAGAAAAACGAAAAATGTGGTAAAAAATGCTTGACTTCTTTTTTATCGGCGGATATAATTAAATAATGTATCATTATGCTTAATATGGCGTATTGCCGCTTGACGCTTGGTTTTCGGCGTGGAATCTCCTGAGAAAAATACCGCGAACCAAGCCCCGAAGAACAACCCTTGCGTCTATTATACCGCATAATCGCGGAAAAGTAAAGCGTAACGAAGAAAAAATTTTAAGACGTAAAAATTCGATTTTTATCGATGAAAAGATATACTCGGTAAATCGCTAAAAAAATATGAAGGAGCAACTGCAACAAATGGATTTACCTATTTCAAAGTACGGCAAAACCGAAAGACGGAAATTTGGCAAAATCAACGAGGTTATCGACATTCCCGATCTCGTTGAAATTCAGAAAGACAGCTATCGTACCTTTATCGAAGAGGGTATCGACGAAGTCTTTGAAGATTTCTCGCCGATTACCGACTACTCCAACCATTTTGAGCTCTATTTCTTGGAGCACAGATTTGGCGACAAACCCAAGTATGACGAAAAAGAATGTCGTACGCGCGACGCTACGTTCGCGTTGCCTTTGCGCGTTAAAGTTCGTCTCGTAAACAAAGTCAAGAACGAAGTCGTTGATCAAGAAGTGTTTATGGGCGATATTCCGACCATGACGGAAAACGGCGCGTTCATCATCAACGGCGCGGAGCGCGTTATCGTATCCCAGCTCGTTCGTTCCCCCGGCGTATACAACAAGTCGGAAAAGGATAAGACGGGTAAGGAAATGTTCCAAACCACCGTTATGCCCAACCGCGGCGCGTGGTTAGAATTCGAGCAAGACGCGCAAAACACGTTATACGTGCGCGTAGATAGAAAGAAGAAGCTTTGCGCGACGGTGCTTTTGCGTGCCCTCGGCTTCGGTTCTAATCGTGCGATCGAAGACCTCTTCGAAGGGGATAAGATGATCGCGGATACGTTGGCGAAAGATACGGCGAAGTCCGAATCGGACGGCTTGCGCGAATTGTATATTCGTCTTCGTCCCGGCGACGCGCCTACGGAAGACGCGGTACGTACGCAACTGTATAACACCTTCTTCGATCCCCGTCGTTACGACGTGTCCAAAGTGGGCAGATACAAATATAACAAGAAGTTGAACCTTGCTTATCGTTTGGCAGGTTGTCGCGTGGCAAACGCGATTGCTAACCCCGAAACGGGCGAAATTATCGCGCAGGAAGGGGAGAGAATTTCCGAAAAGCAAGCGAGAGAAATTCAAAACTGCGGTATCAACGAAGTATTCGTCTTGGTAGACGACGCGGAAGAGGGCGAGATCAAGCATAAGATCATCGCGAACAACACCGTAGACTTCGCGGAGATTTCCGACGTGCCCGTAGCGGCGCGCGCAAAAGACTTCGGTTTGCTTCCCACCGTATACTATCCCAACTATAAATTCTCCAAGTTGATCGCAGCGGAATGTGCGACCCTCAGCGTGGAAGAAGTGGCGGAGAAGTATATCGACGACATCAACGCGTTGTACTATACGCAAGAGAAGCCCGAAGAACCGGACGAAAAGCCTGAGGAAACGAAGAACAGAGAGAAGAGAAGGGACAACCGTCGCAAGTTCGTTGCGGCTTGTAAGCTCTTCCACGAAGTGCTGTTCAGCGAAAACCCCGTTCCGACCAAGGAACAAAAGAAGGAAATGCGCCCGTTGATCGAAAAGTTGTGCCACAAGCACGTAACGGTCGACGATATCGTGGCGTCCGTTTCCACCAACCTCGATTTGAAGTACGGTATCGGTACGATCGATAATATCGACCACCTCGGCAACCGTCGCGTACGTTCGGTAGGCGAATTGTTGCAAAACCAACTCCGCGTGGGTATCGCGCGTTTGGAACGTTTGATCAAGGAAAGAATGGCAACGCAAGATCCTATGGAAATTACGCCATCCGCTTTGATCAATATCCGTCCCGTATCGGCGATCATTCGCGAGTTCTTCGGTTCGTCGCAGTTGTCGCAGTTCATGGATCAAACGAACCCCATTGCCGAATTGACGCATAAGCGTAAGCTTTCCGCGCTCGGGCCCGGCGGTTTGAATCGCGATAGAGCGACGTTCGAAGTCCGTGACATTCACCACACGCACTACGGTCGTATGTGTCCTATCGAAACGCCCGAAGGTCAAAACATCGGTTTGATCACGTCGCTCGCTACGTTTGCACGCGTAAACGAATACGGCTTTATCATGAGCCCGTATAGAAGAGTGGACAAAGACACGGGTATCGTTACCACGCACGTCGATTATTTGACGGCGGACGAAGAAGACAGATATATCGTCGCACAAGCCAACGAACCGTTGGACGAAGAGGGACGGTTTATCAACGAGCGCGTAGGTTGCCGTCATCAAAACGACATCACCGAAATGCCTCGTGAAAAAATGGATTACATGGACGTTTCCCCCAAACAACTCGTTTCGGTTGCGGCGGCGTTGATTCCTTTCTTGGAAAACGACGATACCAACCGTGCGTTGATGGGCTCGAACATGCAACGTCAAGCCGTACCCCTTTTGAAGACGGAATCGGCAATCGTTGCGACGGGTATCGAAAGCGCGATTGCACAATACTCCGGCGTTATCGTAACGGCGAAGGAAGCGGGCGTCGTGGTCGGTTGCTCGTCCAACTGCATCAAGATCCGCGAGGACGACGGCACGATTACCGAATATCCTTTGAAGAAGTTCGAGCGTTCCAACGCAGGTACGTGTTTGAACCAACGCCCGATCGTTTCTACGGGCGACAGAGTAGCGAAAGGCGAAATCATCGCCGACGGTCCTTCGACGAACAACGGTGAACTTGCCCTCGGTAAGAACATCTTGATCGGCTATATGGAATGGGAAGGTTACAACTACGAGGACGCTATCTTGCTTTCCGAGAAGTTGGTACAGGACGACGTGTTCACCTCCATTCACATTGAAGAATACGAAACGGAAGCGAGAGATACGAAACTCGGTCCCGAAGAAATCACGCGCGATATCCCCAACGTGGGCGACGACGCGTTGAAAGATTTGGACGAAGACGGTATCATTCGTATC
>CAZDCO010000010.1:0-33684 GCA_964504025.1 uncultured Clostridia bacterium
AATGACAAAAATGGGAAAAGTCCTCGCAATGACAAAAAGAGCAACGATAAAAAGCAAGAACAAAGCACGCCGCGATTACGGTGCGCCGTCCTTTTTTAGATAATCGTTGAGCATTTTTTGGATAAAATCGTCTGCGATTCCACTCGTAGGCGAGGGCGCGTTCGGCGGTGGCGGCGGATCGTTTCGTCTTGCGTCCGCAGGCGGCGTTTTTTCTTTGCGCTCTTGCTGAAAGGTACTGAATGTTTGCGAAAACTTTGCCAAATCATTCAAAAAAGCAAGCATTTGTTCCGAGTTTTTCAGCTGCCCCATCAACGGCTTGACGCTTTCGTGAAAATCGGGATTCTGCGACAAATAATATAACAAAACAAGTATTAAAATTTCCATACTATACTATATGCGCTGCGATTGCGAAAATGCGATTCACGAAAAGCGATTGCTTGGCATAGAATGTAAAAAACTTGTCGGAGAGGGAATGGTATGAAAACGTTTAGAAACTATACTCCGTCCGAGCGGACGGACGATGGTGCGAAGGAGAGTTTGACGGCGGATCAACTGACGGCGAAAATCGCGTCGGCGTACAACGGTAAGAGTAACGCGGATATATTGCGCGGAATTTTAATCGAAGCAGAGAAGAGCAAGCGCAACGGCACGCTGTCCAACGAAGAAATCGACGATTTTTATCGGGCGTTCGCGCCGATGTTAGACAGCGCGCAATGCAAAAAACTACGCGCGATCGTGGAGAAATTGAAAGCGATTCCTTGACGGAAAAGCGCGAATCAGCCTTCCGCGCGCTGCAACGCGGATAACGCGTCCAGCAGTTTATCGACTTCGTATTCGTTAGAATATCGCGACAATGAAGCGCGCACCAAACCGCCGTCGAGCGTGCCCAACGCCTCGTGCATCAGCGGCGCGCAATGCAAACCGCCGCGCACGGCAACGCCGTACTTCGTCGAGAGTGCGTCCGCGAGGTATTCCGATTGCACTTCTTTATGCCGAAAGGCGACGATTCCGCACGGATTCGGTGTGGAAAAGCTTTGGTAGGCGGGCAATCGTTGCAAGCCGTTCAACAATCGTGCTGTGAGCGTCGTGATTCTTGCCGCGTCTACGTTTTGGTGAAAGGTCAAAAATCGCAAGCCTTCGAGCAGGGACACGATCGCGGGAAATGCGAGCGTGCCTGCTTCCAGTCCGTCGGGATAAAAATCGGGCATATCCAACGAAATACTCATCGAACCCGTGCCGCCGTATACGATCGGGCGCGGTTCGACGCGCTCGGAAAAGAGCAACGCGCCGCTGCCCTGCACGCCGTGTAGCCCTTTATGCCCTGCGAGCGTGAGAAAATCGATACCGAGTTCTTGCATCGAAAGGGGAATATGCCCTGCGCCCTGTGCGCCGTCGCAAAGAAAGAGTACCTCTTTTGGCAACGCGTCGCGAATCGCGCGCAGCGGCGGCGTCGCGCCCGTTACGTTCGAGGCGGTCGTTACGGCAACCATACGCGTGTTCGGTCGTAACCGTGCGCGCACGTCGTCGGGGGAGATATTCAAACTCCCGTCGAGCGGACACACGTCGTACGTAACGCCGCGCGTTTTTTTCAAATACTCCAACGGGCGTAACACGGAGTTGTGTTCCATACAACTGACGACGACGTGATCGCCCTCGTCGAGCGTACCGAGCAACGCGATATTCAACGCTTCGGTGCAGTTTTTCGTAAACACGACGCGGTCAAACGCCGCGCCGCCGAAAAAAGTTTGTAAAGCCACGCGACAGTCCTGCACGATTTTGGCGCAGGACAGGGACAGTTTGTGTCCGCTTCGGCCCGGGTTCGCGCAAACTTGCACGGCGGCGTGTACGGCGGAGAGTACGGCGTCCGGTTTTCTGCCGCCCGTCGCGGCGTTGTCAAAATAGATCATCTTTATTCACCTCACCCTTTATATGGTTCATACAATATAGTATTCCGATGGATAGGAGCGTATGACTTATGATGATTTTAGCGGTATTCCGTTCGCGCGAGCACAGCCTGCACTACGCCGAGCGGTTAAACGTATACGGCGTGCCCGCCAACACGCAACCTGCCCCGAAAGAGGCGAAAATCGGTTGCGGCTTATGCGTACGGTTCGACGGGCGGTACTTCGCACGCGCACAGGCGTTGTTAAAGCTGGGGAGATACTCCTCGTTTAAGGGCTTTTACAGGACGGATTTCGTCAACGGCAGGACGGTGGTCTATCCCGTTCGTTAGTGGCGAATAAAAAGCGCGCAAGGGCGCGTTGAAAATCGCTTGCCAAACGCGGCGTAAATATGCTATACTGTACGTATGAACGAACGAACGAAACGGCTTGCGCTGTCTATTTTACAAACTATGTATCCCGACGCAAAACCTGCGTTACGGTACACTACCCCGTACGAATTGTTGATTGCCGTCATTTTGTCGGCACAATGCACCGACGAACGGGTCAATAAAGTGACGGAAGTGCTGTTCAAGCGGTACGATACGCCTGCGAAGATGATCACTCTTTCCCAACGGGAATTGGAAGAGTACGTCTATTCTTGCGGTTTTTACCGTATGAAAGCGGCGCATATTTTATCCGCTTCCGCCGATATTTTGGAAAAATTCAACGGCGAAGTGCCGCAAACGTTAGAAGAATTGACTTCGCTTGCCGGTGTAGGCAGAAAGACGGCGAACGTCGTCTATTCGGTGGCGTTCGGTGGTGCGGCGATCGCCGTGGATACCCACGTCTTCCGCGTAAGCAACCGTTTGGGACTCGCCAAGGGTAAAACGCCGTTGGAAGTCGAACGCGGCTTGCAAAAAGCGATACCGAAAGCCGACTGGTCGAGCGCGCACCACTGGTTGATTTGGCACGGCAGACGGATATGCCACTCGCAAAAGCCGTCCTGCGCGCAATGTCCGTTGTCGGGCGTTTGCGATTTCGTCAAAAAGGGAAAATAACCGTATAAAAACCTCCGCACTTTCCCATACTTTGGAAAAGAAAGGGAGGTTTTTTGTATGCAGGAAGAGTTGCGAAAGGAACGCGCCGCACTCCGCGGCGTACAGCGTTTGGAAGACTTGGCGGAGAAAAAAACGAATATCTTTTCCCGATTGCTCACGGACGCGGCGTTGGCGCAGGATATGGAAACGCTGGCAAAACGCCATGGTGAGCGCAAACGCACGCTCGGTTTGTTGTTGGGCGAAAAATCAAGTCGCACGCAACGGGAAGGTTGCCAAAAGGGGGAAGAGGAAGCGTGAAATTAGACAAACGGGAAATATCCTTGAACGAAACGGACAGTTTACACGACGCGTGCCTTTGTCAACGCACGTTGCTATACGCCTACGTGGACGCGCTCGCGCACGTGCAACGCAGGGAAACGGTGAAAGAATTGTTGCGGCTGTTGCAAGAAACGGGGGAAGATTTTTGCTTTACCCATTCGTTATGGCAGTCGGCACGCAAACAAAACGGAATACGTTGCGAGGAGGAAGAGTAATATCTTCCTTTTTTTTGTGCAAGCGGTTGACAAACGCAAAGGAAAGGGGTATAATAAAGTCAATACACAAAGGGGTAAACGAACGTGGAAAAGAAAATCGGAAAAATTAAGCAGTTTTTTGGAGAGTTTAAGAAGTTTATCACGCGCGGCAACGTCTTGGATATGGCTGTCGGCGTTATCGTCGGCGGTGCGTTTACGGCAATCGTCAACGGCTTGTCGAACAATATCTTGAAGCCGATCATCAACTGGTTGATCGCTTTGGTGTTGGGTAGAGAGGGGTTGAGCGGCGCGATTACGATGTTGTCGCCTGCCTATCAAACGGACGCGACGACGGGCGCGCAAACGCTTGATTTGGCGGCGTCGATCTATATCGATTGGGGCGCGTTCATCAGCGCGATCATCAACTTCCTTTTGATTGCCTTCGTGTTGTTCTCGATCGTCAAGATTATGAACGGAATCAACGAGGCGGCGGAAAAGGCGGCGGAGGGCTTGTTCTCCAACGAGGACAAAGAGGTGTTGAAGATCAAGCACCAAATGAAAGTAAGCCGTGAGGAAGCGAAGAAAATTTTCGACGAACGCGTAGCGGAAGCCAAAGCGAAGCAAGAGGAAGAGGCGCGTATCGCGGCGGAAAAAGCGGAAGAAGAAGCGCGTATCGCCGAGGAAAAAGCAACAGCGAATACCCGTTTGTTAGAAGAAATTCGCGATTTGTTGAAAAACAAATAAAATCGGTTGACTTTTATAGAAAAAACCGCTATAATACGTAGGTAAGCAATAAAGGCTGAGAACAGGTAGGCGTTTTTCATCGTCGCTTTTATCAGAGAGTTTCGTCCGTAGGCTGTAAGACGAACAAAAGCGGAAAAATTGCCCTTTCGCTTGGGAGCTGCTTCCTTGAAGAGATCGTAGGGGAAGACGTATGCGCGGCGTTACGGCGAAAAAGAGAATACGGTTGTTTCCGTATAAATGCAGGTGGTACAGCGGCTACGAAAGTACGATCGCCCTGCGCGCTATTCGGCGCGTAGGGCGTTTTTTCTTTTCTTGCCCTGTACGCTATATCCAAGAAATCAAACGGTAAAACGGAGGAGAATATATGCAACAAAAATTAGACGCGTTGCGTGCGGAGATCGTATCCGCTATGCAACAAACGGAAACGGGTAGAGCACTTTACGAACTGAAAGTGAAATTCCAAACGGAATTGAAGGGCGTAATGAGCGGCATGAAAGACTTGCCCAAGGAAGAACGCCCCGCGTTCGGTAAGATCGTCAACGAATTTAAGCAGGATATGGAAGCGCGTTTCGAGGCGCGCGCGAAAATCGTGCAAGAGTTGGAAATGCAAAAGAAATACGCCGCAGAGCGTATCGACGTTACCATGCCGGGTAAAACGTATAAAGCAGGCGCGCTGCACCCGATTACCCTCGTGAAAAACGAATTGATCGGTATCTTTTCGGGTATGGGTTTCAAAGTGTTCGAAGGCCCGGAAGTCGAAACGGACTATTACAACTTTACCGCGCTGAATACACCCAAGGATCACCCCGCGCGCGATATGCAGGACACGTTTTACTTGGCGGATAATTTGTTGTTGCGTACGCAAACGTCCGCAGGACAAATTCGCGTCATGGAAAAGGAGCAACCGCCCATCAAAATTCTTTCCCCGGGCAGAGTGTTCCGTTCGGACGACGACGCTACCCATTCGCCCATGTTCCACCAAATGGAGGGCTTGGTCGTAGACAAGGGAATCACCCTTTGCGATTTGCAGGGTATGTTGGCGGAGTTCGCGCGCAAGATGTTCACGTCTTCGACGAAAGTGCGTTTGCGCCCGTCCTATTTCCCGTTCACCGAACCGAGCGTAGAGGTCGATTTAAGCTGTTCGCAATGCGGCGGCAAAGGTTGCCGTTTGTGTAAGGGGACGGGCTGGATCGAAGTCCTCGGTGCAGGTATGGTCAACCGCCGCGTGTTGGAAAATTGCGGCGTCGATCCCGACGAATACACGGGCTTTGCGTTCGGTATGGGTATCGAGCGTATCGCCATGCTGAAATACGGCGTCAACAACATCAAAACGCTCTTTGAAAACGACACGCGCTTTTTGTCGCAGTTTGAAGACTAAAAATACACCGCGGATAGCGTAAGGAGATAAAAAAATGAAAGCACCTTTTAGTTGGTTAAAAGATTACGTAGATATCGATATTTCCGCGCAGGAGCTTGCCGAAAAACTGTTTTCGTGCGGCTTTGAAGTGGAAGAATTGTCCTATATCGGCGAAAAGATCAATCGCGTCGTCGTCGGACAAGTTACGGCGTTGACGCCGCACCCTGATAGCGATCACATGCAAATTTGCGTGGTCGATTGCGGTGAGGAATACGGTAGAAATTTACAGATCGTAACGGGCGCGCCCAACGTATACGTGGGTATGAAAACGCCCTGCGCGTTGGACGGTTCGACGGTCGTGGAAAGCAATCCCGCCGTTTTGGAAAAGAACCCCGACGCCGTGAAGAAGATTAAAAAAGGCAAACTCCGCGGCGTGGAGTCTTTCGGTATGCTGTGTTCGGGCGAAGAACTCGGTATCAACGACGACTTCTACGTCGGCGCGGAAGTGGACGGCTTGTTAGATTTAGCCTCCGACGTTCCCGTCGGTGAGGATATTAAAAAGGTAGTCGGTTTGGACGATTGGATCTTCGACGTTTCCGTTACGGCAAACCGTCCCGATTGTCAGTGCATTTTCGGTATCGCGCGCGAAGTGGCGGCGGTGCTGCATAAGCCGTTGAAAACGCCTAACGTTTCGTTTACCGAACGTCCGACGCACGCGGCGGACGTCGAAGTGGAGGTGCTCGCACCCGATCTTTGCCCCCGTTACGTAGGGCATTACGTAGAGAACGTAGAGGGCGGCGCAACGCCGACGTGGATGAGAAAGCGTTTGGCATTGTCGGGCTTGCGTTCCATCTCCCCGATCGTGGATATTACCAACTTCGTGTTGTTGGAAATGGGACAACCCATGCACGCGTTCGACGCCGACGAACTTGCGGATAGAAAGATCGTCGTACGCCGCGCGAACGACGGCGAAAAGATCGTTACCTTGGACGAAAAGGAATTTACGTTGTCGTCGGAGAATTTAGTAATTTGCGACGGCGAGAAGCCGGTGGCGTTGGCAGGTATTATGGGCGGCTTGAACAGCGAAATTAAGCCCACGACGAAAAACGTCTACTTCGAGGCGGCTAAGTTCGCACGCGATAGCGTGAGAAAGACCTCGCGTGCACTCGGACAGGTTTCCGATTCTTCCTCCCGTTTTGAAAAGGGCGTGGACGCTTATACCAACGCGTTCGGTATGGCGCGCGCTTTGCATTTGATCGAAGAACTCGGTTGCGGCAGCGTAACCACGATCCGTCGCGACGTGTGCGCCGCGGATATTACGCCGCGCGTAATGACGGCGAGCGTGGCGAAAATCAACGCTCTGCTCGGCATCACCGTGCCGAACGACGAGATCGTCGGTATCTTGACGAGATTAAACTTTAGGCCCGTCGTAGAAGGGGATACGCTCACCGTGGAAATTCCCGGTTATCGCGACGATATCGACGGCGCGCCCGATTTAGCGGAAGAAATTATCCGCATGTACGGCTACGAGCATATCCAACCTACTTTCTTGGAAAAGGCGAGCGTTACGAATGGCGGCTTGACCGACGAACAAAACCGCGAATTGCACTTGAAGAATGTACTCCGCGTGCAGGGCTATTCGGAAGCGTATAACTACTCGTTCTATTCCCCCAAAGATTTCGATTTAATGCGTTTGCCCGAGGACGCGGAAGAACGCAACGCCGTGAAGATTTTGAATCCGATCAGCGAAGAGTTGTCGGTGATGAGAACCTTCCTTGCGCCTTCCATGTTGGCGAACGCCGTGCGGAATATCCGTCGCGGCAACGACGAGGGCAAGCTGTTCGAGGTGGCGAACGTGTACGAACCGAACGATACCGCGGCAGGGGAACAACCGACGGAAAAACGACACGTTACGCTCGGCGTTTGGGGCGGTGCGTATTCCTTCTTCGACGTCAAGGGCGCGATCGAACGTTTGGCTGAGGTATTCCATTTGCAATTCACCTACACGCGCGCGGAAAAGACGTACCTGCACCCCGGAGTTTCGGCGAACGTGCTCTACGGCAACCGCGTGGTGGGCTGCTTGGGCGAATTAGACCCTGCGATCGCCATGTCGCTCGGTTTGGATAAAAAAGTCTACTTGGCGGAGTTGGATTTGGCGGCGTTGGAAGCCGATTTGGATGACGGCGTACGCTACGAAAACCTGCCGAAATTCCCTGCGGTGAAGCGCGATCTTGCGTTGCTCGCGGACGAAGAATTGACGTGTGAGCAGGTGCGCGACGTGTTGATGCACTCCTGCAAGTACGTAACCGAAGCCGTTTTGTTCGATGTGTATCGCGGCGGTCAAATTCCCGACGGCAAGAAGAGTATGGCGTTCACGTTGACGTTTACGCCTGACGCGACGGCGGAAAAGGGATTTACGCCCGATGGCTTGGACGGATTCGTGAAGAAAATTTTGAACAACCTCAAATTTAAGTTGGGCGTAGAGTTGCGTTGATGAAGAGAACGGAAAAAATCAAGACGTTCGGGTTTTTGAACGTAGACAAACCGTCGGGCGTAGTGTCGTCGGTCGTCGTCAATAAAATTAAATGGTTATCGGGTGTACCCTGCGGACACATGGGTACGCTCGATCCTTTGGCGAGCGGCGTGCTGCCCGTCGGGATCGGCAACGCCACGCGTTTGTTCGATTATTTCTTGGGAAAGGAAAAGGTATACGAAGCGGAGTTCACCTTCGGCGTATCTTCCGACACGTTAGATTCGACGGGTACGCTTTCCTACGGCGGCAGAGTGCCGTCCGTAAAGGAGATCGTCGATACGTTGCCCACGCTGCTTGGCGAAGTGCTGCAAATGCCGCCGAAATACAGCGCGAAAAACGTAAACGGGCGTAGGGGGTACGAGTTGGCGCGTGCAGGTATCGATTTTACCCTGCAAGCGAAAAAGGTGCGTATCTACGATATGGAGTTGATTTCTCAACCGCAGGAAAACGTTTTCGGCGTTAAAATTCGTTGCGGCGGCGGTACGTATATCCGTTCTATCGGGCGAGATTTGGCGGAAGCGTTGGGAACGAACGCGGTGATGAGCGCGTTGCGTCGTACGCAAAGCGGTGTATTCACGGCGGAAAACGCCCTTCCTTTTTCCGTGTTGCAAGCCGATCCGAGCGTGGAGGAGTTGGAACGATACATCGTGCCCACGCAAAACGTATTGCCTTTTGCCGATTTCATTCCCGAAAAAAAGGACGTAGACAAACTTTTTAACGGTATGACGGTGTTTACCGACTACGCGAACGGGTTATATAAAATATACCGCGACGACGTGTTTTACGGCGTGTTAGAAGTCGTAGACGGTCGCGCGAAGATTAAGACGAAATTATGTTAAAGACGATCGATTTTACGGACAAACGGAATAGCAACCGTCCGACGGTGCTTTTGCTCGGCGGTTTCGACGGTTTGCACGTCGGGCATAAACGGTTGCTCGCGCGCGCAAAATCGTTCGGCTATCCCGTAGGGATCATGAGTATCGTCGGCGGTAAGAAAGAAAAGAGTTTGTTCACCGAAGAGGAACGCGCGGCGATATTCGCGCGTGGCGGTGCGGACTTTTCGTTCACGTTGCCCTTTTCGGAAATACGCGAATGGTCGGCGGAACGCTTCGTGGACGTTTTACGGACGGAGTACGCGCCCGAATTTTTCGTTTGCGGCGAAGACTTCCGCTTCGGGTATCAGGCACAGGGCACGCCCGAATTGTTGAAAACAAGGGGGCAGGTATGCGTTGAACCGCCCGTGTGTATGCACGGCGAAAAGGTAAGCGCGACGATGATCAAGCACCTGCTTGCCACGGGCGATCTTTCGACGGCGAACAAGGCACTCGGCGAAGCGTTCTTTTTGACGGGACGGGTATTCCGCGATCGCGGCGTAGGCAGGACGATCGACTTCCCCACGGCGAACGTGCGCTATCCGAAAGATAAATTCCCGTTGAAACAGGGCGTGTATCAAACGCGCACGATCGTGGACGGTAAGGCGTACGACGGTATCACGAACTACGGCGCGCGCCCGACGTTCGATGACGACGACGTACTCACCGAAACGTATCTCGACGGTTTTTCGGGCGATTTGTACGATCGGAAAATTACGATCGAATTCGTGCGCTTCTTGCGCGATATACGCAAATTCGACGGACTGGCGGCGTTACGGGCGCAGTTGCAAGAAGATATAAGGAGAGTGAGAACGAATGATTAAATTCGGACCGAGCGGAAATTGCGAAAGCTTTTACGCGGAAGGGCATAAATGTACGGAAGAGGCGGCGGCGTTCGTCAAGGCACGCGGCTTAGACTGCTTCGAATATTCTTTCGGGCGCGGCGTGCGCATGACGGAAGAAAAGGCGATCTCGATCGGTGAAGCGTTCCGAAAAGCAGGGGTGGAAATTTCCGTCCACGCGCCCTACTTTATCAACTTTGCTAACCCCGACGGCGAAATGGCGGCAAAATCGTACGGCTACGTCTTGGATAGTGCGAAAGCGTGTAAGCTGATGGGCGGCAAACGGATCGTCTTTCACCCTGCCGCACAGGGAAAAGCGACGCGCGAAGAAGCGGTGGCGCTCACCGTCGAACGCTTGAAAATTTTGCGCGAATATATCTATTTGAACGACTTGCAGGATATGATCTTTTGCCCAGAAACGATGGGCAAGCAGGCGCAAATCGGCACGGTGGAAGAAATTACGCGTTTTTGCGAAGTGGACGAAGTGTATACGCCGTGTATCGACTTCGGGCATATCAACGCGCGCGAGCAAGGCTCGTTGAAGACGACGGAAGACTACGCTTCTCGCTTGACGTATATGACGGAGAAGCTGGGCAAAGCGCGTATGCAGCATTTCCACGCGCATTTTTCCAAGATTATGTACGGCGCGAAAGGGGAAATCAAACACCTCACGTTCGCCGACGAAATATACGGACCGGACTTCGAGCCGCTTGCCGTAGCGTTGAAGCAGTTGGATCTTACGCCGTATATCGTGAGTGAGTCGGACGGCATGCAAGCGGAAGAAGCGGCGGAAATGAAGAGAATTTACCTCTCCTTGTAAAGGTTTTTTGGAAAAATTCGTAGATTATATCGTCGTATACTTGACGAAAGCATAAATTTTTGTTAAAATAGGAAGTGAAATTATGGTTACGAACGGAAAAAGAGTATTACAATTGACGAATTGCGACGCCGTTTACGCCTCTTGCGAATTTTTGGTTCGGTATATTACGGGCTTCGAAGCGGAAGACGGTTGCGTGATCGTAGACGGAACGGGCACGACGCTGTATACCGACAGTCGGTATATCGAGGCGGCGGAAAAGCTGTTCCAAGGCAGCGACGTAACGCCCGTGATTAAGAAACGCGAAGAAGCGTTGCAACGCTTGGCTACCTACGGAAAAGTGGGTATATCTTTCAAACAAACCTCTCACGCGGAGTTTTTGACGCTGGAAAAATACGGCGTAAAGACGGAAAACGTGGACGAGTGTTTTTCTACGGCGATGGGCGTGAAAAACGCTTGGGAGCTGGAAAACGTACGCAAAGCGTGCGAGATCGCGGAAGAAGCCTTCCTGCTGTTGTTGCCTGCAATCAAAGAGGGCATGACGGAATCGGAAGTCGCCGCGCTGTTAGAATATAATATGCGTAAACTGGGCGCGCATGGTTTGGCGTTCGCTACGATCGTCGCGTTCGGCGCACACGCCGCCGTACCCCACCACGAAACGGGGAATACGAAACTCGTTTTCGGCGACGAAATTTTGATCGACTTCGGTTGTCGCGTCAACGGCTATTGTTCGGACATCACGCGCACCTTCCTGTTCGGCGACGACGGAAAACACGAAGCTTTCAAGAAAGCGTACGACGCCGTACTGACCGCGCATGAACTCGTGAAAGAACAAGGGCATAGCGGTATGACGGGCAAAGAGTTGGACGCAATCGCGCGTAACTCGTTGAAAGAAGCCGGCTACGGCGACTTGTTTACCCACTCTCTCGGACACGGCATCGGGCTGAACATACACGAATTTCCGAGCGTAAGTCCTCGCGGCGAAACGACGCTCGTGGACGGCATGGTTTTTTCCGACGAACCGGGCGTGTACGTACAGGGCGAATACGGTATCCGTATCGAGGACAGCGTAACCTTGCAAGAGGGTAAAATCGTAAGTTTTATGAGTAAGACGGATAGGAAACTCATCATTTTATAAAAAAGAAAAAATTAGTGGAATAAGGAGAAAACACACTATGGCACAAATTTTGGCAGGCGATATTCGTAAAGGCGTAACGTTTGAATACAAGAGCGGCGTTTATACCGTTACCGATTTCCAACACGTAAAGCCCGGCAAGGGCGCGGCGTTCGTACGCGCTACGTTGAAGAACGTAGTTACGGGACAAGTTCTTTCCAACGAAACGTTTAACCCTACCGCAAAGCTTGAAACGGCGCAGGTAGAAACGAAGAAGATGACGTATTCGTACTACGACGGCGAATTCTACGTGTTCATGGACGAAGAATACAATCAAGAAATGCTGTCCTTCGATCAAGTGGAAGAAGCGTTGAAATATATCAAGGAAAACGATATGGTTACGGTGAAATTCCTCTACGGTAAGGCGTTCTCCGTTGAACCCGAAAACTTCGTTGAATTGAAGGTTATCGAGGCTGAACCGGGCGTTAAGGGCAACACCGCTACCAACGTTATGAAGAACGCGAAGGTAGAAACGGGCGCGACGATCCAAGTGCCTATGTTCGTGGAAGAGGGCGAAACCATTCGTATCGACACGAGAACTGGCGAATACATGAGCCGCGTATAATCTACGGCCGAATACTGAATAGAAAAAACGACAAAAATGCGGGATTTTTCAAATCCTGCGTTTTGTCGTATAAAAAGGAGTGTAAAAAAGCATGAAAGCTGTGGTGCAACGGGTGAAAAAAACGACCTTGTGCGTGGACGGCGAAAGGGTATCCGAGATCCCGTTCGGCTTGACGGTATTTTTAGGCGTGAAAGAGGGCGACGAACGGGCGCAGGCAGATTATCTCGTGAAGAAGATTGCCAACCTCCGCATTTTCGAGGACGAAAACGGCAAGATGAATTTGTCTGTGAAAGACGTGGGCGGCGAAGTTTTGCTCGTGTCGCAGTTTACGCTGTACGGCGACGCGTCGCACGGCAATCGACCGAGCTTTACGCAGGCGGCGAGACCCGAAATCGCCCGTCCGTTGTACGAATACGCAACGGAAGCACTCCGCGCGTGGGGCGTTACGGTAAAAACGGGCGTGTTCGGCGCGGATATGCAAATCGAGCAGCATAACGACGGACCCGTAACTATTTTGTTGGAAGCGTAAGCGCACCCGATATATATTGTATAAAAAATCGGAAAATATTTCCTGAAAAAAAGGAAAAGCGCAAATCGCCGTCGAATAATTAAATAAGAGAAAAACGATAAGGAGCGGAAGTATGGACAAGCTGACGAACGAAGTAACGGTACGCGAGCGCGTTTGCGCTCAGGAACGGACGTTTTTATCCCCGTACGCCATGAAATCGGCGGAAACGCGCGGTAGAGCGCGCGCGGAACAGCCCTGTCAATTCCGCACCGAATTTCAACGGGATCGCGACCGTATCATTTATAGCAATTCTTTCAAACGCTTAAAAAATAAGACACAAGTCTTTTTTGCGCCCGAGGGGGATCATTACATTACCCGTTTGACGCATACCCTCGACGTATCGCAAATCGCCCGTTCGATCGCCCGTTCGTTGGCGTTGAACGAGGACTTGGCGGAAGCGATCGCGCTGGGGCACGACTTGGGGCACACTCCCTGCGGACACGTTGGGGAGCGCGTTTTGGCAAGGCTTGCCGAGGGCGGTTTTTACCACAACGAGCAATCGTTGCGCGTCGTCGATTGCATTGAGAAGGACGGGCGCGGACTTAACCTCACGCAAGAGGTGCGAGACGGCATTTTACAGCACAAAAGTTCGGGTACGCCCATGACGTTGGAGGGCGAGGCGGTATCGCTCGCGGATAGGATCGCGTATATCAATCACGATATCGAAGACGCCATTCGTGCAAAAATATTAAGGGCGGAAGACTTGCCGAAAGATGTCGTGGAGTTGCTTGGCGATCAAACGAAAACGCGTATCAACACGGCGATCGCGGATATTTATACCCATTCGTACGGGAAAGACCACGTGCGTATGTCCGACGAAATGATGCAAGCGATCCACAAATTGCGCACCTTTATGTTCGAGCGCGTGTACGAAATCGCGAATAAATCGATCCAGGAACGTTCGGAGCGTATGTTGACGCAGCTGTTTACCTACTTTACGAAGCACGTGGATAAATTGCCGCAAACGTATTTGCGGTGGTTGGAGCGCGACGGTAAAGAACGGGTAGTTTGCGATTATCTTTCGGGAATGACCGATCGGTACGCCGTAAGCGTATTCGAGAGTTTGTTCATTCCCACGACCTTTTCCGTAGGGGGTACGAATTGAGAGATTCCATTTTAGAGCCTCGCGTATTCGAGGAGTTAAAACAAAAAAACGAAATCGTCGAAGTGATCAGCTCGTACGTTCCGTTGACGAAAAAGGGGAATACCTATTGGGCGTGTTGTCCTTTTCATCACGAGCGTACGCCCTCCTTCGCCGTCAATCAAGCCGATCAGTTTTACCATTGTTTCGGTTGTGGCGTGTCGGGAAACGTAGTCAAATTCGTGCGTGATATGGAAAATATCGATTATATGAGTGCGCTGCGGTTGTTGGCGGCGCGCGCGAAGATGACTTTGCCGGAAAGCAATTTCGATACCGAGAAAGCGATTGCGGACAAGAAAAAACGGGATACGCTGGCGTCGATTATGCTGGATAGTGCCCGATTCTATTTGTCCAACCTATACAGCGGCGATCGTCGCGCCGAAGCGCATTTGCAATATATCGCCAACCGAAAATTGTCGCCGACGACGGTTAAGAAATTCGGTTTGGGCGCGTCCCTCGATTTCCACTCGTTGCCCGCTTATTTGTCGGGTAGAGGGTATAGTCGGCAAGACTTGATCGATAGCGGCGCGGTATCGGTGTCCAAGAACGGCAGTCTCGTGGACGCACAAGCGGAACGGCTGGTATTCCCGATTATCAACGCGTTCGACGAAGTCGTCGCTTTCGGCGGTAGAATTTTAGAAAAGTCCGATTTTGCAAAGTATAAGAACACGAAAGAAACGATGTTGTTCAACAAGAGTAAAACGCTGTATAACGTCAATCTCTTAAAAAAATTGAAACGCCAACGCTCCGTCAACGAAATTATCATCGTCGAAGGGTATATGGATACCGTTTCCTTGTACCAAGCAGGGTTTGAAAACGTAGTGGCGTCCATGGGTACGTCCCTTACGAAAGAACAGGCGCGGCAACTCAAACGGTACGCGCCCAACGTCCTGATCAGCTACGACGGCGACTTCGCGGGACAAAAGGCGGACTTGCGCGGTTTGGAAATTTTGAAAGATGAACAACTGAACGTGCGCGTCGTTCCTATGCCCGAGGGGCTCGATCCCGACGACGTAGTCAAACAGGGCGCGGACGCCTATCAAAAATGTTTAGACGCGGCGATGCCGCTGATCGATTATCGCCTGCACGCCATCAAGCGGAAATACGATTTTTCGCGCGTGGACGACAAGCGCGCGTACGTTGCCGAGGCGTTACGGATCGTCAACGGCGCGGAAAGCGAAAGCGTCAAGGAAGAGTTGTTGAAACGGTTGCGCGACGAAACGGGCGTTTCCTATCACGCTTTGGAACGGGATTTGAAAGCGTCGAGCAAAGAGCCGATGTACGTCACGGAAACTTCGCCCGAAGAGCAAATTCCCGAAACGGACTCTAACGCGGATAGACACAAGAAGGCGTTGCGGTTCGTGTTGGCGGCAAAGCTCTTCTCCGCACCGTACGCACAAAGTTGTAACTTGCGCGATTTGACGTTTACGGACGAAGCGCATATCGTGATCGCACAATACGTTTTAGACAGAGAAAGCAAGGGGGAGAAAATTCGCCCTGCCGATCTGTTCGAGGTGTTGAGCGAAGACTGTCCCGAACTGAACGCCATCCTTGATCTCAACTACGAAGACAAGTTGACGGGCAGCGTCGCGGAGCGATTCTTTTTCGATAGCTTGAAATCGTTACAACAAGAGAGTTTGGAAACGGAGATCGCGCATTTGAACGAGTTGTATCGCGAAGAGAGCGACGACGAAAAACGGAAAGAGATAGCAGGGCGCATTGCCGACCGTATGCGCAAGGTAGCCGTGCTGAAAAAAACGACGAATAAAAAATAAAAAGGGAAACGGGAAAACCGTACCGATATAAACGGAGGAAGAAAGGGTGAATATAACCGAACAAGAACTGAATACAATCGTTACCGGTATCGTAAGCAACTACCAAAAGAAGGGCTGCATTTCCACGAACGCGCTTTGCGATATTTTGGAAAAGTACGACACCAACGCCAATCAAATCGATTTCGTTTACAAATCGCTTGGCGAAGCGGGAATCCAAATCGTGGATGAAGATCAACGGGATAAGGAACTGTTCGAGCAAGCACTTGCGGACGTGGGGCTGGACGATCCCGTCAAGATGTACTTAAAGGACATCGGACGCGTACCCCTCCTCTCGCCCGACGAGGAAGTGGAGTTGGCACGCCGTATGCAAGAGAATGACGCGTCGGCGAAACGCCGTTTGTCCGAAGCAAACTTGCGTTTGGTCGTATCGATCGCGAAACGCTACGTAGGACGCGGCATGCTCTTTTTGGACTTGATCCAAGAGGGTAACCTCGGCTTGATGAAAGCGGTGGAAAAATTCGATTACGAAAAGGGATTTAAGTTTTCCACGTACGCAACGTGGTGGATTCGTCAATCGATCACGCGTGCGATCGCCGATCAGGCGCGTACCATTCGTATCCCCGTGCACATGGTGGAAACGATCAATAAACTCACGCGCGTGCAACGCTTGTTGTTGCAAGAATTAGGCAGAGAGCCTACGCCCGAAGAGATCGCCGAAAAGATGGCCGTTCCCGTAGAGCGCGTGCGCGAAATTCAAAAGATCGCGCAAGATCCCGTGTCGTTGGAAACGCCGATCGGCGAAGAAGAGGACAGCCACTTGGGCGACTTTATCGAAGACGAAAAGACGACGACGCCGAGCGATTCGGTTGCGTTTTCCATGCTGAAAGAGCAACTCCTCGGCGTGTTGGATACCCTTACGCCGCGCGAAGAAAAAGTGTTGCGTTTGCGCTACGGTATCGACGACGGCAAACCGAGAACGCTGGAAGAAGTGGGTAGAGAATTTAACGTTACGAGAGAACGTATCCGCCAAATCGAAGCGAAGGCGTTGCGTAAACTCCGTCATCCCTCGCGCAGCAAGAAGTTGAAGGACTTCTTAGAATAATGGGTTACGGAAAACGGATCTCGACGTTGTGTTCGTTGCTCGTACCGTCGGAAACGTTTGCCGACGTGGGGTGCGATCACGGCTATTGTACGGAGTATATGCTGAAAAACGGTCTGTGCCGTAAAGCGATTTTTTCGGATATCAGCAAGGGCAGTCTGCAAAAGGCGCAAACGCTGTTGTCCGACTACGTGCAAAGCGGCGTGGCGATTCCCGTTTTAGGTGACGGATTTTACGGCGTGCCGAGCGATACGGATCAGGTTTTGATTGCAGGAATGGGCGGCGCGGAAATGACGTCGATTATACAAGATCGAACGCACGGCTTTATCCCCAAGCGGTTCGTTTTGCAACCTATGCACGACACCGAACGCCTGCGCGCGTACCTTCTCCATAGCGGTGCGAAACTATTGCGCGATTATACCTTCTACGACGGAAAATTCTACGACGTACTCGTCGGCGAATACTCGAAAGAGAATAGGCAGGTATGCGATTACAGCGAAGCGGAGTTGGAATTCGGCAGGGAGAATTTACGGGAGCGGGGCGAGGCGTTTATAGCGAGAACGGAAAAATTGCTTGCCGCTACGTTGCGGTATTTGCAAAACCCGTTCTTGCAGGAAGAGAGCAAAGCGCAACTCGAAAAAAGAAAAGAACGTTTACAAGGAGTTTTACGCGGTGAAATTCGATAACTTTTACGCGGTGCTCGACGAGCTTGCCGCAAAATCGATCTCCGACGAATATTGCAAGAAATACGGCGCGTACGATAACAGCGGCGTGCTGATGCGTTTGGACGACGAAGTGCGCGGCGCGGTATTCTCGCTCGACTTTTCTTTGGGCTCGATCGAACGCGCGATCCGCGAGGGGGCGAATGTACTCGTTACCCACCACCCTGCGATTTACGGCAGCATTTCCGCGATCGACGGCTTTTCGCCGCTCGGTAAAAAGATCGCGCTTTGTTGTCGGCACGGTATTTCCGTCGTCAGTATGCACCTCAATCTCGATTGTGCCGCGGACGGTATCGACGAAAGTTTGGCGCTTGGCGTTACGGCGAGTGCGGCAGGCAAACGAGAAAGTTTACGCGGCGTAACCGTGCGCGATAAGCTGGACGGCGGTTGCGGCTACGGCAGAGCGTACGACGTATCGCAAACGACGGTGGCGGCGTTGCGTTCGGCAATGGAAAAAGAATTTTCCACCCACCGCGTAGAAGCGTACGCCAACGGCGTGGAACGGGTAACGCGCGTTGCCAGCTTTTGCGGCAGCGGCGCGGACGAGCAATCGATAGAGTTTGCCCTGCAAAACGGTGCGCAACTCGTCGTATCGTCCGATTTTAAGCATCACGTGTTGTCCATGGCGGCGGAAACGGGCGTGGCGGTACTCACGCTGACGCACTACGCTTCGGAAAACTACGGCTTTGAAAAATATTATGAAAAAATACGTCAACGGGTAACCGTGCCGTGCGTGTATCACACGGACGAGCATCTGCTTTGACGAAGGGAGTTATTTATGTCTCAATTACAAACGTTGTTAAATTATCAGGAAATCGATCGTAAGTTGTTCGCAATCGACAATGCGTTGGCGAAGAGCGAGTGCTATCAAACGTACGCGAAATTGCGTAAGTTTTTGAAGGGCGCGCCCGAGCGTTTGGACGCGTTGGAAACGAAAGCTTCGCTGTTGAAAGCGGAAGTGGCGGAGTTGGCGAAACAATACGATCAACTCGAAAGCACGTTGAGCGACTTCGATAACGTAGAAGAGTTGGTTAAAGACGGCGCGGATATCGACTTTTATAAGAAGAACGCGCAGGCGATGAAAGAACGCTTGGAAAAGCTGAAAGCGGACTTTAACGCGCTTGCGGAGAGCATACAAGCGACGAACGACGAATATAAGGCGTTGAAGAAGAAAGTCATTTCCGCGCAAAAGCAATACGCGCAAGCGGAAGAAAAATATAAGGAAGCGAAGAACGCGGTGTCGGCGGAACGCAACGACTATCAGAAGCAACTCGACGAGGCGGCGAAGTCCGTCGATCAAGAAGCGTTGGCTCGCTATCTCACCAAACGCAAGGAGGGTACGGCGTTCCCGATCGTGGCGGAGTTGCAATCGAAGCGTTGCCCCGTTTGCGGTATGGAGTTGCCGATCGCCGCGCTTGGCAAACTGACGGTCGGTATCGAATGTGATAGCTGCCACCGTATCTTATTCGCGACGAGCGAAAACGTATAATCGAAAACAGGCACGTTTTGCCCGCAACGAGCATAATATGACAGTATGCAACGGGTACGGGCAAACGTCTCTTTACGGGCGATTTATCACAACGCGGAAGCGTTCCGCAAACTCACGGGCACGCGCTTGTGCGCGGTAGTCAAAGCGAATGCGTACGGGCACGGTGCGCCGCAAGTGGCGTACGCGCTGCATACCGTCGCTTCCTGCTTTGCCGTGTCCCTGCTTAGCGAAGCGAAAGCAATTCGCACGGCGGCTTGCGGAAGGGATATTTTGGTGCTGACGCCGCCGTTGTGCGACGAGGAAATTTTCGACGGGTTAGTCAACGGCTTTTTGCTGACCGTACCCGATCGGGAAACGGCGGAACGGATCGCCGAGGCGGCACGCCGCTATCGCTTGACGGCACGCGTGCATATCAAATTGAACACGGGTATGAACCGATACGGCATGGAGTATTCCGAGCTGTCGTCGGCATGCGAATATTTACGCGCCCGACCGTTCGTACGGGTAGAGGGGTTCTATTCTCATCTCTACCAAACGCGCAAGGCGTGCGCGGACGAACAACTCGCGCTGTTTTTACGGGGTGTGGCGATCGGGAAAGGGTATTATCCGAACGCGACAGCGCATATCGGCGCGACATACGGCGCGTTGCTTTCCGAGGCGTTCGCTTTGGATATGGTGCGCGTGGGGATCGGTTTATACGGCTATCTTCCCGACAGCGCAGAAGACTTGAACGAAGAAAGATTACGAGCGATATCATTGCAACGCGCCATGCGCGTAACGGCGACGGTTGCGGCGCGGAGAGAATACCGTTACGGCGGTGCGGGCTACGGCACGCCCGTTTGGGAAGCGGAAGGCCGCACGCCGCCAAGCCACCTGTCCGTATGCCGATTCGGGTACGCAGACGGCGTATTGCGAAGGAGGGACAACGGCACGGAAACGGCGGAAGGGCACGCGAATAACGCCTGCATGGACGCCACGCTGTTGACGGGCGACTTTGCCAAGGGTACGGAAATATGCGTGATGCAGGACGCGGCGGAAACGGCGAAGCGAACGGGTACGATCTCGTACGAAGTGCTTTGCGCCGCGACGAGAAGAGCGGAGTTTATATATGACGAATAGATTACGATACGCCGAAACGTTACCGTCGTCCGTCGAAGAGCGCAAGGCGAATATGCGCCTGTATATGAAGCGTCGGCGCGCGGAAAACGAAAATCGCGACGAGAAAGAACGGTTGCTTGCGGAACGGTTTTTACGGCTCGTCGATACAGAACTTGCGAAAACGCAAGGAGTAGGTACGCGTTTAACGGTATTTACCTACCTGTCCTACTCTTCGGAAGCAGCGACGGACGAGCTGGTGCGCGCATGCAGTGCAAGAGGGTATACGGTGCTTGCGCCGCGCGTGGAAAACGGGGATATGTGCGCCGTGCCAATCGGCGACGATTTCACCCTTTCCCCTTTGGGGATCCGCGAACCGATCGGACGAGCGTACGGACGAGCGCCCGATATCGTCGTCCTGCCTTGCTTGGCGGTGGACGAACGGGGCAATCGCTTGGGCTACGGCGGCGGATATTACGATCGCTACTTAAAGAAATACCCCACGGCAAGACGGGTGGCGTACGCGTACGATTTTCAGATCGTCGACGAAACGCCGCATACACTCGACGACGAACGGGTGGAATATATCGTTACCGAAAGAAGAACGATTCGCTGTACGGCGAACGAGAACTAAGGAGAATCGAATGAACGGATTCAAAAAACTAATGAAAACGATCGGCAAGCAACTTTGGGAATTTTGCAAGAGTGCGTTTCCCTCGTGGCTGATGTACGATTGCGCAGGTTGCGTGCTGATGATACTCACCTTTCAAGGGGACAAGCTCATATGGGACGGTACGTCTATCCTGTGGACGTGCGTATGCGTAGTGGCAGCGGCGGCGTATAACGGTATGTTGGCATTTGCGCAGGGCGGAAGCGGGTACGAAATGCTCGTGTCGGGCAACGTCATTCGGCGTAGCGCGAACGAATACGGCGACGGGTATCGCATTTCCAAACATAGAGAGGAAAAGGAATACCGCGCGTGGAAAGGGTTTGCCGTCGGCGGCGTAATCGCGCTGTTCCCGTTGGTGTTCGGTTTGATTGCAGGCGGTACGTACGGTAACGCGTCGATCGCCGGTTCGGGCGAGGGCGGCGGCACGTTCTTTTTGTTGAGTGCCTTCCTCTCCGGTTGGTCGTTGATGCCCTTCTATTTGATGAACGCGGAGGGAATGGCGATCAGCTACTATTGGTCTTGCCTGTTCGCGCTCGTTCCCGTGCTCGCTTCGGGCGCGCTGTATATCGTGGGTGCGTACGCGCGCCGCAACAAAGAAGTGCGTAAACAACGCATCGCGGATGCGCAAGCGGCGGCGGAAGCCAACAAAGTGAAGAAGATCAACTACGGCGGTTTGCCCGGTACGAAACCGCGCAAACGGAAATAAAACGGAGTAAACTATGCGAATTATCGGCGGAAAATACAGAAGCCGCGTACTCACGGGGTTCGAGGGTGAGGAAGTGCGCCCCACGTCCGATCGGGCGAGGGAAGCGTTGCTCAATATACTCTACCCCAAGGTCATCGGCGCGCGCGTACTCGATTTGTTTTCGGGTAGCGGCGCAGTCGGGTTAGAATGTTTGTCGCGCGGTGCGAAAGAGGTCGTCTTTAACGATTGCGCGCGGGATAGCGTGGCGATCCTGCGGAAAAATCTCGCGGCGTTGCGCTTGAAAGAGAACGGCGACGAAGTCAAGTTGACGCAATACGACTACGCAACGTGTTTGGATACGTTGCGCGGCGAATTCGACATCGTCTTTCTCGATCCGCCCTATCGCGAGGAGATCGGCAAACGGGCGTTGGAGTTGATTGCGAAAAACGGGTTGCTTCGTAAAGACGGCGTCGTCGTGTACGAATGGGATAAGCCTTTGAACGTAGAGGTAAGCGCGTTCGTCAAGACGGACGAGAGGAAGTACGGAAAGGCGTATTTTTCCTTTTTCCGTCACGCCGAGGGGTAAGGAGAACGGATATGAAGAAAGACGGAAAGAAATGCGTGTTCGCAGGGACATTCGATCCCCCGACGTTGGGGCATAAAGAGATTATCGAATCGTGCTTGCAACTCTTTGACGAAGTGGTGCTCGCGGTGTTGACGAATCCGCAAAAACAGCCTGCGTTTACGGTAGAAGAACGCAAGGAGATGTTGCGTTTGACGGTGGACGACGAGCGCGTTCGCGTACGCGAATTTTCAGGTACGGCAACGGAGTTGTTGCGCGAGGAAGACACGCCCTTTTACGTGCGAGGCATACGGAACGGAATCGATTTAGATTACGAAAACGCCAACTTTTACGCAAGTCGGAAATTGGATAAAAACTTTATCGCAATCTATTTTCCCTGCTCGCAGGAGTTGTTGCACGTCAGCTCGTCGATGGTAAAAAACAGCTTGCGTTTCCATACGCCGATCGACGAATACGTGACGGACGAGGTAAAGGCGTATATCGAACGCCGCTACGAAACGAAAGAGAAGAAGGAGTTTTGAGATGTTGGAAAAACAGTATTTTATTCCCGAACCGGAAGAATTTATCGCGGAACAACCGCTGACGGCGGAGTTAAAATCGATCAAGAGTGCGCGAGACGAGGAAATTCGTCGCGTCATTTCGGGTAAGAGCGAGAAAATGTTGGTCGTCGTCGGACCGTGTTCGGCGCACGAGCCTGCGCCCACGCTCGAATATATTTCCCGTCTTGGTAAATTGAACGAGCGAGTCAAGGACAAACTGGTGATCGTGCCCCGTATTTATACCAATAAGCCGAGAACGAAAGGGGTAGGATATAAAGGCATGTTCCTGCAACCCGATCCCGAGGGGGCGGCGGATATCGCGAGGGGAATACGCAGTATTCGCGCGTTGCACCTTGCCGCCATTAACGAATCGGGCTTGACGGCGGCGGACGAAATGCTGTACCCCGAAAATACGGCGTACGTGGAGGACTTGCTTTCCTATCACGCCGTGGGTGCGCGTAGCGTAGAAGATCAGCTGCACCGCCAAGTGGCGAGCGGTATCGACGCGCCCGTCGGTTTGAAAAACCCGATGAGCGGCAATATTTTCGCTCTCGTCAATTCGATTTTCGCGGCGCAAAGTCCGCAAATCTTCAAATATAGAAACTATCAAGTCAGCTCGGACGGCAACCCGTACGCGCACGCCATTTTACGCGGCGGCGTAGACGGCAACGGCGCGGACGTACCGAATTTCCATTACGAAACGGTGATGCAGCTTGCCGAAATGTATAACGGTAGCAACCTGCAAAATCCCGCGGTGGTGATCGACTGTAACCACTCCAACTCGGGGAAAAAGCACCGTCAACAGATCCGTATCGCAGAAGAAGTGATGCAAAACCGTCGGTTCGATAGCGATTTCAAACGGCTCGTCAAGGGCTTTATGATCGAAAGCTTTTTGGTGGAAGGCTCGCAAAAACACGACGAAGTGTTCGGAAAATCAATCACCGATCCCTGCTTAGGCTGGGAGGACACCGAACGGCTGTTGTTAGACTTGGCGGAACAGGTATAAACGAAAGGAAGTAAGAGAATATGAAAATTGCATTTTTAGGTCCGGAGGGGAGCTATTCCCATTTGGCGGCGAAACGGTTTTTAAGTAAAGAAGCTCCGTCTTGCCCGTCGGTCGGCGGCTGGGACGAGTGTATTCCCTTCCGCAATTTTCCCGAAGTGTTGGCGGCGGTGGATAGCGGCAGAGTAGACGCAGGCGTATTGCCCATTGAAAACAGTTTGCAGGGCGGCGTGTTGCAGAGCTTGGATCTGTTGCAGGAAGCCAAGGGTATATACGCCGTGCGCGAGGAGATCGTGCGCGTCGATCATCGCTTGTTCTATAAGCGCGGTATGAAATTGTCGGAGATCGGCAGGGTATATTCTCATCGACAGGCATTGGATCAATGCTCGAAATTTTTAAGCAGTGAAATGCCCTTTGCGGCGTTGCGCGAAGCGGAGTCTACGGGCTTCGGCATCACGCGCGCCATGGAGGACGAATCGGGTAAAACGGCGGCGATCGGCGGCTCACATACCGAAAATTTGCGTGTCGATTTCGTGATGAGCGAAGAATGTATTTCCGACGAAAAAAACAATTTTACTCACTTTTTGTTGGTAAAGAAAGGGGAGGCGCATTTGCCGAAGACGAGCAATCGCATTTTCTTTTCGGCGTCCTGTCCGCACCGCACGGGGAGTTTGTTGGAGCTGCTCGCCGTCATTGCGCGTTACGGAATCAATATGACGAAGATCGAAAGCCGTCCCGTCAAGAACCGTTCGGGCGATTACCGTTTCTTTATCGAAGCGGATTGCGATATCGGCGACGAACGGACGCGCGCTATGCTGTCGGAAATCGAAGCAAACACGTTAGAGTGTAAGTTGCTCGGCGCGTATCGTCAGGGAGAGTAAGTCTTTTCCCGTCTACATACGGAGAACGAGGAGGACGATAAAGTATGAAAAAGAAAACGTTCGGGTTGGCACTCGGCGCGGGCGGAAGTCGCGGCGTGGCACATATCGGTTTGTTGCAGGCGTTTGAAGAACACGGCTTGCGCCCCGATTTTATCACGGGCTGTTCCATGGGCTCGGTGGTGGGCGCGGCGTACGCGGCAGGCGTAGATTTAGAGTATATGAAGAAGGCGGCGTTTCAGTTGCGTATATTAGACTTGATCGCGCCGACGGGAAATCGCGGCGGCTTGTTCGATACGCGCAAAATTCGCAAATTGCTGGAACGGCATATCGGGGACGTGGACTTTGCCGATTTGAAAATTCCCTTCCGCTGTATCGCGACGGATATGGTGTCGCAATCGGTGGTGGAATTTTCCGAAGGGAAAGTGTTGGACAGCGTCGTGGCGTCGTCGTGTATCCCTGCGATTTTTCAACCGATTGAACGGGACGGTATGCGTCTGATCGACGGCGGCGTCATCGATCGCGTGCCGTATCGGCAGGTACGGGCAATGGGCGCGGACGTCGTCGTGGCGGTAGACGTGCTCGGCAAACTCGATTGCAGCGCGGAAATGCCCACTACGCTCGGCGTATTGCTGGAAACGCTCGACCTTATGGATAACTTGCGCACGCAAGGATTCAAGGAACGGGAGAAGAACGCGTTCGATTTTTGGATCGAACCGTCGCTTGGGAAGATGAGTCAATTTTCCTTGAAACAGATCGTATTCGCCTACGATAAGGGCTACGAAGCAGGGTGCGAATACGCGGATAAAATCGCCGCGGCGTTGCGGTAAAACGATAGAGGACGGATATGGATTTATTCGATTTCAACAATAATGAAGAAACGGCAAAACCGCTTGCCGAGCGTATGCGCGCAAATTCCTTGGACGAATTTATCGGGCAAAGGCATATCGTGGCAGAAGGCTCGCTGTTGCGCCGCGCCATTGCCGCCGACCGTTTGGGAAGTTGCATTTTTTGGGGGCCTCCGGGTTGCGGTAAAACGACGCTCGCCAACGTAATCGCGTTGCGGACGAACGGCGAATTCGTCAAATTGAACGCCGTCAACGCAGGCGTCGCCGACGTGAAACGCGCGGTGGAAACGGCTCGCGAAAATTTGAAACTGTACGGCAAGCGCACCTACTTGTTGTTGGACGAGTGTCATCGGTTCAATAAAACGCAAAGCGATTCGCTGTTGCCTGCGATCGAACAGGGTACGATCATCTTTATCGGTTCGACGACGGAAAATCCGTACGCGTCCATGACGCCTGCAATCGTGTCGCGCTGTCGCGTGTTCGAGTTTAAGCACCTTTCCAAAGAGGATATTTCAGGTGCGTTGCGCAAGGCGTTGACCAACCGCCATAAGGGGCTCGGCAAACGGGGCGTAACGGCTGACGACGACGCGATCGAGCATATCGCGTTGATGGCAGGCGGAGATTTACGCTCGGCGTATAACGCTTTGGAACTCGCCGCGTTGACGAGTGAACCGAACGCGGAGGGCAAGGTGCATATCACCCTTTCCGACGCCGAACAGTCCATTCAGCGCAAGGCGCTTTCGTATAATGAAGATTCCTATTACGATTTTTTGTCGGCGTTTTGCAAATCGTTGCGCGGTAGCGACGCGAACGCGGCGTTATATTACGCTATGCGTTTGATCGAGGGCGGTTGCGATCCTATGCTTGTCGCGCGGCGGCTCGTCGTCCATTCGGCGGAGGACGTGGGTATGGCAGATCCGCGCGCGTTGCAGGTGGCGACGTCGGCAATGTACGCGTTGGAAAAAATCGGGTATCCCGAAGCGATGTTGCCGCTCTCCGAAGCGATCGTCTACGTGTGCGAGGCGGAGAAAAGCTGCTCGGTGAAAACGGCAATGTACGCCGCAATTGCGGACGCGCGCGAAGTGCGCGACGATTCCATTCCGCCCTACTTAAAGGATACATCTTACGGTAGCGCGGCGGCTAAGGCGCAAAGCAAACTCTATAAATATCCGCACGACTACGGCGGCTACGTCGAGCAACAGTACTTGCCCGATTCGTTGAAAGATAAAATCTATTATACGCCCACGGGACGCGGCTTTGAAGCGGAAGTGCTCGCCGTGCGCGAGAGAAAGGGTAAAAAACGGTAAACGACGATACCGTGTACGCGTTGAACGAGAAAGGAGAAAGAGTATGAAGTGTTTATATTGCGATTGTACGGACAGCAAAGTGATCGATTCGCGCTCGGCGGACGACGATAGAACGATACGTCGCCGTCGGGAGTGTACGGGCTGCGGCAGGCGGTTCACGACGTACGAAACGATCGAAGTTACGCCCGTGTTGGTGGTAAAAAACAACGGCACGCGGCAATCGTTCAACGCGGAAAAAATCAGGAACGGGATCATCAAATCTTGCGAAAAACGCCCTGTGTCCATGTCGTCGATCGACGATATCGTCGCGGATATTTCCAAACAGGTATATAACAGCATGGAAAGCGAAATTACGACGAAAGATATCGGCGAAATGGTCATGGAACGCTTAAAGAAAGTGGACGAAGTGGCGTATGTGCGCTATGCGTCCGTCTACCGTTCCTTTAAGGATCTTTCTTCGTTTATGTCGGAATTGAAGCAAATGATGAAGGCGGAGAAAAAGGACAAACAATGAGTACGACGAAACAAGTTACGATAGGCGGCGTTACGATCGGCGGCGGCGCGCCCGTCGCCGTGCAGTCCATGACGACGACGAAGACGTCCGACGTGGAAAAAACGGTGGCGCAAATTCAAGCGTTGCAAAACGCCGGGTGCGAGATTATTCGCGTGGCGGTTTCCGACGAGGCGGACGCACTCGCTATTCGCGCAGTGAAAGAAAAAATTCGGTTGCCCCTCGTAGCGGATATCCATTTCTCGCCCAAACTCGCCGTCGCGGCAATTGAGAACGGCGCGGATAAGGTGCGTATCAACCCCGGCAATATCGGCGGCGAACGGGAGATTGCGTACGTTGCGGACTGTATCAAAGCGCACGGTATTCCCGTCCGCGTGGGCGCGAATACGGGAAGTATCGAAAAGGGCTTTTTGCAGAAATACGGCAAGAACGAACGTTCGCTCGTGGAGAGCGCGTTGTATAACGTGCGCCTGTTGGAAAAATGCGGCGTGCAGGACATCGTCGTTTCCGTCAAGGCGTCTTCCGTACCGCTTACCGTCAAGTCGTATACGCTGTTGTCGCAAAAGACGGACTATCCCTTGCATTTGGGGGTAACGGAGGCAGGCACGACGGAATCGGGCGTGGTCAAGAGTGCCGTCGGAATCGGCAGTTTGTTGTTGAACGGAATCGGAGATACGATCCGCGTATCGCTTACCGACGATCCCGTGAAAGAGGTGGAGGCGGCGCGGCTCGTTTTGCGCGCTTGCGGCTTGGACGAATCGTTCGTCGAGGTCGTGTCTTGTCCCACTTGCGGTCGGTGCGCGTGGAACAGCATGGGACTCGCCAACCGCGTGGCGGAGTTCGTAAAGCCGTATAAAAAACACTTAAAAGTTGCGGTCATGGGCTGCGTGGTGAACGGCCCGGGCGAGGCGAAGGACGCGGATATAGGCGTTGCGGGCGGTAACGGGCGTTGCGTATTGTTCAAAAAGGGCGAACCGTATAAGACGGTGGAAGCGGACGCCGCGGAAGAGGAATTTTTTAAGGAAATCAGGTCGTTGTTAGATGAGTAGAGTGGAAGAATATTTACAAAAACTCCGCACGTCGGACGGGTTGCGGAACGCGATATTATGCGGCGTAACCGTCGAACGGAGAAACCGCGTCGCCGAATTTTTCTTGGTGACGGATAAGGCGTATTCGGCAAAGGACGAGGCGTTCGCCCGTTCGCTCTCGCAAGAGTTTTTGCCGAGCGGCTTTTTCGCACGGGTGAAAATCGTAAAACGCGTACCCGATCGGACGATCGTGCGAAAAAAGATATTCGAATTTATCCACGCGAAATACCCTGCCGCCGCGGCGTTCTTGAAAGAGGAAAATATCGAGGTGGAAACGCTGCAAAGCGGCGCGCATTTCTACGTCGATATCGCTTCGGGCGAACAGCGGTTTTTTACGTCGGGTGAAATTTTGGACGACGTCAGCGCCTACTTGCAAAGCGGCTTTTGCGGTACGTTCTACGGCAACGTGCGGATCGTGGATAAGGAAGAACGGGACGATACGCTCTTGGACGAATTGCCCGAAACGGAAGAAGAGGAAGAGGATATGGAAATTCGTACTTTCGAGATCGTCGATTATCAAAAGATAGACGGCGCGGACGTAACGCCCAAACGCGCGGTATACTTGGCGGACGTAACGAAGACGCAAGGCTCTGTCGCGCTGTGCGGTAACCTTACTTCGTTCGAGGAACGCACCTATGTACGACATAACGAAAAGACGAACGAGGACGAGGAGCGGATACGCTTTGCACTCACGATCAGCGACGGAACGGGCTATTTGCGCACTTCCTATTTTCCGAAAAAAGCGACGTTGGATAAGGTACGCGAACTCAAAGTGGGAGACGGCGTCGTGTTGATCGGATCGAACGAGGAATTTAAGGGCTCGTGGACGTTTAAGACGGCGCGGATCAATTGCGGCAAGATGCCGCAAGACTTCGTGCCCGTAGCGAGAAAGGGAAAGCCCGTGCCGAAATCCTATCATACGGTATTCCCCGAACCGTACGTCGATTACACGCAAGCAGGCATCTTCGATATTACGCAAAAACCGCCTGCGTTGACGAATAATACCTTCGTCGTGTTCGACTTGGAAACGACGGGGTTGAACAATCAACCTGCCATGGGTAAAATGGATAAAATTATCGAAATCGGCGCGGTGAAGATCGTCGGAGGCGAAATGGTCGAGAAGTTTTCCACGTTCGTGGCGTGCGACGATCGATTGTCGAAAGAAATTATCGAGCTTACGGGTATCCACGACGAAGATTTGGTGGGAGCGCCGAAGATAGAAAGCGTCATCGCCGACTTCTTCAAGTTTACCGACGGCGCGTTTTTGGTCGGACATAACGTCATGTTCGATTATCGGTTTACGCAATATTACGGCGAACAAAATCGGTATATGTTCGATAATCGCTTATACGATACGATGACGTTGGCGCAAGAATTGTTGCGCGGAGAAATTCCTAACTACAAGTTGAACACGATCGCGGACTATTACGGGTTCACGTTCAATCATCACCGCGCGTTCGACGACGCGTGCGTTACGGCGAAAATTTTTATCGAACTCGTCAAAAAACGGGGCGAGTTGCCCAAATAACGAAATTTTTTCCAATTATCTTTTGGAAAACGGCGTAAAACACTTGCCTTTTTCGCGCATGAATGGTATAATAAAGACACTTAATAATTCGTTTGACTTATTGAGAGCGGAACTACTTCCGCTCTCAATATCGTTATAAAGGGGTAAAGCATGAAAATTAAACCGATAGAAGAGATTGAAAGCGCGTTACAGCCGATCGCCGACGAATTGCAAATCGAGATCGTCGAGGTGGAGTTCAAACAGGGGCATTCTCCTGCGCTCACGGTGTATATCGACACGGACGACGGCGTAGACTTGGACACTTGCGAAAAATTCCATCGCGCGATCGATCCCGTGTTGGACGAGGTAGATCCCACGTTCGGCGCGGCGTATACCTTGAACGTTTCCAGCCCCGGCTTGGATCGACCGCTCAAAACGGCGAGAGATTTTGAAAAATGCTTGGGCGAGCGCGTGGAGATCAAGCTGTTCGCGCCCTTGAAAGGCAAAAAACAGTTCGAGTCTACGTTGGTAGGCTACGACGACAACTGTTTGAATTTGCAGGACGGGGAAACCGTTTGGAAGTTGGAGCGTACGAAAATAGCGAAAATTTGTCGAGCAATCGATTTCGACGGCTTGGACGAATGAGATAAATCAAATCAGGAAAAACAAAATTAGGAGAATATAAACATGGAAAACAAGGAGTTTTTTGCAGCGTTAAGCGACTTGGTAAAGGAAAAGGGAATCAGCGAAGAAGCGTTTATTCAAACGCTGGAAAACGCGCTTGCTTCCGCTTATAAAAAGCAATACGACGGCGGCGCGGAAGTTGCCGTAACGTTGGACGCGGCAACGGGCACGATCGAATTTAAGGCGACGCGCTACGTCGTGGAAGAAGTAACCGATAAAGACAAGGAAATTTCCTTGGAAGACGCACAAGAATTGAACCCCGCGTATCAAGTGGGCGACGTGATCGAGCATACGTTCGTACCCAAGAACTTCGGACGTATCGCGGCGCAAACGGCAAAACAAGTCATTTTGCAAAAGTTGCACGAAACGGAACGCGACAATACGTTGTCCGAATTTTCGGATAAGGAAGGCGAGTTGATGGAAGGCGTCATTCGTAAGATCGACGACCGCAACGTCTACGTAGAACTCGGCGATAAGAAGATCGAGGGCGTTATGCCTCCTCAAGATCGCGTACCTACCGAAAAATACAATATCGGCGACACGATCAAGGTGTTTGTAAAGCGCGTTAAAAACAGCGGCAAAACCTCGCAAATCGTCGTATCTCGTACGGCGCAGGGCTTGGTGAAGAAGCTGTTTGAACAACAAGTACCCGAAATCGCGCAAGGTATCGTAGAAATCAAAGAAATCGCGCGTGAAGCAGGACATAGAACGAAGATCGCCATTCTTTCCAACGATTCGAGAGTGGACGCCGTCGGTGCTTGCGTCGGTAACAGAGGCGCGCGTGTCAACGCCGTGGTGGAAGAACTCGGCGGAGAAAAGATCGATATTATCCTGTGGAACGAAGATCCCCTTGCGTTCATTTATAAGGCGTTGTCGCCTGCCACCGTCATTTCCGTTACGGCAAAGGGCGAACGCAGCGCAATGGCAATCGTACCCGACGATAAATTGTCGTTGGCAATCGGTCGCGACGGACAAAATGCACGCTTGGCGGCGCGTTTGACCGGTTGGAAGATCGACGTGAAGAGTGCGTCCTCGCCCGAAGCCGCGGAAGTGCTTGCGGCAATGGAGAACGAGGAGAACGCCGAAGAAACGGAGAGCGTGGACGAAGAATAATGGCGAAGCAAAAAATCGTGCCCCTTCGTATGTGTATCGCGTGCCGTGAAATGAGGCCGAAAAAGGAAATGTTGCGCGTCGTCAAGAACGCGGACGGTGAAATTTTCGCCGACGAGAGCGGCAAGGCTTCGGGGCGGGGCGCGTATATCTGCAACGCTGAGGCGTGCCGTAAAAAATTAAACGACAAAAAATTGTTGCATAAAGCGTTTGCGGCGGACGTCGCCGCGGACGTGTACCTGAAAATAAAGGAGACGGATCTTGGGGACAAGTAAACTGGAAACCTATTTCGGGTTTTGTATTCGCGCGAGAAAGGCGGTATTCGGTACGGACGATATCGAAGCGCAACGCCGCGGCGTAAAGTTGATCGTCGTGGACGATTCGCTCGCCGAGAACGCGCGTAAAAAAATCTGTAAAGCGCAGGAACGCTTCCGTTGTCCGATGTTGATTGCGGACGCGGAAACGCTTGGCGAACTTTTGCATAGACCTGCCGTAAAAGCGGTGGGGATCAAAGACGAACATCTTGCGGCAGCGATTGTATCCGTTGCCGAAAACGAACCGAAATTCAAATTCTATTCGGGAGGGAATAACTGAACCTATGGCTAAATACGAAAACTTGGAAAATATTTTGAAACTTTTAGAGGAGAGTCAGCTTGGCGGCGTAAGCAAGCGACTTTCTTCTACGGAGAAAAGTCTTTCGGAAATTATGAAAAAGCTTACCGTGTTAGAAGCGGAGAAAGCGGAGCGCGACGCAGCGGAAGCGGCGGCGCGCGCGGCTGAGGAAGCGCGTTTGGCGCAAGAAGAAGCCGCAAGAGCGGAAAAGGCGGAAAAGGTAGAAAAGACCGTCGTCGCCGAACCGAAAAAAGAAGAGGTGAAAGCGGAACAACCGCAACCCGTGCAAGCGGCGGTAGAAGAAAAACGCCCTACGCCTGAAACGGCGCAACCCGAAGCGCCGAAAGCGGAAGAAAAACCGATCAAAAAGGAAACGAAAACGTACGTGCCGCCTAAGAGCGAGCCTGCCGCACCGCGCGCACCGCGCTATTTCAGAAACGGACAGGAACAGGGCGTGTACGTGGCGAAGCCCGGTGTAGAAACGACGCCGACGTCGACGACCTATCGTCCCCGTCCTCAAGGGGATAGACCTATGCGTACTACGGGTGCGAAGCCGTTCCCTCCGAGAACGGGCGCAGCGTCGCAAACCGCGCGTCCTGCAAGACCCGTCGGCGGTTCGACGATGGCAGCGCCTATGATGCCTGCCAAAGATGGTAAGAACTTTACCTCTTCCGCACCTAAGAAAAAGACGTACGAAAAGACGTATACCGAAAAGAAAGGACTTTCCAAGCGCGATTTGGAGCGTCAACGCGGTATGACGGTGGAAGATTTCGACGAGGATAAGAGCGGTTACAGAAAGGTTCGTTCCCCGAAGAAACAAAAACGCCAAGAGATCGCTACGATCAAAATCGAACACGCTGTCGTTACTACGCAGGACATTCCTTTGAAAGTCTTGTCCGAGAAGTTGGGCGTTTCCGCGGTGGAAATCACCAAACGCCTCTTCAAAGAAGGCATCATGAAAGGCATTAACGACTCGATCGATTACGAAAACGCGGCGTTGATGGCGGCGGATATGGGTATCGACTTAGAGTATAAGCCCGAAAAGACGGCGGAAGAAGTGTTGATGGATACCGCCGTTGAGGACGAAACGAAGTTGGTTACGCGCGCGCCCGTCGTTACCGTTATGGGACACGTTGACCACGGTAAAACGTCGTTGCTCGATAAGATCCGCGCAACGTCCGTTACGTCGGGCGAAGCAGGCGGCATTACGCAAAGTATCGGTGCGTACACCGTAACGGCAAAGGGCAAACAAATCACCTTTATCGATACGCCCGGACACGCGGCGTTCACGGCAATGCGTGCGCGCGGTGCACAGGTAACGGATATCGTTATCCTCGTTGTCGCAGCCGACGACGGTATCATGCCGCAAACGGTGGAAGCAATCAATCACGCAAAAGCGGCGAACGTGCCCAT
>CAZDCO010000011.1:0-29509 GCA_964504025.1 uncultured Clostridia bacterium
GTACGTACCCGTATATTACCCGTACGTAGGCACGTACACGGGTTGTTGTACGGGTTGAGGGTACGGGTAATATACGGGTACGTACACGGGTTGCGCCGCGCCGTTCGTTTGCGGTGCTACCGCTACGTTACATACGGGCGTTTGCGGCATAGCCGTTTGAGGATTCCACGCCGCAGGGATATACTCCTCTTCTTCTTCAACGTCTTTCGATTTCGATTTTACGATGCAATCGAACAGGAAGCCCACGAACGCCGCCGCCGCGATGATCACGTATTCCGTTGCAAGTTGTTGCGTAGAGATATACCCCCACGCCGCCAACGCCGCGCCGAGCACGAAGGTAAAGAACGCGAACACGCGGAAATTCCTCATGCCGCGACCGTCGATACCGTGCAGGTTAAATTCGGTTGCCGCCGTAGTATGCTTGATCAACACCCACGTGCACAGGAAGGTTACGAGTTGCAACGCCGCAGGGATCAGCGCGTTCATATCCATGCCGCCCTCTTGGTTGAGTACGCCGAGAATGGTATAGATTTGATTGCAAGTTACGAGATAATAGACGATCACGCCCGTTACCGCGAATTGCACGAGGTTACGCAAGAAATATACGAATCGACCGTAAACGCGCGTTTCCTCTTCGATCATACCCGTTTCGTTTCTGCGGAAACGGCTGACTTTACCGCCGCGAATACCGGCGAAGAAATGCACGAATGCACCCACACCGAGAATTATGTACGCGTTCATCATGTTGATTTTGCAAACGGTGGGATCTTGCAACAACAACGCTTGCAGGGTGAGAATGATCGCCGCCGCAAACGAGGACGAGAAGCCCTTAGCAACCTTTTGCAATACGCTCGCCGTCTTGTTATACGTCTTCGGCGTACGCGAGTTGTTCTTTAACAAAGCGAAGAAGCGTACGATACTCTTCAAGGCGTTGACGACCAACACGAGCAACAACAAGCCGTACGAAACACAAGCCGCCAACGTCGGAATATCCAAGCCTTCTTGCATATTCAGGAAGGGGGTATAGAACGTCGTCACGCCAAGCGTAACGTCCGACACCGTAACGACGGGAAAGAGCGCAACCAACGCCAACAGCGCGATCGTGCCGAGTACGTACCAAAAACCGATACGTCTTGCTTTGCCTTGCACCTTTCTCACGCGCTTTCCTATCAAGTTCTTTTTTTGCTTTTTAGACTCCTTCATAAGAAAATCTCCTTATCCTAATTTACAGCCTTTAAGGCGCATGGCAACCGCTTGCCGCACGCCTTATCCGCATATTCTCTTTTTTATATAATCGTGTTTGCGCCGTGGAAATACGCGTCGATATCCACGTCGTCAAACTTGCCGTGTTGACGGGGTTTCACGATACAGTTGAGCAAGAAACCGACGAATGCCGCAGCCGCCGCGATCAACGTCGCCGTAGCCTTTTCCGCCGCAAGTTCGTTCGCCATGCCGATCATGGGCAACGCGTACAACGCGATGAACAGCACCGCCGCAAAGAACGCGAATACGGGGAAGTTCTTCATACCCGCACCGTCCAAACCGTCGCGGTTGAACTCCGTTTCCGAAGCCGCATGTTTGACTAGTACCCCGACGCACACCCAAGCCAACAACTCTACAACCGTCGGGATCACCGCTTTCAAGTCCGCGTTGCCTGCAAGGAAGTCGAGAATCGATTGCAAGCCGCTGCGCACTCCGTTTTGCGGTGCGAAGAACCACAAGATTACCGCAACGACGGCAAGCTGAATCACGTTACGCACGAAGAAGGTGAACACGCCCGAAGTACGGGGTTCTTCGTCCAAGTTATCCGCCGTTGTGAACAGCGTAACCGTACCGCCGATCAAGCCGCCCAAAACGTGGATTGCAAGCCCTACCGCCAAAGCGATCACGCCCATACTGCCAACCTTGACGTCGCCCGACGACAAGAGGTAAATTTGCAAATACAAACTCAGCGTCGCGCTAAACGTCGAAGAAAAGCCCTTCGCCAAGTCGTCCATGGCGTACATATTGCGGTTAAATCCGTTGGTATAGCTCGCACGGCGTTTGAACAACCAGCCGAGTTTGGAAATACCTTTCAACACGTTGATCACCGCCACGAGTAACAAGATCAAATAGAACACGCCGATCAAACCGTCGCAAAGCGAATCTATTTTGAGTTCTCTCGTCAGTTTCAATATATGCGAGAAGAAGGAAGTTGCAGGCATTTGCGCCGCCAAGATCTTACCGTCCAACAGCGCGTACATAGCCACCAACGCCGTCAAAACGATCGTACCCAACAAATAGAGCACACCTGCAATTTTCGATCTGCGATGCATCGTGCGCACACGTCTTTTCAACACCGCCGCTTTAGAGGTTATTCTTTTCATGGTTTTCTATACTCCTTATATCCAGTCCTTATCGTCAATCGTCAAAATCGTACGCGATCTCTTCCCGTTCTTCCGCCCGCTGCGCCGTAGGCGTATACGCGATCGGCGTTACGTTGCCGATATTCGCACGAATGTACGCGTTCGTTTCCAAATCGGGATACGCTCGTTTTTCCTCGCGCACCCGTTTTTCTTTCACTTTCGCGCGTTTCACGTGCGGACACGCCACCGTAACCAACTCGAACAGCAACGCCGCTGCCGCCGCGATCGCACAAAGCATAGCCACGCCCGTATCCCCCGACGGGAACAAATACGCAACCGCCGCGCCGACGAGTGCGAGCAACACCCAAAGCATAAACCACTTTCTACCCGGCGTTTTCGGACCGTCCAAATCGTATTCCTTCGTGCCCGTCGCATAGTAGATCATAAACAACGCCGCAAGTGCGGTAACGGCAAAGCCGATAAACTCGAAATCTTTCAGTAGATCGGCAAGTTGCGTTTCACCAGCCAACAGGGACGGGAGTTTTGCCAACGCAACGCTCGCCGCGCCCTCGCCGAGCAACGTCTTTACGATAAACGCCGTCGCCGCCAACTGCACGAGGTTACGGAGCACGGGAACGAAGAAGCCGCGTTCGCGCTTATGTTCCACGATCCCCTCCGTCGTATCGAACACGCTGACCGTGCCGCCGACGATGCCGAGCACGATATGTACGACGAGCAACGCGATAAAGGCGATCTGCGCCGTTTGACCGACGACGAACGAGGAATCGAAAATCGCCGCCAAATAGAAGTATGCGAACAGCGTCGCCAGGGTAAAGGAAAAGTATTTTCCCATATCGTCCATAGCAAACGCATTGCGGTTAAAGCCGTATAAACGACTCGCCTTTCTCGCAAACAACCAACGAAGTTTGCAAACGCAAAGCAACACGCAAATCGCCGCCAAGACGGTTGCCGCCGTTTGTAAGATTCCGACGAGCGGAACGCTCGAAGCCATACCCAACATATTCGGCATAAGAAAGAGTGCAAGCAACGCCACCGTCACCAACGAATACAGCACGCCTACCGTTTTCGCTCTAAATTGCGCTTTCCCGATACGACGCTTTACGTACACGTATCTCTTAAACTGCCGATCGCTCGTGTTATAAGCCATACCAACCTCCCATCACACCGTTTAACGCCCGTTTTCAAGACGCTAAAAAGAATTCGCCGTCGCCTCTACGGGAAACGGCGTTTTACCCTTAACAATATTATACCCCTTTTTTCTCGTTATGTCAATATCTTGCTTTCAAAAAAATGACGAAATTGCAAGTTTTTATCGACGAAAACGACGAAATTTTTAACCGCCGAATACTTCCTTATACGTCTTCAGGCATTTTTGGATAATTTCCATCGCCTCGTCGCGATGACAAATCTCCTTGACCGTCGTTTGCTTATGCTCCAACGCCTTATAGACCTCAAAGAAGTGCATCATTTCCTCGAAGACGTGTTTAGGCAATTCCTGTATGTCGTAATAGCCGTTATACGTCGGATCTTGCACGGGTACGGCGATAATTTTTTCGTCCAACGAACCGCCGTCGATCATCTTGATCACGCCGATCGGATAACAGGTTACGAGCGTGGACGGATAGATCGTTTCACCGCATAAAATCAAAACGTCCAACGGATCTCCGTCGTCGGCAAACGTACGGGGAATAAACCCGTAGTTTGCAGGATATACGGTCGAAGTATACAACACTCTGTCCAAACGAAGCAAACCCGTTTCCTTGTCCAACTCGTATTTCATTTTACAACCCTTAGGGATCTCGATGAACGCCTCGAACCGCTTTGCCGTGATGCGTTCGGGATTGATATCGTGCCAAATATTCATAACGCCACTCCTTTTCTTTTCTCTCGTATTATCGTATGCGTATACCTACGCTTTTATATAGTATACCACAAAAACGACGGCTTTGCAAGAGTTCGCGCCGCGTTTTTTTACCTTTTTTGTCAACTAAAAAAACGATAAAACGGAGTCCGCCGAAAAGCGAACTCCGTCTTGTATTCGTATGAATATCGATTTTAGAACGTCGTAGGAACGAAGAAGTAAACGAGGAACAACGCCGCAACGATCAAAGTAACGACGTGAAGATCCCAAACGGGTTTCTCCGCGTTTGCCTTGTCCTTTGCAACCGCGTATTTGATCGCGTTTACAACATATTCGCAAAGATCGATGATAACGTAGGAAAGAATACCGAAACCGATACCGTCGGTAATGGAATAAGACAAAGGCATCATAGCGATCGTAAGGAATGCGGGAACAGCATTCTTAACGGTGTCAATTTTAATATTTACGATACCTTTAAGCATCAAACAGCCCACGTAAAGCAAAGCCGCCGAAGCCGCCGCTCTAGGGATAGAAGCAAAGACGGGCAACAAGAAAATCGACAGGAAGAAAAGCACCGCCGTCGTCAACGCCGTAAGCCCCGTTCTACCGCCGGCCGCGATACCCGAACCGGATTCTACGAACGTGGTAACCGTAGACGTACCGAACAACGCACCTGCACAGGTAGCAACGGAGTCGGACATCATAATTTTATTATAGTTCAAAGGTTTACCCTTTTCGTCGGCAAGACCTACGGGAACGCAGCAACCTACTACCGTACCCATGGTATCAAACATATCGATCATGCAGAAAGTGATAATCGTCATAACGCAGGTCATTACGTTCGCGCCGTCCAACCAAACGAAACCTTCGGTGAACACTGCAAAGAACGCACCACCGTTTTGAGGATCAAAGCTAAAGAATTTTCCGAAATACGTCCAGAAATCCCAGCCGTATCCTCGAGCATTCCACTCCGTAACCCCAAGAGGGATACCTACAATCGTCGCTAATAAGACACCGAAAATAACAGAACCTTTCACCTTGAAATGTTCCAAAACAGCGATAGCCAACAAGCCGACAATACAAACTACCGCACCTGCCGCAGCATATCCACCGGCGTAATTATTAAATTGAACAAGATCAACGAGCGTACCAAAGTTTATCGCCCCGTGTTCGTCAATAAAACCAGGACCAACAACCAATCCTGCCGCTTGCATACCGATAAACGCGATAAACAAACCGATACCTACGGAAATAGAACCACGAACACATTCGGGAATACCATCGAAAATCAATTCACGAATCGCTACGCCCTTTACCTTAATTACCGAAAGAAGAAGGAAAAGGATACCCGAAATCAATACGAGCAACATTGCATTGCCGTACGTCACGGTAAAGCCCAGCGCACCGCCCAAAACAGCACCGACCGTATAGTTAAGTCCCATACCCGACGACTGTGCCAAGGGCAATTTTGCCAAGAACGCCATTAAGAGCGTACCCACTACCGCACCGAGTGCCGTTGCCATAAAAACAGACGACCATTCCATAGCCGTTTTATTCTGGCTCAAAATCGCATCCGGATTGATAATGAGAATGTACGCCATTGCAAGGAACGTAACGAGACCTGCAATGATTTCCGTTCTGATCGTGCTACCTCTTTCGGTAACGCCGAAGAACTTGTCGAGCTTGTCCAAGGGCTTGCTCACAGTTTTTGTGTTCTTTTCTTCAGTCATAAAACACACTCCTAAAAGTTATTTAATACACGGATTTCCCCGTAGTATTCGTAAACCGTAAGGACGACCGATTGCCTATCCATAGAAAGATTTTAACACAACTATCACACGATTGTCAATCGTTTGGGTTAAATTTTCGACAAAATTTTTATTTTTCGCCTTGCGCACAGCCGCGGCGCACGACGAAAGACGCAAGATGAAACAAAGCCGTTTGTGCACTTTTCATATTATAATATAACTTGCAAGTTTACTTGTAAGCGCGCAGCTTTGCAATCGTCGAGATCATCAGCACGCACTGTTGAGCCTCAGATCAACAAGATAAGATTTACAACGAACGAATCCGCACGAAAATTCTATCATCAAAAAACAGCCGTTTAATAAAATTATAACTCCCCGTTATGGCTGATATAAGTTTTGCTTATCATTTGGACGATTTTTTGAGAAAAAGTAAAAAATTATTTATACTTTTTGCATTTTTCCCGTTCAAACTCTTGCCAAAACGAGAAAAAAGTGTTAAGATATACTCATATCAATAAATTCGATTGATAGACCAAGTAAAATCAATTTTTTAAGGAGATATACAGCAATGAGTTACGTACAAAACGTCTTGGACGACTTGAAGAAGCGCAACCCCGGTGAAGTGGAATTTCACCAAGCGGCAACGGAGATTTTGTTGACGTTAGAACCCGTCATCAACGCCCATCCAGAATATGAAAAAGCCGCGCTTTTAGAGCGCTTTACCGAACCCGAACGCACCATTTTGTTCCGCGTACCTTGGGTAGACGACAACGGCAACGTGCACGTCAACAAGGGCTACCGCGTACAATTTAACAGCGCAATCGGTCCATACAAAGGCGGACTCCGTTTCCACCCCTCCGTCAATCTTTCGGTAATCAAATTTTTGGGGTTGGAACAAATTTTGAAAAACAGCCTTACAGGCTTGCCGATCGGCGGCGGTAAAGGCGGTTCGGACTTCGATCCGAAAGGTAAATCGGACAGAGAAATTATGGCGTTTTGTCAAAGCTTTATGAACGAGTTGTTCCGTCACATCGGCGCGGACACCGACGTACCCGCCGGCGACATCGGCGTGGGCGCGAGAGAAGTAGGCTATCTTTTCGGACAATACAAGCGTCTTCGCGACGAACACGTTGGCGTATTGACGGGACGCGGACTTGCGTACGGCGGTTCGTTGATTCGTAAAGAAGCAACGGGCTACGGGCTTGTGTATATCACCGCAGAAGCTATGCGTTTGCGCGGCGATTCTTTCCAAGACAAAATCACGATCGTTTCGGGTAGCGGCAACGTAGCGATTTACGCTTGCGAAAAGGCACAACAACTCGGAGCGAAGGTCGTAGCTATGTACGACTCGAACGGCTACGTATACGATCCCAACGGGATTCAGTTGGACGTGATCAAGCAAATCAAGGAAGTAGAACGCGCGCGTATTAAGGAATATGCAAACCGAGTTCCGAGCGCACAATATTTTGAAGGTTGCAAGGGCATTTGGTCGATTCCTTGCGACGTGGCACTCCCCTGCGCGACGCAAAACGAGATCGACGGAGAGAGCGCGGCACAACTCGTGAAGAACGGAGTTAAATACGTAGCGGAAGGCGCAAATATGCCCTCCACTTTGGACGCGATCGCCGCGTTCCAAGAAGCGAAGAACGTGGTATATCTCCCTGCAAAAGCAGCGAATGCAGGCGGCGTTGCCACCTCCGCTTTGGAAATGGCGCAATCTTCGGGCAGACTGTATTGGTCGGCGGAAGAAGTGGACGCGAAGCTGAAAACGATTATGATCAACATTTATCATAATATCGATACGGCGGCGAAGAAATACGGTTTTGAAGGCAACTATGTTATGGGTGCGAACATTGCCGGATTTGAAAAGGTCGCAGAAGCCATGATGGCACACGGTATCGTGTAATTACGTTCATTCATTTCCTCCAAATCATAAGAGGCAGGTACGCGTTTAACGCATACCTGCCTCTTTCTTTTGCATTAAGCTATCAAATATTTCCCCACGCACCGTCACACGCTCAACCTCGCGTTGCCCCTCACCACACTCGCCGCGTGTATTGCAAAAGCCTCTCCGAAGATCGGAGAGGCTTTTCGTTTATTCGGTTTTTCAACAACGCTTCGCGTGAGAATCAACCTTCAATCCAAACGACTTCATTCGGAGCAAGCGACAATTCTTTCGCCGTACCGTTCAAATCGTAGAAGGTCGTCGTTTGCGCGTCGAACGTATTGTTCACGACTGCATATTTCTTGCTTTCAGGATAATAGGTACAATCGGTCAAGGGATTGGTAGAGTACGCTTTCGTCATCTCCCCTTCCTTATGCGCCGACCAGAAAAGGGCACGCAACAACAATCTTGCGTTTTGAGGGCTATACGGCAAACCTGCGATATACACACCTCTACCCTTGCCGTAATCGTTCGCCGCCAACGATACTTCGCCGACGTTGACGTTGCGCTTGAAACGAGGAGAAATCGCGATGTCCAGCACTTCCGCGCCGTGTAACGCGTACACGTTTTTCATACCTTCGCCGTAGTCGATCTCACCCTCGACGTCCGCCGTGATGAAATGCGCTTTCTTTTCGATATGATATTTATCCTCGGAGAGCGTAACGCCCGTTTCCTTTTCCACACCCAAGACGTCGGAAAGCTGGAAGTATTTGCCGCCCTTACGATAAGCCGTCGGTTCGCCGACGCCGATAAAGCCGTGACCGTCCGCCACCCATTTGCGCAACGTCGCCACGAGTTCCGCGTTGTTCCAATAGCCGCCGCCGCTGAACGCCGTACCCTCGTCGCCGACGTTGAGAATTACGTCGATATCTTTATCGATTCCGTTCTTCAACACGTCGTCGAAGGAGATAAAGCGCACGTCTACACCCAAGCCGGACAACGCTTCGTATACGCCTTGATAGGAGTACACTTGTTGATACCAAAGTTCGTGCGCGACCATGTGGCACATCCAACTACGCTTTTTGCCCCACGCGTTCAACACGGCAACCGTCAAGCCGCAATAGGGCTTGTTCGTGCCTGCCGCCTCGCAAATGAAACGGAATTCGTCGCACACCTGCCCAGCACGTTCAATAAATTTCGGGAATTTCGCCGCCAACTGCAAATAGCCACCGAAGCCCATTCGATCCAACGGTTTACGCATCATAGCACGGCGCGCCGTTACCCAGTTGCGGTTCAACTCCGCCACGGCGTTATCCTCGTTGCCCTCGAAGAAGGTATCGGGGAAGAAGTAAGGCAAAAATCTACCTTCGTGGTATTTTACGTGCGGAATTTCCGAAAGCATACGCACCGTAACGCCACCGCCGACCGAACCGACGACTGCGTCCAAATTCAAGTCCTTAAAATGTTCGCCGTACGGTTCCGTACCGATCCAGCTATCCCCCAAGAACATCATGGCTTCCTTGCCCTCGGCGTGCACGATATCCACCAACTCGCGTACCGTTTTCGTGACGTATTTTTCCGTGAAATCCATATAATCGAGGAATTTTTTCGTCGGGTTCACGAAATTGTTTTGATAGCTGCCGTTCGCGACGATATCTTCCGAACGCAACGCGTAGCCGTACTCCTTTTCAAAAGCGTCGAACGCGCGCGGACTCGCCGTCATGGGATACCCGAACCAGTCTACGTGCTTTTCCTTGTTTTGCTCGTTGAACACGAGGAAGAAGTGATACAAGAAAGTCGTATAGCGTACGACGTTCACGTTCTTGTTTTCGTCGCACCATTTCCGCATGTTATCCTTGATATGTTCGAACGTAGCGGCATACCGCGGCTCCATAACTTTGTGCTTTTCGATGTTCCAGTTGTTCGTGATATAGTTATACATTTGCGTGGAATCCCAAAGATTCGTCGCAAAGAAGTTCACCGTGTATTCGTGATAGGGCTTTACGCCGTCAACGCGTACCTGCCCGTCACCTACGTATTCCCACGAGAAGACTTCTTCCCCCGTCGTACGATCGAAGACTTGCCAATATTTCTTCGGATTTTCTTCGTTGACGCCCAACTGATCGTGCGAATATCCTTTCAAAAGGTCGATATATAAAACGTCCTCCGTCGCCAAAACGTAGTCCGTCATCAACAGCACGCTTTGCAGCTCGTCCGTGTGTTTATCCGCCCACGCGTTGTCGCCGCGCACGACGAAATAGGTGTTGTATACCTTATCCGCGATTTCCAACGCGTTTTTCGGCAAATGCGTACCGTCGCAATCGCGTACGGCGTCCGCCCCCCACTTTTCCGCCACCACTTTCGTGCCCTCTACGTAGTTTTCGTCCGTAGGGATCGTTACTCTGCCCTTTCTCATGTCCTTCTCCTTTCAGAAATTATTTCTCGTTCAAGTTTTTTATCGCGCGCGGAGTATCCCCTCGCGCCCCGCAAATATATTATATCCCAATTTCCGCCGTTTGTCAAGTGCCAAACGGATATTGCCGCGATAATTTTTACGACGAAGCGATAGACATACGAGAAAGCCGCTCGGCATAACGCCGAGCGGCTTTCCTCATACTTAGGATGGAAACGTATGAAAATTCAAAAAACGGTATCACACACCCTGCATCAGCCGCGCGCGTTGCGTTCCGCTATCGACTTGCATCTGTCGGCGTTCTCTGAATCGTTGATTACATTGTATATCCATTCGCGTAATTCGTCAACGATTTTTACAATATTTTTCATGCTTTTTTTTATGATTTTGAAACTTTTTCCTTTCTTTTTTGCGAATTTTGTCGAATTTTACTCGATTTTGTCGAACTTTGTCGAAACCGATTGCAACGAATATCACTGCCGCGCATTGCTGCGTGTATGCAAAAACCGAGCCTATAAAAAGCCCGGTTTTATCAAACGTCTCCTCCTCTCGTTTTATAGATTTCATTCGCAAATGCCATAAACAAAATCACTAATTTGATTTACAAGATGCAATTCGCGGTAGGTACCCTTCACCAAAAAGTATACTCGTTCCTAAACATATTTAATTGGGTCGCATTTATATTTTAGCACTTTTTATATCCCCCGTCAAGAATTTGAAAGATTATATCAAAATTTTTCTTTGCGCGAACCGTTTTCTTCTTTTTACCAAAAGTTGTTCTTCTTTACTTTACATTATAACTTCTCGTTATGGCTAATATAAGTTTTGCTTATCATTTGAACGATTTTTTGAGAAAAAATAAAAAAATTCTTTATACTTTTTGCGTATCCGTGGCACTCGTTCAAATTTTCAACACCCACGACGAAAGACGACATTCCGCGCATAGCGCGGAGCTTCGCCGCTCAGAGGCGACAACGCTTCCTCCACCCCTTCTCTTTTTCGCGGCTCGCGTGAACTCGTAGGAACTCACGAGCCAAGCGACTCAGCCCCACGACGAAAGACGCCCGAAACGAAAAAAATCGTTTCGGGCGTCTTTGGCGCAGAAGACGAGATTTGAACTCGTGCCACCATTACTGATGCTACTCCCTTAGCAGGGGAGCCCCTTGAGCCACTTGGGTACTTCTGCAAGGCTCAATGCATGATACGCTTCATTCAAAGCCATATAACTATATCACATTTTTCGCCCGTTGTCAAAGCTTTTTGCCGCAAAAAAGAAAAAACTTTTGAAAAAAATCGGGTAAATATTTTCAAATACTTGACCTTACAAAAGAAAAGGTTTATAATAGTATTCGTTGAAAGACAAAATATTTTATAGCGAGGTTTTAACAATGAAAGTTATCGTCACTGAAAATTATGATGAGATGAGCAAAAAAGCCGCCGAGATCATTATCGACGTGGTGAAGAACAATCCCAACGCGATTTTGGGGCTTGCTACCGGTTCCAGCCCGATCGGTATGTATGAAAATATGGCGAAAGACCACAGAGAAAACGGTACGTCTTACAAGAACGTAAAATCCGTCAACTTGGACGAATACGTCGGTTTGACCGCAGATCACGATCAAAGCTACGCTTACTTTATGAGAACGAATCTTTTCGACAAGATCGACATCGATTTGAAGAACACCAACCTGCCCTGCGGCAGCGCACCCGACGCGCAAAAGGAATGCGATCGTTACAACGCGCTCCTTGCTACCATGCAACAAGACGTACAAGTGTTAGGGCTTGGTTCTAACGGACATATCGGTTTCAACGAACCGGGCACGCCGCTCGAATCGGTTACGCACCTCGTTGATTTGACGGAAAATACGATCAAAGACAACTCCCGTTTGTTCAACTCGATCGACGAAGTTCCCCGTCAAGCGTTGTCCATGGGTATCAAGAATATTATGCAAGCGAAGTCGATCCTGATGGTCGTTTCCGGCAAGAACAAGGCGGAAGCCGTCAAGGGAATGGTTCAAGGCAAAGTTACACCCGATCTTCCCGCATCCGTATTGCAACTGCACCCGTTCGTTACGATCGTATGCGACAAGGACGCAGCAAGCTTGTTATAAGCACCCCCCTTCTATAACGAATTTACGCATAAGGACGCCGTACGGCGTCCTTATCTTTATGTTTATAGCCATGAAAACCTACACGGTTCCATAAATCTCCAACAAAACGAAGGGAGCAGGTAGGCGTTTAACACATCCACTCCCTTCGTTTTATCCGAGTTTATTTCAATTTTTCGTTGCTCGCCTGTAAAAAAGTTTTAATTACTTACAGAATAACAAGACTCTCAAACCGATTTGCGCACCTTCAAGTGTGCCTGCGTGTTTTAATTACTTACAGAATAACAAGACTCTCAAACAACTATCGCCGCCTATGTTATACTCCCCGAGTTTTAATTACTTACAGAATAACAAGACTCTCAAACAAGTGCGTGGCGATTATGTTTGTCGGACTTGTTTTAATTACTTACAGAATAACAAGACTCTCAAACCCGATTAATTGGCAAATTGAAGACAACGCAGTTTTAATTACTTACAGAATAACAAGACTCTCAAACCGTGCTAAAAGTGTAAGAACCAGAGCCGTTGTTTTAATTACTTACAGAATAACAAGACTCTCAAACACCTTGTTGTTGTGTTTTGTATGTCGGTATGTTTTAATTACTTACAGAATAACAAGACTCTCAAACGCTCCTGTTCGCTTGGCATTGTGAACACTGGTTTTAATTACTTACAGAATAACAAGACTCTCAAACGGGGGCTCGATGTGTAAGCCTGGTGATTATGTTTTAATTACTTACAGAATAACAAGACTCTCAAACTCGTCGTTTGTTTAAGCTCGTTCCGTCCGAGTTTTAATTACTTACAGAATAACAAGACTCTCAAACTCTTTTAAAATTTGTTCAATTTGTTCCGCTGTTTTAATTACTTACAGAATAACAAGACTCTCAAACTTGTGTTGTCAACTATTTGCACAGATTTTCGTTTTAATTACTTACAGAATAACAAGACTCTCAAACTTAATCAACAATGTTTCCTTACAACCCATAGTTTTAATTACTTACAGAATAACAAGACTCTCAAACAATAGTATTGTATGGGTTTTACCCCCCTTGGTTTTAATTACTTACAGAATAACAAGACTCTCAAACCTTCGTTACAGTAATATTCAATTAGGTATTGTTTTAATTACTTACAGAATAACAAGACTCTCAAACACACCTTCGGTGTTGCGGGTTATAGTCAACGTTTTAATTACTTACAGAATAACAAGACTCTCAAACTAAAAAATGCTTGACAAATGAAAAAAAGTGGTTTTAATTACTTACAGAATAACAAGACTCTCAAACATAGTTTCGCGGTTTCGTTCACCTCTTGCGGTTTTAATTACTTACAGAATAACAAGACTCTCAAACCTCAAATTGTTCGGCGTGAAAATCGCGTATGGACGATACGGTTTTCTGTAAGCAACGATAAAAACAGCCTTTACGATAGTATTATATCACATATTTTCATAACCTGCAACTATTTCACACAAATCTTCCGTCACGATTACCGCTTTTTCTTCCGCTAAAAACGGACGCAGTTTACCGCTTTCCAACAGCAACAGCCCCACCTGTTCCCTGCGGCAATGCTCGTACAGTCGCGACAGTTGCTCGTCGTCAAACACGCTTTTCAAATTGACAAATATAAAAAATTCCGATTTTCTCAATTCTACCAGCGCGTTGATATAGCAAATGAGTTTCTCTTCCAAACTGTCGTACGTCTTGGCGAATTTCACGCCAGCCGCCTTAAAATAGTCTATCGGCTGCGGCTCGTCGTATTCCAACGCGAACGCCGTTTGCAAAGATATTTCCTCCAAAAATGCCACCGTTTTCGAAGTCAACTCGTTAAAATGCGGCAAAGATTGCCCGAACGCAGTTTGTTCCAACCGTTTATACAACGCGTTCAGCACCTTCTTTTCGTTAAGATCAAAATGAAAGACGTCGGACACCCATTCTCCGCAAGTATGCGGTTCTATGCTTCTCCCGTCCGCGGAAAACGCGAACGTACCCTCGCCGCCACCCATTTGCCTTTCCAAGTCCACGACCATTTCGTAAAACGTCCGCGGATTTTCCACGACCAAAACCTGCACGCGTTCTTCGGAAATTTCCAACGTCGTTTCCAAATGCACGTGCGCCACCCGTATCGTCGTTTTCATATCTCCACCAACCTATCCGTCGTATCAATCACGAGTTGTTGTTCCTCTCCCGTGACGTATTCGATTTTTGAAAATTGATTTTCCGTAATTTCCAGCATCTCCACGATTCCGTCCGTCGGCACGTTCCGCCGCACGCGTTCTTTCACAGCGGCACTCGTCACGTTGTTGATGACCAATTTCGTATACACCGATTTTTGCATCATGATAAAGCCGCTTCGCAAAAGGAATTTATGAAACGTATTATACGCGCGTCTATCCCGATCGGTTTGCATCGGCAAATCAAAAAATACCATCAATCTCATAAACTTATAATTCATCTATCGTTATTTCCTGCGGAAACACGAGCAAGTGCTCGTCTCGCTTTTCCAAAGCGTGAAACGCGCTTCTCGTATACTGTCTTATCGCAAAATCTAAAGTGGTTCGTTTATCGTCGATCACCGTGGGATAATTCAAAACGTTTACCATCTTTTTCTTAAAATCCGGATCGCCCTCTTGCAGGCGCATCGCCGTCCTATCCACGACGACGCGGAACGGCTCGATCAAGTCGCACGCCAAATTGAACGCGTTAAACTCGTTATCGTGCCAAATGCCGATTTGCGTCAAGTAGCCCGACGCCACGATTTCACGGTTGAAGGCGGACAGCAGCACGGCGTAGCCGTAATTGAGACAACCGTTCACAAAACCGCCTCCACGTCGCGAGTTTCCCGTTCCCAACAAGCAGTTAAAATAGACCTTCGCCGCGTGCCCTTCGCGATTCGTTTCGTCGTTATCCGTCAATTCGTCCGCGTACGCGCGCAACAGCTCGGCTTGTTCGATAAAGCCGCAGTCGGACAAATGCTCCGCCTGCCAAAGTATTTTTCGTTCGACGATCTCTCGCCACACTTTTCCTTTCGTGCAATCGTCCCACGCCGCCTGCTCTTTATACCGTTTCGACGTATTGTGCGCGCCGTAATAGGGCAACAACTCCGCTTGCGGATTATGTTTCTCGTCGCAAAAAATGACTTTGACATTATTTTTTATCAATTCGCAAAGCAACGACGCCGTCAACGACACCGCCGTGCTTTGCACGATCAACGTATTAATCTCCTCGATAAAAATCTTCTTTTCTTTCTCGCCGCGAATAATTAAGCTATTCAACCGCACCTCCAGCTTGGCACGGTTTTTGATGATAACCGTCCGAAAACCCATGCGCTATATCCTTTGTATCCGTTCTTGTAAACCGCAGGGCGATTGATGGATAATCGCCACGTCCACATTGGTAATGTTTTTATTTATTAAAATTTTTCCGCAATTCGCCGCACCGTTGATCAGCCTGAGATCGGCAATTTCCGCATTACAACGCATAAACCGAGCCAACTGTACCAAAACCTGCATTTGTTCCGATACGGTCAACGCCGAAAACGCAACCCGTCCGTTACAAAGTTTCTCACGGAAGCCCCGCACCGCAGACACGCCCTGATACCTCTTTTTAGAGAGATATTCGATCACGCCCTCGTATACCGTCGCGTTTTCCTCCCTTGTCGCGTACAGGGACACGCCTTGACGACTGCTGATCAAAGGAATTTTTTCTGCCCGTTTTTCCGTCTCGGAAATTTCTTCTTTTCCGTCTTCCAAACGCTTGACGTACTTTGCAATTTGCTTTATGTACAAATCTGTCCGCTCGTCCGTGCGCCATTGTTCCGCATTATGCAATACGCAATAATCAACCGATAAACCGGCAAGCCGTGCCCGATAACCGTTGATAGACAACAACGACTGAATCTTTACGCGGCGCACCTTGACGACGGGATCTACCAGTCCCTTTGTCTCGCGCAAATAGCGCATAAACAGCTCTTCGTTCCCCTTCGTGCGCACATCGATCAGGATAGAGATCGCTTCCAAGGTTTTGATTCTCTCACCCTTTTTGCTCGATTCCACCACCGTGAAATAGGCAATGGACAGCCCGTTATATCCGCCGTAACGATCCGTCTTCTTATACGGGAACGCGTCCTTGCGCGGCGCGGCTATCGCGCCGTCTTTCGAGCTGAACAGCGTTTCCTTGCTGTAAAAACTGCCTTTCTTGATATAGGACAGGCGCGTAACCTGCATGCTCGACTTTTGCACGATTGATTTCACGCGCGCCAAATCTTCCCGTCCCGCCCAAGCGTTCCGCACGGGGCGATCGAAAAGGTGCTGCAGGTTATATTCTCGCCAAAAATCGTCCGGTTTGTGATAATAATAGTCGTAGGCAGACGTAAATTTCGTATCGTACACGTTCCCGACGACTACGTTCAAATAGGCGTCGCGCGCGTGGTGCAAGTCGTTCGTTTCCCGACATTTGACGATGCCGTATCTTTGTTTGAACGTACTCACGTTGCTCGCCTTGCTATACACGATCCGCGTACCTATCGCGCCGTACATCGCCTGCAACAGCTCCGCAACCGCTTTCACCGTTTGATTTGTTATCACCAACTGACGGTTCACGAAGTCCCTAAAATCGGCGTCCGACAACGGCTTCGTGCGCGTCAAGCGCGCGTATTTGCTCTCGCTCATCAAATCTTTTGATTTCGTCTTCAACATGCGCCAAAAGTCGCGTTGATCGGTAAAGCCTTGCGGCAACGGATAGGTATCCGATTTTTGCGCGTTCTTCTCCCGTTTGACGAGCACTTTATTATCCAAACTGTCGTCCTTTACGAGCGATTGCGGCATAATATGATCGACGTCGTACAAATCCGTAGACAACCGCTCCAAATCAATCCGTTCTCCCGTATACGCGCAGCGTCCCAACTGCAAGAAATACAAATACAGCCGCTCCTGTTGCAACCGGGCGTCCGTCGTGCCGTTCAATTCCCGTTGCAATTCAGCTATTTGTTTACAGTCCGCCGCAAACGAAGCGTACAACTCTTGCAACTTCCGTTTCCGCGAAAGCATGCGTTTCTTTTCCCCGTCGTGGCGGGTAACTTCGATAAAAATCTTATCGGGTGCGTTCCCTATCGCCTCGACGTACTCGTCTACCATCGTCAACGCCTGCCAAACGCCGCGGCGTACCATCGGCGAAAGATAGGTGTTTTCCACGTCTTCGTAGGTGATCTTCTCCTTTTGCAAACCTGCGTTTTCTTCGGCTATCGCGGCGGCAAACGAATATCCTTCGTCGTTTAACAGCTGATTGAAGTTATCGTTCGTTTCGTACAGCCGTTGCAAGATCGTATACGACTCGCCCGTAACGGGATCGAAGCCGCCGGAAAGTTCGCTCAGCAATTTCTTGGACAACCGACCGAATTCCTTAAACGAAGTCAACCCTTTCAGTTCTTTGATACGCTCTTTCACGAGGGAATTTTCGCCGTACTTTTCCAAGATCATGCTTTCCACGAGCCCTTTGTCGGTATTCAAAGTATGCCAAAAAATAATATCCTCGAACATGCTCGGCTCGCGATCGACAAGTTCGCCGTACTTTTCTTTGAACAGTACGTACGAACTCATATTCGCTTGCAAACCCACTTCTTCGTCATAGCCGCCGATCGTCAAGTTTGCCAACTCCTCGCGCGTATACCGCCCGCTGACGAGGAGATATTCTTTGATTTGTTTTACGCCTACCTTTTTGTAATGCAGATAGACGTCGTTAAAGATCGCCTGTTTCAACTCGACGGAGATCGGCGCACCGTCAAATTTCAGCTTATTGATTTGGTTCAGCGTTTGGAACGCCTGATAATACATGGAGCCTTTGGGCAACACGTCCTCGTTATGCAGGTAGGTACATTTATTCGTCATACGACGGATAAACGCCTCGTTGCTCGCTGCCCTGTCGATCTTTTGATCGAAATTCCACGGCGTGATTTTGCCCAATTCTTTGCGGACGCACCAAGCGTTATCGCCCGTTGCGTTTAACGGTCCGACGTAATAGGGAATTTTGAACAAGAATATCTTTTTAATCTTTTCCGACGGCGAGATCCCGTCCTCGTCCGGTTGTGCGAATTGCGGATACCGTTCGCATAACCGTTGTAAGATAACATCCAACTCCATACCGTTGATTTGGTGCGGAAACAAGCCGTTATCCGCGTGCAAAATCTTCGGTAGCAACGTGCCGTCGTCCATTTCCGCTTGCAAATACGCGTACGTTTCGTCCTTGACGGGCGAAGACTTCAATAAAGCGCGCAAATACTTGTAAAATTCGTCCGCGCCGCAACGTTTGCGTGCGGGCTTCTTGCCCTTACGCATCTTTGTCTTTGTATACCCGATATAGGATACGTAATTGCCCGATTCGTTAACGAAACGGAAGGTTTTTCTATACATTGCTTGCGGATAATTCGCCCTGATAAAAGCTTTCAAACGACGCAAATCGGCGGCGTGTTTCTCGTAGATAGCAACCATGGCTTCGGATACGTTCTCTTTCCCGTCCAACACGCGCTCGAAACGGATAAAATCGTAAATATCGCGTGCAGCTTGCAACAGGGCAAACTGTTCTTCGCTGCAAGTCGTGCCGAGTTCTTCAAACACCTCGTCCGTCATGCCTTTCAGCGAGATTTTTTCCGACTTTTCGTCTTCCGCGCCGAAAATCACCGAAAGTTTCGCAGTCGCGCCAACCAACAACGCCAACATTTCTTTCAACGGTTTTTCAGTCGTTTCAAACAACTCCGCCGCTTCCTTTTTCTTGTCGTTCAAGCCTTTACGCGATGTGGCGAGCGCGCGAAAGTCCTCCGCTTTTTCCACGGGTAACGTCAGCGGAAGTTCCGCCTCCGCCACGGCAACGTTATACGTCTCGAACAACTGCCGTATATTCCGCACGGCGTTCATATTTTCTCCGTCGAAAAGGAAATGCCCACGGTATTTCACGATATGGTGCAACGCGAGATAATAGAGCCGTAAATCGTCCACTTCACCGCGCATGATCGCGCGACGCAAATGGTATACGGTGGGATAAAGCTTATGAAACTCTACGTCCGTGAACGATTCGTCGTCGAATAAAGAAAAGCGAGTTTGCAAACCTTCCGCTTTATCGTCCTCGAAAAAGCCGCTGTTATTCAAACGCAAGAAAAACAGATTGTCCGTCATATACGGCGCAAATACGCCTTGCAGCAATTCGATACGCTGTCTACGGCGTTGCAATCTTCTACGCGCCGTGCGTTTCATTCTTCTATCGGCGGCAGGCTTCGCCTGGTCGAACAAGCGCACCGCCCACATATCTTTGCCCTTCGCGCGCAGCAAATTATACTGCTCGTCCGTACACGCCATTCCGACGGACTCCGTACCGATATCCACACCGATAAAATATTTTTTCATTTTTTTCCTCCTAACTATTGACAAATCGTTTTTCCCGTGTTATACTAATCGTACAGAATAACAATGACGAGTTCAAATAAAAATTTATTCTAATCATCTATCCGCATCAAGGCGGTGGCACTCTCCCGTTCGGAGAGTGTTTTTCTTTTCTTTGGTTCTTTGCACCGCCCGTTCGTGGCGCACGCACCGCGATTGCAAATGGGTATATACCAAATTGTACCACGAGTGTCGTATTTTGTCAATAGCCTTACAAAAATTCGCCGTTCGTAGCGTGCAACGCTTGCTCGTTCGGTAAAACGATTGTTGGAACGCGTTGCACCGTTGTTCCATCCCCGTAGATTTGTTATACTTATAGTATAACAAGAAAAATATGACAAACGCACGCCTGTTTTTCAAAAAAGTTTTAGATTTTTTAGAAAAAATCGCAAGAATATATGAAAGGGAAGCCGCTCGGCGTTATGTCGAGCGGCTTTTCCTGATCAAGGAACACGATATAACAAACTGTCGATTCGTTTACGAGCCGTACTTCGCGAACGCTTTGGCTTACGCCACCCCCTTCTCACACACTCGGTTTCCGAACCCGTAACGAATCGACCTCGCCGTAGCGATCATCCCCTTATCTTAGACCGCCCCGAACGATTTTGTTACCTAAATTGTATAACATTAAACCGAACTTGTCAATACGTTTTACAAAATTTTCCAAGATATTTTTCATATTTTGAAAAATTTTCAACCCGACTTCTGCAAAATTTGTCGAATTTTGTCGAAATTTATCGAAATTTGCAGAGTAGCGGTTCAATTTTCTCGGTTAAAGTTCCAACGATAAGTATTTCAGCGCACTCGCCAATGCCTTTTTGAGCGGTTCTTTATTGGCGGAATAACTCTTATAAGACCCACTAACGTTCACCACAAACTCGTAATAATCAGAATACGCCGTCATCACCGCTTTAATTTCATCTGCCAAACTCGAATCCTTTATTTCTTTATAGAGAGAATATCCGATAATTAAAAGCGCGATTTTTTTTGAATCGAAATCGTGTTTTTATATTGTAAAAAAGAAGCGAAACGCCACCGCGTTTCGCTTCTTTTTGGCTGAGGCAACGGGTATCTACCGTTTCCGCGTTGCGGAACCCCGGCAGGGCGTCGTCGCTCATCAACACGACTATACAATTTAAGCGATTACGCTTTTTGCACCTCGCGTGAACCCACGATAAAGCGTTTGGCTTTCGCTCGTTCACTCACAAAAAAATAACAGGCAACCAAAGGTTACCTGTTATTTTTGGTTGAGGCAACGGGACTTGAACCCACGACCTCTTGGTCCCTAACCAAGCGCGCTACCAAACTGCGCTATGCCTCATTACGTTTTGCCGCTTCACGATTTCCCTCGCGCAACAGCATAAACAATTATACACGGATGAAAGCGTTTAGTCAAGCGTTTTTACGCGATTTTTGAAGAATTTTCAAAAAATTACTAAGCTTTTCCTACGCAACTCGCTTAAAACAGTCCTTTGAACAGCGCGACGATATTCTTCCACAGCCGCGGCACGCTCATCACGCCCTTCGTCAACCAAACGACCGTCGGGAAGAGCATAAAGAACCCGATCACCGCAGTTGCCAACGCAACGCCTGCCCACGACACGATCGCGGCACTCTTTTCAAAGAGTTTCGTTTTCTTCAACACGAACGCCACGGCACAAAGTCCCACGAACGCCCCAGCAATTCCGATCAGCATATACTCGGCGTACGGAGAGTGATATTGCAACGTAACTACGTTTTCGCCCACTTCCAGCGGTACGCTGATCAACTTCAAATCGTTCTCCGTAAGCGGCGTAGTTTTGCCGTTGACCGTCGCCTCGTACCCCTTAGACGCCACGAACGGCATAAACAGGTGCTCTCCTGCCTTCGTGGCGGTGATACGCACCGTAATCTTACCTGCGCCGACATCCACTTCGCTCGCGGCGCGCGTCCACAAATAGTCGGACAGTTCTTCCGCCGTTTCGGGCGTAACGAACGTTCCGTTCAGTTTTTCCCCTTTCAAGAAGAGGTACAAATCTTGTTGATTTCGCCTTCTCGCGGTGCTCGTATCCTCGTTAGAGCGTTGAAAACGGAACGCACCGCTATCCGTCGTGAACGCCAACGGGAACACGATACGGTTTTCATAGACGTAGTAGAAATATTCCGAATTATATTGATCGGGCTCGCGATACGCCCGTTCTTCGCCGTTTTCGTCGAGTACGGTAACGGGCTCCCACCACTTTTTACGCCCCACGTCGTTATAAATCGACTGTTTCTCGGTATCATGCACGATAATATACTTATATCCCCAAAACGAATCGCCAAATTCGTCGCTACGGTTATTTTTTTTGTGATTATGCGCGCTTTTCAGCAAATTTTGCCCGTTGCCGTCGTAGCCAAACAAGGGGTACATAGCAAAGTTATCCGAAGAAATGACCGACGAGAACACGCTGACGGAATTAAAATTCGCCGTGAACGGCGACACAGCCGTCGTTTCGTCGCTAAAATCTTTCACGCGGAAATAGGCGAGATTCCCGTCCTCATCCGTTTCCATGGCGTTCAGCGTATTGCTGATATCCGTAAACGTGGACAGCGTTACGTGTTGCGTGGAGCGATTCCCGACGACGAGTTGATTGTTATAGAAAAGTACCTGCACGCCCACGACGACGATTAGGAAATAGGAAACGACTTTCACGGAAATCACTTTCCGTTTTACGAGGCAAACGCCGACGATCGCCACAGCCGCCACGATCAAGGCTATGGGCGCAATTACCTCCAAACCGCCCTCGGAATGAGCAAACCGTCCCGAAAACGACCTAAACCCGTCGATCAACGACGAAGCGTTGGAAAGTCCCGACACCAAATCGTCCCACATAGACAAATAGTTATTGTTGACGATGATTGCAAACAGCGCGATCGTTGCCGCCGCAGCGAGCAGCGCAAAGACGGTATGCGCGGCGAACACTCGTTTCGCGTGCGGCGCTTTCGTTCGTTCTACGACGTCCGTATCGCCGTTCAACTCGCCCCTGCCCCCGTCGTTTGCCGTTTTACGTGCGTAGCGACGGAGTTTCTTCGGCAACGCGTCGTACACGGGCAACGGCGTACCGTCGTACCCCTTCGCGCCGTCGTAGCACAAGTCTTGCAAAGCCAAACACGCCCCCGAAAGAAAGTAGATCGCATTCAAGAAGCCGAAGCGGAGTGCGTACGACATATACGAACCCATATTCATCAACAGCATTGCTTCGTCCACGAATACGGGGAGTAGCGTGGCAACGCCGCAAAGCAACATAAATTTCGCAAAGCCGTCTTTCAGTCCGCGACGACAAAACCATACGACGGTGAGTACCACGAACACGCTATCGGACACAATATACGACAGTTTGTCGTATAACGACTCCTCGTACCGTTTGATAAAGCTCGCCGCGTCGAAGGAGAGCAACTCACCCGTAGACGAACGGAGAAAACCGTACCAAAAGTTTTCAAACAAATCGCCGCCGCGCGCGCCGTCGAGATAGGCGGATATGGCAGGCAAAAGCACGGGCAAAGCGCACAGCACCGCAATCGCGAACGCCCAGCACGTACCTGCGATCAGCGTATGCTTTTTCCCCTTTTCACCGCAAAGCAGCCCGTAAAAAACGAGGCAGGGAAAGACGGTGAACATGGAAAAACAGGCAATGGAAAAACAAGTGTAGATACAGCACGCCACCGCCAAAGCAAAGGGCAGAAAATTGCCCGTCTGCACGAAACTGCGGAAAGCCGCCACGGCAAACGGCATATAGATCAAAAAGTCCATCCAGTTGATATACGTATTCGACACGAACGTATAACCGCAATAGGTATAGACGATGCCGATCGCCGCGCAAAGATATTCGGGAATCCCCCGAAAGAGATATTTAGCAAACCACACGCCAGAAAAACATATCGTCGCCAACTTCAACAGCATCACGATGCTGCTCATGTGTGCCACCATACCGTCGCCGCCGAGCAAAAATACGAAGCTGAACGGACTGATGAAAAAGTATAAAAACGTACCGAGTACGTCCGCACCGCCTGCGATCGCGTACGAATAGAACAACGACGATTTACCCTGCAAGACGTCGAACAAATGCTCGATAAACGGACAAATTTGCGCGGAGAGATCGTAGCTCGCCGCCGTATATTTGTTGCCGAGTGGCCATACGCCGCCGACGAACAACGCTACGGCGTAGACGATTGCCACGGCAATCGGTGCGAAAAACAGTGCGTAATTTTCGTCCGCAAAACGCGACAGGCGTTTCGTCCACGGCGTTTTTTCCGCCGTGCGTTCTTCTACTTTTTGTTGATTGTTTTCGTTGACTCGTTCCATAGTTTTCATTGTAGCACTTTTTTCCTGCTTTGTCAATGCCAAACGGCGCGTTGCCCCGTAAAAAAGCGCGTTCGCGGCGACGGAACGAAAAAACGGAGCGTATCGCTACGTTCCATCCTTTCGTGTCTATTCGTTTCGTTTATTTGCCTTGCACGTACGCGTCGATGGCTTTCGCAGCCACTTTACCTGCGCCCATTGCCTTGATAACCGTTGCCGCACCCGTTGCCGCGTCGCCGCCGCAATATACGCCTTCAATCGACGTCTTGCCCACTTCGTCTACGGCAATCTCGCCGCGACGGAGGGTTTCCAGCCCGGGCGTAGTTGCTTTCAACAAAGGATTCGGCGAAGTGCCGAGGGACATAATGACGCAATCTACAGGGATAACGAAATGGCTGTTCGGAATTTCTTTCGGAGAACGACGACCGCTTTCGTCCGGTTCGCCAAGTTCCATACGCACGCACTCGATTCCGTTCACCCAACCGTAGGCAGGATCTCTCGGATCGGTCGTTTCCGTCGCCAAAATACGCGTGGGATTCGTCAACAAATCGAAGATAATTCCCTCTTCCTTCGCGTGTTCGATTTCCTCTCTACGCGCAGGCAATTCTTCCTCGCCGCGACGGTAGACGATATGTACTTCCGCACCCAAACGCTTCGCCGTACGCGCCGCGTCCATCGCCACGTTGCCGCCGCCCACGACAGCCACGCATTTGCCGTGCTGTATGGGAGTATGACTATCCGCGCGATAGGCTTTCATCAAGTTGGAACGCGTCAAAAATTCGTTTGCCGAATATACGCCTTTCAAACTCTCGCCGGGAATATTCATAAACTTCGGCAAGCCTGCGCCGCTCCCGATAAAGATCGCCTCGAAGCCGTATTCCGACTTCAATTCTTCAATCGTGATTACACGGCCGATGACCATATTCGTTTCCACCTTCACGCCGAGGGCTTTCAGGTTGTCCACTTCCTTTTGCACGATTGCCTTAGGCAAACGGAATTCGGGAATGCCGTATACCAACACGCCGCCTGCAACGTGCAACGCCTCGAACACGGTAACTTCGTACCCCATTTTCGCCAGATCGCCGGCGCAAGTCAAACCGGCAGGGCCGCTGCCGATCACCGCCACTTTATGCCCGTTCGGGGTAGCAGGTACGGGTTGAACGGTACAATTTGCGTTATGCCAATCGGCAACGAAGCGTTCCAGACGCCCGATACCTACCGCCTCGCAACCTGCTTTGATACCGCGCGAGCACTTGCCCTCGCATTGCGTTTCCTGCGGACAAACGCGTCCGCAAACGGCAGGCAGGGAAGAATCTTCCGCGATAATTTGGTACGCGCCCTCGAAATCGCCCTCCGCAACCTTTGCGATAAATTCGGGAATTTTAATATTGACGGGACAAGCCGCCACGCAAGGACGATTCTTACAGCCGATACAACGTTTCGCCTCGTCCATCGCCATCTCCGCCGTGTAGCCGAGCGCGACTTCGTCGAAATTGCCGTTTCTCACCTGCGCGTCCTGCGTAGGCATAGGATTTTTTAAGGGATTCATATTGAATTTAGCCATGATCTCATTGTACCTCCTTTTTGAAAAGGTTACAAGCCGCTTCGCGCTCGTGGCGTTCAAAATCGGCGTACGTACGCGAACGACTCATCGCCTCGTCGAAATCGATTTGATGTCCGTCGAATTCCGGTCCGTCCACGCACGCGAATTTCATTTGTCCGCCCACCGTCAAACGACAGCCGCCGCACATACCCGTACCGTCGATCATGATCGGGTTCATACTCGCAATCGTCTTGACGTCGTATTTCTTCGTCAGTTGGCAAACGAATTTCATCATAATCAACGGTCCGATCGTGATCACTTCGTCAAACCGTTCGCCTTTATCCAACAACTCTTGCAAGGGCGCGCAAACGTTGCCCTGTCTACCGTAGCTGCCGTCGTCCGTCATCATATAGAAGTCGTCCGAAGCCGCGCGGAATTCGTCCTCCAAAATGACGAGGTCCTTATTTCTGAACCCGATAATCGACGTTACGCTCGCGCCCTGTTCGTGCAACGCGCGCGCAACGGGCAACGCGATCGCGCAACCTACGCCGCCGCCTACCACGCACACCCGTTTCAAACCGTCGGTATGCGTAGGTCTACCCAAAGGTCCTACGAAGTCGGGCAAGTAGTCGCCCACGTTTTTACGGTTGAGAAGTTCCGTCGTGCCGCCCACGATTTGGAAGATGATCGTAACCGTTCCCTTTTCGCGATCGTAGCCTGCCACGGTAAGCGGAATACGCTCGCCGTCGTCGCTGACGCGCAAAATGATAAATTGTCCAGGCAACGCTTTCTTCGCCACGAAGGGCGCGGATATTTCCATTTGCGTAACCGTAGGATTCAACGATTTTTTACCAACGATTTGATACATAAGGTTCTCCTTTTTTTATTGTTCCTTATTATTATACAACGAAGAAGCGGAATTGTCAAACGCTTGCAATTACGCATTGCAATTTTTTTGCGTTCGTTTTCGTCCGTAGCGCAAATAAATTTTTTTCACGCGATTTTCATAATTCGCCCGTTTTTAATTGCCTTTCCGCGCCATTCGTAGTATAATGTTAGCGCAATAAACGAACACGCAAAATGTTGTGTCCGAACGGAGGCAATTTTTTTATGCAAATTTTACTTTCTTTATCCGTCGCTTTGTTGTCGGGGCTGCTCCTGTCCCGTTTGGCAAAGTTGGCAAAATTACCTGCAGTTACCGCCTATTTGGTTGCCGGCATCTTGATCGGTCCGTATTGTTTAGGACAACTAGGCGTGCCCGGCTTGGGCTTTGCAAACCAAGCGGAGATCGAAGCGGTCGATATTCTTTCGGACGTCGCGCTCGGCTTTATCGCCTTTTCGATCGGCAACGAATTCCGTCTGTCGCAACTTAAAAAAATCGGCAAGCAAGCCACGATCGTCGGCATTTTTCAAGCGGTCGTTACGACGCTCGTCGTAGACGCCGCATTGATCGCGTTGCATTTTATCATTCCCGATAAACTGCCGTTATCCGCCGCCCTCGTACTCGGTGCGATCGCGTCGGCTACCGCACCTGCCGCCACGCTTATGGTCGTAAAACAATATAAGGCAAAGGGTAAAGTTACCGATATTTTGTTACCCGTCGTGGCGCTGGACGACGCCGTCGGCTTGGTGCTGTTCGCCGTTTCCTTCGGCGTGGCGAAAGCGTTGCAAACGGGTGCAATTTCCGTATTGTCGATCGTGGTAGAACCGTTGCTTGAAATTATACTCTCCCTCGGTTTGGGCGCGGCAATGGGCTACCTTTTCAACCTTTGCGAGCGTTTCTTCCACTCCCGTTCCAAACGACTTGCCGTGTCCGTGGCGTTCGTATTGCTCACGATCGGGTTGTCCATGTTAAAATTTGAAATCGGCGGCGTACGTATCGGCTTCTCTTCCTTGCTCGTATGTATGATGCTCGGTACGATCTTTTGCAACGTTTGCGATTTCTCCGAAGAACTTATGGACAGAGTGGATCGTTGGACTGCACCCCTCTTCGTCGTCTTTTTCGTACTCAGCGGCGCGGAGTTAGAGCTGTCGGTATTCACCGATATTATGATCGTCCTGATCGGTATCGTCTATATTCTCAGCCGTTCGGCAGGAAAATACGCGGGTGCGAACCTGTCCGCACGTTTGGCAGGTTGCGACGATACGATCGTGAAATATTTGGGCGTTACGCTGTTGCCGCAAGCAGGCGTCGCACTCGGTATGGCGAACATGGTTATGAACTCGCCGGAGTTGGGCGCGCAGGGCGTATTGATCGCCAACATTACGTTGTTCGCGGTATTGATCTACGAGTTGGTCGGTCCTGCGCTCACGAAAACGGCGTTGATGAAAGCAGGAGATATCAACCCCGAAGGCAGGACGAGCGCGCGTGAAGAGCACACGCAAAAAATGGCACAACGACAAGCGGAAGAAGGGGCGCAAAACGCTTGACTTTGCAGCCGTTCCGTAGTATACTGTAAACGATAAATTGAACACGACGATCTATTTTACCACCGGGTAAGATATATACGGCATTCGTAAACGCAGCGTTAGGTCTTAGAAGTTGCGTACGACGAATGCCTGTTTTTTGGAGGCACGTATGACAAAGAAAGGAATCAAAGGTTATTTTTCCAAAGGTGAACTGCTGTTATGGGGCTGTTCGTTGCTGTTTATCACGCTCGCGTTTTGCATTTGGGACGGCGAGAACTACTTGACGCTCGTAGCGTCGTTGATCGGCGCGACTGCGCTTATTTTCAACGCGAAGGGCAATCCCTTAGGGCAAGTTTTCATTATCGTATTCGCGATTTTATACAGCATCATTTCATGGACGTGCGCCTATTACGGCGAGATGATCACCTATCTCGGAATGACGACGCCCATGGCGTTGTTCGCGTTTATAAACTGGATGAGACACCCCTACGAGAAGAACAAGGCGGAGGTAAAAATCAACCGCCTGCACGCCAAAGATTTACTTCTCGGACTTGCGTTGACCGCCGTCGTAACGACCGCGTTCTATTTTATCCTGCGCGCGTTGAACACGAACAAGCTGATTCCCAGCACGATTTCGGTGGCTACCAGCTTTTTGGCGATGTATTTTTCCGCGCGTCGCAGCCCCTATTTTGCGTTGGCATACGCGTTGAACGACGTCGTGCTGATCGTGCTTTGGCTGTTGGCAACCGTGGAAGATTTGTCCTATCTGTCCGTCATTATTTGTTTCTTGACCTTCCTCGTCAACGACTGTTACAGTTTTTGCAACTGGCTGCGCATGGAAAAACGACAAAGTAAAAAGGAATGAAGATGTGCAAGACGGACGCGTGCTTTGGCAAAAACGAAGAGAGTTGCAAAGAATTTCTCAGGCGCGTGATACGTTGCCGAAACGTAGGTTGGAAGACGAATTTACGCAGAATAGATTCGAATTGCTTGTAAAACGGATTGCCGAAAAATTGAATAATGCTCAATAGGAGGTATTGTATGAACATTCCCGAGAAAATCAAAAATTGGTTTAATAAAAACAAAAAGTATGTGTTGCTCGGCGGTACGGTCACTCTAACGATTATCGGGACAAGCGTGGGTTATGTGTTTTATAAAAATAACAGAGTTTCCTTCCCGGATTGGGTGAGGAAAACATCCAAAGAAGAGCTAAACGAAGTTTACGAAAAAATGCGTTTGGAATTTTGTAAAACAGGAACAAAACCTTTTGGAATGGAACAAATAAGCCACGAATTAGGTGAGCGCAGTGCTAAAGAGTGCTTTGAAAAACATCCGACCAATCTTAATCCTAATTTCCGTTGGACCGATGCAAATAGATGGGATAAAGATTAAGAAATTCCTTATTGCGATTATATATGTTGAA
>CAZDCO010000011.1:29609-31671 GCA_964504025.1 uncultured Clostridia bacterium
AACAGACATTGTGATTGTTCCCCATGACATAGTAAATTCCATTTTTATAAGTTTTCCGTTTTCAACATAAATTTTAACAACGTCAAGAACATTTGAAGTATCTACCTCAAAATTCTCTGCAACATAACATTTGTTTTCTTCGTCATAGGTAAATGCAGATTTTTTATTCACAAAATAAACACCTTGCATACCTGAAAAAGTATAATCGCTAATACTGCTTGAAGCAATTTCCTTTCCTATCCACACATCGCCAGATTTAGTCAAATTATACCATTTGTCATCTTCGTGAGTAAGATATTCTTCATTAGGGCGATTTACGCCGATTTCATCATAAACTTGATAAAATGCATTTTCTGTAGTTTTGGTAAATGCATTTAGTGTTTGCAATGGTTCGGTTGCACTCGTTTGGTAAATTTTTCGAATCATATTAAATGTCACATTATTAAGAGCTTCGCCAACAAATAAATCATTCCATTCGCTTTCTTCAACGGTATGTGTAGTTGCAACATAACCGCAAGCACACTCGTTATTTGTTAAACTATGTTCTGCGTATTCGCTTTTTTCTGTGGTATGCTCACAAGTTGCCTCCTTCCAATGATGTGTGTCATTAAAAGTCCACTCATCAGAAAAAGAATGACCCGTTGCAGAAATTACCCAACTATCTTTTGCTATTTCAGTTGTTCCGTCCGCATTACCGAAATATTTACCACAATCACAGGTGTAGTATTCGCTGCTTCCTGCCGTTTCACAAGTTGCTGCTACCGCTTCAACTTTAGTTAAAGTATGAGTATGTTCTTCATTGCAAGCCGTAAGCATTACGCCAACGGAAAAACACATACATACCGCCAACAAAAGAGATACAAGTTTTTTCATAGAAAAACCTCCGTAAAATATTTTTTCTTCGGTATTTATGTGTCTGCCCACCTTGATATGCGGAAAACAAAAAAGTGCGCGACATTGAAGCCACGCACCGAAAAACGCAAACTCCAATGTCGCTAAACAAAACCTTAATAAAACAGGAACTCCTCTTCCTTACTTTCACCAAGCAGAATTTGCATTTTTACCAAATTCAAATGTGAAAGTAAAAAAGTATAGTATCCCCATACAGAAAGAGATGCCATTTTATTATTTGGTTTTGTTTAGCATATATATTATACCACGAAAGCCAAAAAAATACAATCCCTTTTGCTATATTTGCCGACAAATTTTTATTAAAGTTTCTTAATTTGCGCCTTTAATATCCGCATAAGAGTCAATACTAAACTCCACACCTGCTATTTCTAATGCATCAGCTAGCAAGCGTTCCATTTCTGTTTTAGTACCACCATAGCCAAGCTTAAGGTTTTCAAGCATCGTATAGTTTTGTTTAGCAAACCCCTGATAAGCACTTTGAATCATGGACATAGCAGTACCCATTTTGTTTGCGTTATCCGCCAGGTCTACGATTGCTTGGTTAGCCTTATTAGCCGCCTCAGTGTCACCATTAAGTGATGCGATAAGTGATGCCGAGAACGATGTAACGGTAGCTCGTTTTGATAAATTATAAATTGAACGATACCCCTTAAAATGAACGATACGGGTATAAAGTGAACGATTTGATTTTTAGCGGATAAAAAGAAAAAAGGCTTGCAAGGATAAAAGCTATCCCTACAAGCCTTTTTTCAAAAATATGCCTCAAAACGGGAAAAATACCCCCATTTAGGCAATAGAAAAACCATAATACCGAAACTTTTCGTATCCATATTATGGTTCTTTGGTGGGCAGAGGTGGATTCGAACCACCGAAGTCGAAGACGTCAGATTTACAGTCTGATCCATTTGGCCGCTCTGGAATCTGCCCATATCAAATTGTTTCGTTGTGGAGCCGGTGATTGGACTCGAACCCACAACCTGCTGATTACAAATCAGCTGCTCTGCCAATTGAGCTACACCGGCAAAGGTGCACGAGGTATATCTCTTGCTTCGCGTTCCCGACATTCCTTCGGTATACCGCGGCTTCACCTTTCGGTGGTGCCTTGGGGCGGAATCGAACCACCGACAGGCAGATTTTCAGTCTGCTGCTC
>CAZDCO010000012.1:0-29675 GCA_964504025.1 uncultured Clostridia bacterium
CAGCGGCGTCGGCAAATCGCTCACGACGGCCCTGCTGGCGTCGTTGGCGCACAAACAGGGCAAATCGGTGGGGATTATGGACGCCGATATCACGGGCCCGTCCATTCCGCACATGTTCGGCGTGCACGATCGCGCGACGGGCAGCGAGGAGGGAATCGACACCGTTTTATCCCCGTCGGGTATGCAAATGATGTCCATGAACTTGTTGTTGGACGAAGAAACGACGCCCGTCGTTTGGCGCGGTATGGTCATTTCGGGTACGGTAATGCAGTTTTGGACGGACGTCGTTTGGAAAGATCTCGACTTGCTGTTCATCGATATGCCGCCGGGAACGGGCGACGTACCTTTGACGGTATTCCAAAGTATTCCCATTGCAGGGATCGTCATCGTAACCACGCCGCAGGATCTCGTCAAGATGGTCGTGGAAAAGGCGGTCAATATGGCGAATATCATGGGCGTACCCGTCTTGGGCTTGGTAGAGAATATGAGTTATCTTTCCTGCCCCGATTGCGGTAAAAAAATCGAAGTGTTCGGCGCGAGCAAAGCAGCTAATATCGCCGCGGAATACGGTATTCCGTCTACGGCGCGCATGCCGTTAGACGCGCAAATCGCACGGCTTGCCGACGAGGGTAGGATAGAAGATTACGACGGAAGCGCGTTGCAAGACGTGTTGTCGGTGATCGAACGCGCGCAACAGCCGAGCATAGACGAAGCGTAAGAACTGTATCGACGGGGAGAAACGGAGTATGGGCTACGCAAAAAAGCGAGAGAAAGCCATAAAGAAAAAGCGGATAGCGTATTTGATCGTCAGCGCGGTAGTCGTGCTTGCAATCGCCGTTTTGGTAACGCTGTCCTTCGTGTTCAGCGCGCCGGAATGGAAGTACCGCGTCGCGTTACCGAAAGTTTCATCGCGCGGCGAGAACGAACTCCGTATCCATTATCTCGACGTGGGACAGGGCGACGCCACGCTGATAGAACTCCCCGACGGCAAAGTGATGCTGATCGACGGCGGCAACGGCGAAGAGGAAACCAATTGCACGGTACTGCGGTATTTGAACGCGTTGAAAATTCAAACGATCGACTATCTCGTGGCAACGCACGCCGACAAGGACCATTGCGGCGGCTTGGCGGAGGTGGTGCGGTATAAAGAGGTAAAGTGCGCCTACCTGCCTACGCTGCAAGGCAACGTGGACGATAGCGCGTACGCTGCGTACGCCGCACTCACCTACGAGTTGGCGAGGAAATCTTGCGAAAGCAAACTCTCCGATCGCCTGATCGACCTCAGCGTAACGGACGGCGCGACGCCCTACGCTTTGATGTTTTTATATCCCTACCATTACGAAGTGGCGGTTTCGGGGGAGGCGAACCTCTCCGAAAACAACGTTTCGGCGGTGATTTGGTTAGATTATCACGGCACGAGCGCGATTTTCGCGGGCGATATTAGTAGCACGGTGGAGGATAAACTGATCGAAGACGCCGAGTTGGGCTTGTTGGAAGGCGTGGAGTTGCGCGCTACGGAGCTTGTGAAAGCGGCGCATCACGGCAGCAATTCGTCTACGTCTGACGCGTGGTTGACCTATTTGCACGCGAAAGACGCGATCGTTTCTTGCGGTGTGGGTAATCTGTACGGACATCCTGCGCAGGAGCTTTTGACGCGGTTGTCGGCGCACGGCGTAACGACCTATCGCACGGACGCCAACGGCACGATCGTCGCGACGATTGCCGCGGACGGAAAATACACGGTGCGATCGCGCGGAAAGTAATCTACTTTTCCGCATAATTTCACCGTATTTTCACGGTAATATGAAGAAAAATTTGCTATAATATACGAGAAAGGATATTTATCTAAGCACGGTAAGATAAAATGACGGCATTAGAATTCAAAAACGTACGGTTTTCCTATACGACGGAAGAGGTAGACGCAAACGATTTGTTTGCGTCCGCTTCGTCGTTTGCGTTAAACGGTATCGATTTATCGGTGGCGGAGGGAGAATTCGTCGCCGTATTAGGGCATAACGGCAGCGGTAAATCTACGCTGGCGCGTTTGGCGAACGGTTTGCTTTCGCCTTGCGAAGGAGAAATCTCCGTGCTGGGTATGTCCGCGTCGGACGAAAAGAATTTGTTTGAAATTCGTAAAAACGTCGGGATCGTCTTTCAAAACCCCGACAATCAGACGGTGGCTTCCATCGTCGAAGACGACGTGGCGTTCGGCCCTGAAAACGTGGGCTTGCCCCGTGCGGAAATCGGAGAACGCATTTCGTTCGCGTTGCAAGCAGTCGGCATGGAAAAATATCGCCACGCGACGACGTCCCGTTTGTCGGGCGGACAAAAACAACGCGTCGCCATTGCAGGCGTACTGGCGTTGAAACCGAAGATTATGATTTTGGACGAGGCGACGGCAATGCTCGATCCTCGCGGGCGAAAGGAAGTCGTGGAAGTCGTGAAGAAGTTAAACCGCGACGAGGGAATCACCGTGCTTCTCATCACCCACTTTCCCGAAGAGGCGTTGCTCGCCGATCGCGCGGTAGTGATGAATCAAGGAAAAATCGTGATGCAGGGCAAACCGAAAGAGGTGCTCGCGCATGCGGACGAATTGCGCGGCAGCGGCTTAGTCGCTCCCCGTTCTATCCGCATTTGCCGCGCGTTACAGCGTTGCGGCGTACCCGTTGCCGACGCGTTTACGGAAACGGAACTCGCCGAAGAAATCGCTACGGCGGCGAATAAAACTTCCTCTCTCGTCCTGCCGCAAAAGACGGAAAACGCGGAGAGTACGTACGCCGACGAATCGTCGGGGCGCGTCGATTGCGAAAATTTGTCGTACATCTATAACCCGTCGTCGCCCTTTGAAACGTTCGCGCTCAACGGCGTCGATTTACGCGTGGAGAGCGGCTCGTTTTTCGGTGTGTTGGGGCATACGGGTAGCGGAAAATCTACCTTCGTGCAGCATTTGAACGGCTTGTTAAAATTGCCTACGGCGGAGAAAAAGTATAAACCCCGTCGGCTGAAAAAAGGGGAAGAACCTCCGAAAAATACGGTGCTGACGGTCAACGGCTTCGACTTAACGGATAAATTGACTGATTTCAAGGCGCTTCGTCAAAAGGTGGGCATGGTATTTCAATATCCCGAATATCAGTTGTTCGCCGAAACGGTGTTCGAGGACGTGGCGTTCGGCTTGCGTAACTACGCGCCGTCCGCAACGGAAGAAGAAGTAACCGAGGCGGTGCGCGAGGCGTTGGAAACGGTGGGCTTGTCTTTCGAGGAGTATAAAAACCGTTCCCCGTTCGAGTTGTCGGGCGGACAAAAACGCCGCGTGGCGATTGCAGGCGTAATCGTTACCAAACCTGAAATTCTCGTGTTGGACGAGCCTGCGGCAGGGTTAGATCCCTTGGGCAAAGAAGAAGTGATGCGGTTGTTGCATACCATTCGCGCCAAGTGGTGCAAAACGGTGATTATCGTATCGCACGATATGGACGAGATTGCGGAAAATTGCACGTCGGCGGCGATTTTTGCGGACGGAAAAGTGTTGGCGACGGGTACGCCCAAGCATCTCTTTTCAAACGGCGAAACGTTACGGGCGGCGGCGTTGGACGTGCCTTTTACGGCAAAGACGGCGGCGGAGCTTCGCAAAGAGGGGCTGCAAATCGATTGCGACTTCACCGTGGACGACTTCGTCTATCAAACGGTAAAATATTTGCAAACGACGGGGGCAGGTACGAGAATATCGACGGAGGATAAGAACGATGCGTGACGTTTCTTTCGGACAGTATTATCCTTCCGACTCCTTCGTGCATAGGTGCGATCCGAGGACGAAGATCGTCTTTTTGATCGTATATATCGTCGCTGTATTTTTGGCGAACAGCTTTTACGCGTTGGGCGCGTTGGCGGCAGTGTTCCTCTTGATCGCGTGCTTTTCGGGCGTGCCGTTGAAGAGTTTGCTTCGTTCGGTGAAAGCCGTATTGTTCTTGTTGCTGTTCACGGCGGTTTTGAATTTGTTTTTCCATACGGGACAAACGCCCCTTTGGGAGGGCTGTATCGTTACTTACGAAAGCGTATATTTCACCGTGTTTTTGGCGGTACGCCTCTTCCTGTTGGTGCTTTCTTCCTCGCTCTTGACGTTGACGACGACGCCCGTCGCTTTGACGGACGGTATCGAAAGTCTGCTCACGCCGTTGAAATGGATTCGTTTCCCCGTACACGAGTTGGCGTTGATTATGTCGATCGCGCTTCGGTTTATCCCCATTCTCACCGACGAAACGGGACGAATCATGAACGCGCAACGGGCACGCGGTGCCGACTTTGAAAGCGGCGGCTTGATCCAACGGATAAAGGCGGTTTTGCCCGTCCTCATTCCCTTGTTGATCAGTGCCTTCCGTCGCGCAGACGAGTTGGGCGACGCGATGGACGCGCGTTGCTATTCGGGTAGTAAAGTGCGGACGAAGTATAAAAAATTGACGTTCGGCTGGCGCGACGGTGTGGCGTTGATCTTGTTGTTGGCGTGCTTGGGCGGCGTAATCGTCTTGCGCGCGTACGTTCCGGCGATCGTATAATCGCGAATGGGAGAAAAACTATGCGGTACGTGTTGAAAATTGCATACGACGGAACGGAGTACGCAGGCTGGCAACGGCAAAGCAATGCCGTATCCGTACAAGAAAAAATGGAAGACGCCGTACTCGCGGCGTTGGGCGCGCAACTGCGCGTTACGGCGAGCGGCAGAACGGACGCAGGCGTGCACGCCGCAGGACAAGTGTGCCATTTCGATCTCGATTGCACCGTGCCTGCGGATAAAATGCCCGATTGTCTCAATCGTTTTTTACCGCCCGATATTCGGGTTTTGGAAGGTTGGCAGGCAAGCGACGGATTCGATTCTAACCGCAGCGCGAAGCGTAAAACGTATAAATATTCTTTATACGTCGGTCGGCGCGATATGCCGCTGAAAGAACGGTACGCCGTGCGCTTGGAAGAGGCGGCAAGTTTGGACGTCTTACGGGAAAATGCCAAGTTGTTCGAGGGCGAACACGATTTCAAGGCGTTTTGCGCGTCCGGTTCGTCGGTAAAAACGACCGTTCGCACCGTCTATTCTGTGCGCGTGGAAGAATCGCAGTCGTACGGCGGCAGGAATATCGACGTATACGTAACAGGAAACGGCTTTTTGTATAATATGGTTCGCACCCTCGTCGGCGAATTGCTCGCGCTGTCGGACGGCAAGAAGAGCGCGGACGATTTGCACCTTGCCTACGAAACGGGACGGCGCGATTTGTTGGCAAAAACGATGCCTGCAAAAGGACTTACGCTGGTAAACGTGGAGTACGGCGAATAACTCAGGAGAAAAATTACGTACAGGTAACTATGGAAATATACAATTTTTATCAAAGCATAAGCACGATGTTGAACGATTTATTGTTTCAAAGCGACGTTACGGCTGCGCGCGTATGGGGCTTGATCGCGGCGATCGCACTTTGGCTCGTGTTCTTCGTGTTGCAAGGGATCGGTTTATACCGTATGGCGAAAAATAGGGGAATGTCCCGTTGCGGACTTGCGTTCGTGCCCTTTGCCAACGTTTGGCTGATGGGTAAGCTCGCAGGTAAATGTGAAGTATTCGGACACCCCGTAAAACGGGTAGGGCTGTGGACGATGATTTTGCAAATCGTGGTAACGGCGTTTGCCGCCGTGTGTATCGCCGCCGAAATGTATTTGTATACCGTGCACGGCGTACCGAATATCCAAGACGGTTTGCAAACTCCCTTTTGGGGGTTGACGGGCTTCGACGGTACGATTGAGAAATTCTACACGTTGGCGAGCTTGATCTATTCTATCCCCGTGCTTCTTTATCAAATTTTCGTGATGATCTTGATGATGGGCTTGTTGCGGCAATACACGCAAAAGCACTATTCGTTGTTGTCGACACTCACGCTCTTCTTCCCCGTAGTGCGCTACGTCGCGATTTTTGCGTTGCGGAATCGGAAAGCGGTGGACTTCGAGGCGTATATGCGCGCTCGTCGCGAGGCGTATATCCGTCGTCAACAGCAATACGGCAATTCGTACGGTAATCCGTACGGCAATCCCTACCGCCCGTACGGGTACGGTAATCCCTATCAAAACCCGAACGGGAACGGCGGCGCGTACGCGCAACCGCCGCAACAAACCCCTCCCGAAGAGCCGTTTGCCGAGTTCGGAACGGGGAAAAATACGAACGCCACCGACGATGAAAAGGGCAACGGCGGAGAGGACGACGGATTTTTCCGTTAAAAGTAAATATCGATTGAAAAGAAAGGACGGAAAATAAGGAAAACTTATACGTTTCCGTCTTTTTTTACGTAAATTTACCTTGAAACGGTTTACAGCTTTTTCGTTGTGTGCTATAATATAGTAGAAGTATAATCGTACGTTATACATAAGAGGTTGAGTGTATGTTAGAAGATAACGTAGCGGCGATTGCCACGCCGCCGGGAAAGGGCGGAGTCGCCATCATTCGTATCAGCGGTAAAAGTCCGTTGCAAATCGCGGAAAAAATGTTTAAGCCCACGGGAAAGACGCCCGTGAGCGATTTTCAGCCGTATAAAATGTATCCCGGGCATATCGACGGGGGCAATTTTACCGATTTCGGGCTGTGCGTCTACTTCAAAGCCCCTGCCAGCTATACGGGCGAAGATATCGTCGAGTTTCATTGCCACGGCGGCGAGAACGTCGCGCGCGGTATCTTGCGCCAAACGTTTGCCCACGGCGCAAAGAGCGCGGGTCGCGGCGAGTTTACCAAACGCGCGTTCTTAAACGGCAAACTTTCCCTGTCTTCCGCTGAGGGCGTGGCGAATATGATCAACGGCGAATCGGACGCCGAAGTCAAGGCAGGTTATTTGCTGTATAGCGAACGCCTCACCCGTTTGGTGCGCGAGTTGCAGGACGATTTAACGACGATGCTTGCAGGAATAGACGTTTCCGTCGATTATCCCGAAGAGGACGTCGAAGAACAGCACGTGGAAGAGTTGGCGGTGGCGTTGCAACCCGTTCGCGAACGGATAGCGAAGCTTTTGGAAAGTTACGCGACGGGCAAGAAGATTAAATCGGGCGTAACGGTAGCCATTTGCGGTAAGCCGAACACGGGCAAGAGTTCCTTGCTCAACAAATTGCTCGGTTACGAAAAGGCGATCGTTTCCAACGTCGCAGGTACGACGCGCGACGCCGTCGAGGGCGTTTTGGAAATCAACGGTAGAAAATTCAACGTGTACGATACGGCAGGTATGCGCGAGAGCGGCGACGCGATCGAGGCGATCGGTATCGAACGCGCCGAAGCGATCGTACGCGCTGCGGACGTCGTGGTATTCGTTGCCGATCTCGTCGGCGGAATCGACGAAGAGGACGCGCGGATCTTGGATATGGTCAAGGATAAACCTCTCATCAAAGTGTTGAACAAATGGGATATTACCAACGACGAAACGCCCACCGACGCGGACGTGCATACTTCGGCGGTAACGGGCGAGGGAATCGTAAAACTCAAACAGCTTTTACACGAGAAGAGTTTTACCGATCGTAGCGAGGATGCGGCGTTCTTGATCGAACAGCGGCACTACGACGCGTTGCTCCGCGCCAAAGAGAGTATCGAAAAGGCGATTCGCGCCTGTGCGAGCGAACCGCTCGATTTGATCGGTATCGACGTCAAGGCGGCGTGGGACGCGCTGGGTGAAATTACGGGTGAAACGGCTACGGAAGCCATTATCGAAGAGATATTCGCAAAGTTTTGCGTGGGAAAATAAGACGGGAGGAGAGCATGGTCAATTTAGATTTATACCGCGTGTTCTACACGGTTGCCAAAAGCGGCAGTTTGACGAAAGCCGCGGAAGAATTATACATTTCGCAGCCTGCCGTTTCCCGTTCGATCAAACAGCTGGAAACGCAACTCGGCGTAACGCTGTTCACGCGCACGCATAGAGGTATGCAACTTTCCGCGCAGGGCGGTAAACTGATTTTCGACGAAGTGGAACGCGCGCTCACGTTGCTCGTGGACGCGGAAAACCGAATTTCCGCGCGCAAGACGACGGCGACGGGCACGCTCCGTATCGGCGCGAGCGATACCATTTTTGAGTATTTTTTAGCCGATCGTATCGTGGACTTCCACGAACGCTTCCCCGATGTCAATATCGATTTGGTCGCCGATCTCACGCCGAGCACCATTGAAAAATTAAAAGAGGACAAATGCGACGTCGCGTTCGTCAACCTGCCGATCGACGACGATCCCGATTTGAAGTTGCACGGTAGCTGTATGCGCTTGCACGATACGTTCGTGGCAGGGGAAAAATATAAAACGCTTGCCGAGGGCGAACTTCCGCTCTTCGCGTTGGAAAAATATCCGCTCGTCTTTATGGATAAGGACACGGTTGCGCGCCGTTCGATCGACGCGTTCCTGCGCTCCGTCGGCGTAACCTTGCAACCGACGATCGAGGTGGGCAGTTGGGACTTGATGAAACGGCTCGTGGTACGCGGTATGGGTATCGGCGTCATTCCGAGCGAGTATATCACGAAAGAACGGGAACAGGGCAAACTTTTCCCGTTGCAAACGAATATCGCGTTGCCGACGAGATCGGTGGGCATACTGTTGCATAAATCTGCTCCCGTATCGTACGCGGTGCATTGCTTTATCGAGGACTTTTGTAAGGAAAATTAAACAATAGGTACAATTTATGGCAAAACCTAATTCGCATTTAAGAAATTTTTGCATCATTGCGCATATCGACCACGGAAAAAGTACCCTTGCCGACCGATTGATGGAACGCACGGGACAAGTTTCCGAACGGGATATGGAAGAGCAACTGTTAGATAGCATGGATATCGAGCGCGAGCGCGGTATCACCATCAAACTCACCCCCGTGCGTATGTACTATACGGCAAAGGACGGGCAGGAATACGAGTTTAACTTGATCGATACGCCGGGACACGTAGACTTTACCTACGAAGTCAGCCGTTCGTTGGCGGCGTGCGAGGGGGCGATCTTGGTGGTAGACGCCACGCAGGGCGTGGAAGCGCAAACGCTGGCAAACGTCTATCTCGCGTTGGAAAACAATTTGGAAATTTTACCCGTAATCAATAAAATCGACTTGCCGAGTGCGCGCGTTGACGAAGTAAAAAAGGAAATCGAAGACGTAATCGGCTTGGACGCGGAGGGAGTACCTTGCGTATCGGCAAAAGAGGGTACGAACATCGAAGACTTGTTGGAAGCGATCACGCAATACTTCCCTGCGCCGAGCGGTGAAACGGACGCCCCTTTGAAAGCGTTGATTTTCGATAGCTATTACGACAATTATAAGGGCGTTATCCTGTTCGTGCGAATCAAAGACGGTAGCGTACGGGTAGGAGATAAGATCAAGACGTTCTTGTCCTCCGCCGTGTACGACGTTACCGAAGTGGGCGCGTTCGCACCGGGGTTAGTACCGAAAGCGTGCCTGCAAGCAGGCGAAGTTGGATACATCGCCGCTTCGATCAAGTCCATTCAAGACGTGGCGGTGGGCGATACGGTAACGCTCGTGTCGAACCCTGCGAAAGAGCCGTTGCCCGGTTATAAAAAAGTGCAACCCGTCGTCTTTTGCGGTATCTATCCGTTGGACGGCAGCCGCTTTAACGATTTGAAAGAAGCGATCTTAAAATTGCAACTCAACGACGCTTCGTTGATTTTCGAGCCTGATAACTCCGTCGCGCTCGGCTTTGGCTTCCGTTGCGGATTTTTGGGGCTGTTGCACATGGAGATCATTCAAGAGCGTATCGAGCGCGAATTCAACTTGGATATCATCACGACCGCGCCGTCGGTAAGCTATTTGGTGCATAAAACGGACGGGGAAGAATTGTTCGTGGATAACCCTTCTCACTTGCCCGATCCGTCCGATATCGAGTATATGGAAGAACCCGTCGTCAAGGCGGAAGTGTATACGCCGCCCGATTATATGGGTGCGATCATGGATCTTTGCAAGGAAAAACGGGGCGTATTCCATAATATGACGTATATGGACGAACGCCGCGTGAAGTTAGAATATACGTTGCCCTTGAACGAGATCGTATACGACTTTTTCGACGGTTTGAAATCGCGTACGAAAGGATACGCCAGCTTCGATTACGAGTTGGCAGGCTATCAACGCTCCAAACTCGTACGGTTGGATATTTTGTTGAACGGAGAAATTTGCGACGCGCTGTCTACGATTGTGTTTGAGGGACGGGCGTACGAGCGCGGCAGAACGCTTTGCGAAAACTTGAAAGACGCCATTCCCCGTCAGTTGTTTGAAATTCCCGTACAGGCGGCGGTGGGCGGCAAGATTATTGCGCGCGAAACGGTCAAAGCGGTGCGTAAGGACGTGCTTGCAAAGTGCTACGGCGGCGACATTACGAGAAAGAGAAAGCTGTTGGAAAAGCAAAAAGAGGGCAAGAAGCGTATGCGTAAAGTCGGTTCGGTCGACGTGCCCAGCGAAGTGTTCATGGAAATTTTGAAAACGAATAAAGATTGACGAAGATATAGGAGTAGGTTTATGGCAGGTATTTATATTCACGTTCCCTTTTGTCGGCACAAGTGTACCTATTGCGATTTCACCTCCTTCCCCGACAAGATCGGATACGCCGATGCGTATATGGCGTGCTTGTATAAGGAATTGAAAATGCGCGGAGACGAATTGAAAAATTACGTTTTCGATACGGTCTATTTCGGCGGCGGTACGCCGTCGTATATTCCCCCGAAACTCATCAAGGGGGCGATGAATCAAATTAAAAAATGCTTCCGTTTAGCAAAGAACGCGGAGATTACGTTAGAGTTGAACCCCGGTACGATTGGCGAAGGCAAGGTGCAAACCTATTTAAGCGCGGGTATCAACCGCTTCTCGATCGGCTTGCAAACGGCGATCGACGAGCAACTCGCCGATTTGGGGCGTATCCATAACGCGCAAGACTACATGTACGCCACCAAATTGTTAAAGGGACAAAATTTCAGCACGGACGTTATGCTCGGCTTGAAAAATCAAACGAAAGAGGACGTGCGTAAGACGATCGAGTTGGCGCACCTTTGCGGATCGAAACATATTTCTATGTACGCGCTCACCGTCGAGGACGGTACGCCGATTTACACCGACTACTTAAACGGCGAGTTGCCGGATAGCGACGAGGTCGCCGAACTGTACGAATACGGTAGACGACTCTTGCAAGAAAAGGGGTACGAACGGTACGAAATTTCCAACTTCGCGATCCCCGGCTACGAGAGCAAGCATAACCTCAACTACTGGAAGCGCGGCGAATATATCGGCGTGGGTGTATCGGCAAGTTCGTTTATGCAGGGCAAACGGTTTACGAACACGTTTGATTTGGACGATTATATGAAATGCGTCATTTCGGGCTTTTTCCCTGCGGTTACTTGCGAAGAAGTGAGCAAGGACGACGCCAAGTTCGAGTTTATCATGCTCGCGCTCCGTACGAAGTACGGCGTGAACATGGACGAATATAAAAAAGCGTTCGGCAGTTCGCTCGCGGAGGACTTTCCGCAGGCGTTGCGGAAAACGGCGCAGTATTTGCGCTTGGACGGTAACGTGCTTACGATTAAGGACGAATATTTGTACGTGCAAAACTCTATCCTGATGCCGTTTATGGAAGAACCGCGCGAAAGCACGGAAGCATAAAAACACACGGGCAGGTATGCGTTGAAATGAAGAACAATATTATTTTGATCGGTATGCCGGGATGCGGTAAGACCACGCTCGGCACGGAACTTTCCGAAAAACTCGGCTACGGCTATATCGATAGCGACAGCGTCATCGTCGCGCGCGAAGGCAAGCGGCTGAACGAGATTATTGCCGCCGTCGGACGCGAGGGCTTTTTGGACATCGAGGCGAAAATCAACAGCGAGCTTTGCGCGGATCGTTGCGTAATCGCTACGGGCGGCAGCGTCGTCTATCGCGAACGGGCGATGCAACATTTGAAAATGCTGGGTAAGATCGTCTATTTGCAACTTCCCTACGAAGTGATTGCCCGTCGCTTGGGCGATTTGAAAAAACGCGGCGTCGCCTTAAAAGAGGGGTTTACGCTGAAAGATTTATACGAGGAACGCGTTCCGCTTTACGAAAAGTACGCCGATATCGTCGTGCCGTTGCACGGACAATCGGTTAGACGTTCGGTAGAGTTGATCGCGGAAAAGGTACGTTCATGAAAGATATAAAACAAGCGCGGATCGCCGTATTCGGTGCAGGCGCAATGGGTACGGTGCTGGGCACGTTGTTGACGCTCGGCGGTTTGGAAAACGTACACCTGATCACGCGTAACGCGGCGCACGTCGAAGGGCTGCAAACGAAGGGGGCGACGCTCGTTTGCGAAGCGGAGGGCAAGGAACTTTCCTCTCCCGTAACCGCTTTGTTGCCGCAGGACATGCAAGGAAAATACGACGTCGTCTTTTTGATGACGAAACAACGCGCCAACGAAGAGATTTTGCGCTCGCTCTTGCCGTATATGCACGAAGAAACGATCGTTTGCACTACGCAAAACGGCTTACCCGAACGCTCGGTCGCGTCGATCGTGGGAGAACGCCGCACGTTCGGCGGCGTGGCGTCCTTCGGAGCAACCTTTGTCGGCGGCGGCAAAGTATCGCTGACTTCCGCCTTTTCGGGTATGCGACTGCAAATATCCTCCGTTACGGGGGATCGCGAAAGGGAGGAGTGGTTGCAAACCTTGCTTTCCTGCGCCGGTACACCGATCGATAATCCCAATTTTGCGCGTATCGCGTACGACTTGCAGGGCGCGCGTTGGAGTAAGCTTGCCATAAACGCCGCCTTTTCGGGACTGTCCGTCGTAACGGGCTTGACGTTCGGCGAAATCGCCAAAAGCTGGAAAACGCGTAAAACGGCGTTGGGCATTTTGCGAGAGTGTATGTCCGTCGCCAACGCGTCGGGCGTAACGTTAGAACCGATGCAAGGACACGATATGCAAAAATGGCTCGGAGGTAAAGGCTTTTTTGCAACGGCGTTCGCTTTCATAGTGTTGCCCTTTGCGATGAAACGGCATAAAAAACTCGTGTCGGGCATGTTGAAGGACGTGCAGGCAGGCAAAAAATGCGAGATCGATTATATCGACGGCGTCGTGGCAAACCGCGGCGACGAAGTCGGCGTGCCTACGCCGCTTTGTAAAAAGGTAGTCGAACTCGTCCACGGCGTAGAAAACGGACTGTACGAAATTACGCCGAAAAACGTAGAATTTTTTAACGAATAAAAAGAAAGAAGGTATTATAGATATGGACTTAGTGAAATTAGCAGACGCGCTCATTCCCGACGAGAACGTAAAACCGTTAGAATATTACGAAGCGCAATATCCCGAAAGAAACTTGGAAAAAGGCGCGCAAGTTACCCGTCTTGCTCCCAGCCCCACCGGCTTTATGCACGTAGGCAATTTGTTCGTTGCGTTGGCGAACGAGCGTATCGCTCACCAAAGCGGCGGCGTGTTCTACCTCCGTATAGAGGACACCGACGACAAACGCAAAGTCGAGGGCGCAGTCGAGGTTATTCATTCCTCTTTGAAATATTTTGACGTCGTATTCGACGAAGGCGCGGATCTCGGCGGCGAGTACGGACCGTACTATCAACGCCAACGCGCGGAAATCTATCACGCCTACGCAAAAGAACTCATCAGAAAGGGTTTGGCGTATCCCTGTTTTTGCAGTGAGGGCGATTTGGAGGCGATCCGTAACGAGCAAACGGAGAAGAAACTTCTCCCCGGCTACTACGGCGAGTTTGCAAAATGCCGCAACCTGACGGAAGAGGAAATCTACGAAAACTTAAAGGCTGGCAAACCGTACGTCATTCGCTTGAAATCGCAAGGAAACGTCGATATGAAACACTCCTTCCACGACGAAGTGAAAGGGGACATCACCGTAACCGAAAACAATCAAGACGTCGTGCTTTTGAAATCGGACGGAATACCCACCTACCACTTTGCCCACGCGATCGACGATCATTTTATGCGTACTACCCTCGTCATTCGCGGCGAAGAATGGTTGTCCTCCTTGCCGATTCATATCGAATTATTCAAAGCACTCGGCTTTAAGTTGCCGAAATACGGACATAACTGTTCCATTCAAAAGATCGACGGGGATACCCGTAGAAAATTGTCGAAGCGTAAAGACCCCGAAGCGTCGCTCACCTTCTATCGCGAACAGGGCTACACGAAAGAGGCGGTGCGCACGTACATGATGACCCTCCTCAATTCGAACTTCGAAGAATGGTTGTTGAAATTCCTCGATAAGCCGTTGGAAGAATTCAAATATTCCATCGGAAAAATGGGTAAGAGCGGCGCGTTGTTCGACATCGTCAAACTCAACGACATCGCAAAGACCTGCCTTTCCAAGCTTTCCGCGGAAGAAGCGTACGACTTTTTCAATACGTGGGCGAACGAATACGGCACGGACGAGCAAAAGGGCTATTTTGCCGATAGAGAGTATATGCTGAAAGTGCTCGCGTTGTGCATGGGTATCGGCGGTAAAAAACGCCGTAAAGACTTCGTTTGCGCGAAACAGGCGATGGAATGTATTTCCTATTTCTTCCCGTCCACGTTCGCGCCGCAATACGCGTACCGCTTCGACGCCGACGTCGTTGCGCGCGTGTTGACGGGCTTTAAGGCGGCGTACGATTACGCGGACGATTGTAGCGCGTGGTTCGATAAAGTGAAAGCGGTTGCCGCGGAGAACGGATTTGCAACCGATATGAAAGCGTATAAAGCCGATCCCGCGGCGTACGCGGGAAACGTATCCGACGTGGCGGAAATGCTGCGTATCGCGACGACGGGGCTGGCGAATACGCCCGACCTTTGGACGATTATGCAAATTTTAGGCAAGGAAGAAACGTTGTCACGGCTGGATAGAGCCGTCGCCGCGTTATAAGGACGAGCCATGCTGGAAAAACTGTATAAAGAGGACTTCGATAAAGTCTATGCGCTGATGCAGGAAAGCTTCCCCGACGACGAATACCGCCCTCGTCATAAACAAAGAGGACTGTTGGAACGCGCGGAGTATTCGATCCGCGTCGTCTACGGAGAGGATCGTTCGGTGCGTGCCTTTCTTGCCTCTTGGCAATTCCCGACGTTTTTATACGTCGAGCACTTTGCCGTATCGCCCACGCAACGGAACAACGGCTTGGGTGCGGCGGTGTTGGCGGAGCTTTGCGAAAGCGCGCCCTGCGGCGTGTGTTTGGAAGTCGAACCGCCCGAAACGGAGTTGGCGCGCCGCCGTATTCGCTTTTACGAACGCAATCGCTTCGTCTTAAACGACGAGTACCGCTACGTGCAACCGCCGATGTCCGAGGGGAAACGCCCGTTGCCGTTGCAACTGATGACGTACGGCGAAAGGAAAGAGGTACGCGCGCTGGAAGAAATGAAACGCACGCTGTACGAACGGGTGTACGGCGTACCTGCCGACGCCGAGTTTTAACGGAAAAACAAATAGAAAAGAGAAAAGCGCAAGTTGCCTATGATCGGAGGCTTGCGCTTTGCGTTATATCATATAGTATAGATTTAGACGTTGAAATCGAAACAGGTGCGTACGGAGGTGTACGGGCGCACGAACGCGTTAGCCACGCGCACGTGTTCGGGATGAACCGAATATCCCTGCAACGCGCTTTCGCTCGTAAAGGTGCAATCGAGTGCCACGTCGCAATTCGACGACGGCAACCCTTGCGTAAAGACGCGGATCTCCGTCAATCCGTCGATTTTACCGAGTAGACCTTCTAAGCCCGTCTTGATGTCTTTTTTCACCTCTTCCTTTTCCGTTGCGGACAATTCGTCCTTCAATTTCCATAAAATCACGTGTTTTACCATGCCGTTTCTTCTCCTTTGCTGTTCGTTTCCTATAAGTATAACAAACGCGTTTCCTTTTGGCAAGCGTACGAAAATGCGCCGCGTGAAATTTTTTTGAAAATTTTGCAAAAAATGGAATAAAATCGCTTGACAAGGGCGTATGGATAGTATATAATAAATGCGTAATTAGCCAAGGCTAACAAATACGCGAGGAGTTAGAGATGAATTTGAACGAAGCGGAAATCGGAAGAGCGTACGTGATCAAGAGGATCGATACGGACGACGAAGAATTAGACGCGTTTTTGTTTTCGCTCGGCTGCTACGCCGGTGAACGCATCACCGTCGTTGCTCGTATGGCGGCAGGCTTCACGGTTGCCATTAAGGACGCAAGATACAATATCGACAAGCAGTTGGCAGAAGCCATCGTCGTAGAAAAATAATCGAAAGATTATTTTTTTTGAAAGAGTGTTAGCAGGAACTAACAGTAAAATCGGTGCAAAATAAAAAAATTATAGATAGATTGTAGGAGGTAGTAACTTATGAGAATTGCCTTAACGGGTAATCCCAACAGCGGTAAAACGACCATGTATAACGCGCTGACCGGACGGAATGAGAAAGTCGGCAACTGGGCAGGCGTTACCGTAGACAAGAAAGAACACAAGATCAAACGCAACTTTTACGAGGGTACGGAGGATCTCATCGCCGTCGATTTGCCCGGCGCGTATTCCATGTCGCCGTTCACGTCGGAGGAAAGCATCACCAGCTCGTACGTAAGACACGAGCATCCCGACGTCATCATCAATATCGTAGACGCGAGCAATTTGAGTCGTAGCTTGTTCTTCACGACGCAACTTTTAGAGTTGGGTATTCCTCTCGTCGTTGCGCTGAACAAAGTGGATATCAACAAGAAGAAAGAAACGAAGATCGACGTTGCGGCGTTGTCGGCAAAGCTCGGCTGCCCCGTCGTGGAAACGGTTTCTACGTCCGCGAAAGGCTTGAAACAAGTCGTAGCGACGGCAATTTCGCTGTGCGGAAAAGCGCAACCCGCGCCCTACGTGCAAGCGGATATCGACTTGACGGATAAACACGCCGTCGAGGAAGCGGATAGAGAACGTTTCGCTTTCGTAAATGGTATCGTCGATTCCGTCGAAGTGCGTAAAGTGCGTACGAGCGATAAAACTTGGCAGGATAAGTTGGACGCCGTATTGACGAATAAATGGCTCGGTTTACCTATCTTCGCGGTCGTAATCGCGTTGGTATTCGCCATTTCGCAAGCTTGGCTCGGCACTTGGATCGCCGACTTGTTCGTAGGCGTTTTGGAATCTGGGCAAGAAGCGGTTGCCGAAGCGTTGGGCGAGGGCATTTGGGCTTCCATGCTCGTAGACGGCGTAATCGGCGGCGTAATCGCCGTTATAGGCTTCCTGCCTCTCGTTATGGTTATGTATTTCCTCATTGCCCTGTTGGAAGATTGCGGCTACATGGCGCGTGCTTCCGTCGTACTCGATCCGATCTTCAAGAAGGTAGGGCTTTCGGGTAAATCGATCATTCCGTTCGTTATCGGTACGGGTTGTGCGATTCCTGGCGTTATGGCTTGCCGTACCATTCGTAACGAAAGAGAACGTAGAGCGACGACGATGTTGACGCCCTTCATGCCTTGCGGCGCGAAGTTGCCCGTCATCTCCCTGTTCGCAGGCGTGTTCTTCGCCGATTCCGTTTGGGTAACGATCGCTATGTATTTCACGGGTATCGCGCTGATCTTGCTTTGCGCTATGCTCATCAACCTCATCACGGGCTATAAGAACAGAAAATCGTTCTTCATCGTCGAATTGCCCGAATATAAAGCTCCCAGCCTTTGGGGCGCTTGCAAATCTATGCTTTCCCGTGGTTGGGCGTATATCGTAAAGGCAGGTACGATCATTCTCGTATGTAACTTCGCCGTACACGTAATGCAAACGTTCAACTGGTCGTTCCAAGTGGTAGAAAACGCAAACGAGTCGATCTTGGCTACGATTGCAACGCCTTTCGCATACATACTCGCACCGATTATCGGTACGGTGAAATGGCAATTTGCCGCGGCTTCGGTTACCGGCTTTATCGCTAAGGAAAACGTAGTGGGTACTCTTGCCGTATGCTTCGGTATCACCAATTTGATTGACGTTGACGAACTCGTTATGTTCGAGGGCGTGGCGATGGAAATTACGCAAGTGTTCGGTGTTACGAGCGTTGCAGGTTTGGCGTATTTGATGTTCAACCTGTTCACGCCTCCTTGCTTCGCGGCAATCGGCGCAATGAACTCGGAGATGAAAAACAAGAAATGGCTGTGGGCAGGTATCGGTTTACAATTTGCCGTAGGCTATTCGCTCGGTTTCCTCGTGTTCTTCTTCGGTACGTTGTTCACGGGCGGCAGCTTCGGTGCGGCTTGGATGCCGATCGTCGGTTGGGCAGTCGTACTTGCGATTGCGGCGTTCGTAACCTGCCTCGTGCTGAAAAAGCAAAAGCACTTCAAAGATGAATATACTTTCAAAAAAATTAAGGAGTAAAACGATATGGGCGCAGGCGAAATTATTGCTATCGTAATGATAGCCGCTATCATCGGCGGTGCGGTATGGTATATCGTAAAAGCAAAAAAGAGCGGTAGAAAATGTATCGGCTGTCCGGATAGTTGTTCCTGCAGTGCGAAAAACGCCAAAGATCAAAACGCGAAATGCAACGGCGAATGTTCGTGCTGTCATAAAGACTAATATAGATCACCACACAAAACACCAACTATATAGTATAGAGGGCGCGGCAAGTCCGCGTCCTTTATCCTACGTAATCGCCGCGAAAAACGAAAAAAATCGGGCGATTTGCTTTACAAATTAAAAAAAATATGGTATAGTAATTAAAAACGCGCGAGGGGGACTTTGTTATGAAATATCGCGAATCGGAAGAAATGTATTTGGAAACCATTTTGCTGTTGAAAAAACGGAAATCGTGCGTACATTCGATAGATATCGCGAACGAATTGGACTATTCCCGTCCCAGCGTGTCGCGCGCGGTCGGGCTGTTGCAAAAGAACGGCTATATCACGATGGCGCAAACGGGCGAGATCGAGTTGACGCAGCAGGGCTACCAACGGGCGACGGAAGTGTACGAACGCCACCGCGTCATCACGCAAGTGCTTGTAAAGTTGGGCGCGGACGAGGGCTTGGCGGAAGATAACGCCTGTCGTATCGAGCATGTCATCTCCGACGAACTCATGGACGTCTTAAAAGCGTTCGCCGAACAAAAATAAGCATATCAAGAAGAAAAGAGTTGACGCGTTTCGACTCTTTTTTGTCCGTTTACGGAAAGGGAAATTCGATATGAAACTCATGCATATATCCGATTTACATTTGGGAAAGCGGCTGTACGAAACTTCGCTGATCGACGATCAGGCGGAGGCGTTGCGGCAAATTCTTGCCGCCGTGGACGACGTCAAGCCGACGGCGGTGCTCGTTGCAGGGGACGTGTACGATAAGAGTGTACCCACCGCCGAAGCGGTGCAGCTTTTCGACTTTTTCTTGGTCGAGCTTGCCAAACGCAAAGTGCAGGCGTTTATTATCAGCGGCAACCACGATTCTCCCGAGCGGATCGCGTTCGGATCGAGAATTATGGACGACGGCGGTATTCACTTGTCTCCCGTCTACGACGGCAACGTGAAACCAATCGTCTTGCACGACGAAGAGGGGACGGTGAACGTATACATGCTGCCCTTCGTCAAGCCTATGCACGTTCGCCGTTTTTTCGAGGACGAGGAAATCGTCTCGTATACCGACGCCGTACGCACGGCAATCGCGCACATGCCGATTGACGAAAGGGAACGCAACGTGCTCGTTACCCACCAATTCGTTACGGGCGGTGAACGTTCGGAATCGGAGGAAACCGTCGGCGGCACGGATAACGTGGACGCGGCGGTATTCGCGCCGTTCGACTACGTCGCGCTCGGACATTTGCATAAACCGCAATTTTGCCTGAACGGTAGCATACGCTATTCGGGCACGCCGCTGAAATACTCCTTTTCGGAAGCGAACGACGAGAAATCGATCACGGTGGTAGAGTTGGGCAAAAAGGGCGAAGCCGTCAAGGTGGACACGATCGAGTTGCACTCCGTGCGCGATATGCGGCGGTTGCGCGGTTCGTTCGAGGAATTGTTGCGCGCCGCGGACAATACGACGAGCGGCAGGGAAGACTATTTGCAAATCACGCTGACGGACGAGGACGACGTTCCCAACGCGATGGCGCGGTTGCAAACGGTGTATAAGAATGCGTTGGAGTTGCGCTACGATAACGCACGCACGCGCGCGTCTTGCGATATGAGCGAGTGGACTGCGGACGAGCATAAGACGGCGTTCGAGTTGTTTAGCGAGTTTTTCAAGGCGCAAAATAACGCGGAAATGACCGATCGGCAACGCGCGTATATGGAACGACTGATCGCCGCCGTCGAGGAGGAGAACGAATGAGACCTACGAAGTTGATTCTTTCGGCGTTCGGACCGTACGCTCGTAGAGAAGAGTTGGATTTAGATCGTTTGGGTACGAACGGATTGTATTTGATTACGGGCACGACGGGCGCGGGAAAAACGTCGATTTTCGACGCGATTGCCTACGCACTCTACGATAGACCGAGCGGCGATATTCGCGACGATTCCATGTTGCGATCGAAATACGCCGAAGAGGGCACGGAAACGTTCGTCGAGTTGACGTTCGTTTGCAAGGAACAAACGTATACCGTGCGCCGCAATCCCGAATATACGCGGCTGAAATTGCACGGCGAGGGCAGGACGAAACAGGCGGCGAGAGCCGTGCTGCAACTCCCCGACGGACGCATTATCGATAAGAGCAAACGCGAGGTTACGAAGGCGATCGAGGAAATTATCGGGGTAGACCGCGAGCAATTTTTACAAATCGCGATGATCGCGCAGGGCGACTTTCGCAAAGTGCTGTTGGCGGATACCGACGAGCGGAAAAAGATATTCCGTCGCATTTTCAAAACGTATAAATTCGAGAATATCCAAAATCGCTTAAAGGAAGAAACGAACAAATTGTTCGGGCGGTGTAAGGACGCGCGCGAAAAGCTAAGTACCCATTGCAGCGGCATATTATGCGCGGAGGACAGTCTTTGGTACGCCGAGGCGGAAAGCGCGAAACAGGGCGAAAAAACGACGGCGGAAACGACGACGCTTTTGGCTCGTTTGATCGAGGCGGACGAACGGGAGAATACACGCTTGCAAGAAACGCTCGCCAAGACGGACGAAAAACTGTCTAAGGTGAACGCGGCGATCGGGAAGGGGGAAGAATACGCGGCGAACGTCGCGGCGTACGATCAAAAGACGTCGAGCCTGCCCACCTTCGTGCGCGTGTACGACGACGCGAACGCCGCACTCGCGGCGCAAACGGCGTTGCAACCCGAACGCGATAAAATCGATTGTGAGATCGTGCTTATGGAAAAGAATTCGGCGGAGTACGACAAGTTGGACGAATTGCAACGGAGTATACGGGCGTTGACGAACGCGATTGCGTCGAACGAACGGTTGCACGCCGAACGGGCGGCGGCGTTTACGCAAAAAGAAAACGCGATCAAAACGCTGAAAGACCAACGAAAGAGTTTGGAAAACGCTTCCCTGCAAGCGGAAAAGTTGGAAACGGAAAAGAAACGTTTGGAAACGTATAGAACGCAGTTGGAGCGTTTGGGCAAGGATATGCGCGCTTTGGAAGATTGCCGCGCTACCTTGCAAAAAGAGCGCGCGGCGTATTTGGCGTTGTCCGAAAAGGCAAGTCTTGCCGAAGAGAAGTACCTCCTGCAAAACAAACGCTTTTTAGACGGACAGGCAGGCGTGCTTGCGGCAGGCTTGCAAGAGGGCGCACCCTGCCCCGTTTGCGGCTCGCTTTCTCACCCTGCCAAGGCGCGTTGCGCCGAGCACGTTCCGACCGAAGCGGAGTGGAAACAGTCGAAAAAGGAGGCGGACGAAGCAAACGAACGGGCGCGCGCGAAAAGCGCGGAGTGCGCCGAGTTGAACGGCAAGGTAACGACGGCAGAATCGTCCGTCCGTCAACAAACGGAAGAATTGCAAGAGGGCGAGGAAGAGATCACGTTGCCTACGTTGCGTGAAAAATTCGCCAAAGTCAACGCCGCGGTAACGGCGACGGAAAAGGGCTTGCGCGCCGAACGGGAACGGGTGCGCGAGGGCGAGCGGATCGCAAAGTTGATTCCCAGCGAAGAAGTCGAGTTGGAAAAGTTGCGCGAGGCAGTGCGCGAGATAGAAAAAGAAATCGCCAAGGACGACGCGACGAAAGCGGCGCAAACGACGCAAGCGCAATCGCTGTTGCGCGGCTTGCCCTACCCGACGAAAGCGGAAGCGGACGAAGCGTTGGCGGCGTTGCGTGAAAAGAAAACGACGATGAAACGCGCTTGGGAACGCGCGCAAACGAACTTTGACGAGCGGAAGAGCGCGCTCACGAAATTACAGGGCGAGATTTCCACGCTGGAAACGGTCGTGAAAAACGTTTGCAAGATCGACTTGCAGGCGGAATACGCCGCTCGCGACGGGCTGATTGCGCAAAAGCAAGCGGATACCGAGGCGAAAGAGGGCGTCGTCGCACGCTTGCGCGCCAATAGGACTTGCTTGGAGAACGTGGAAAAAACGTCGTCGGAAGCGAATTCGATCGAGGAAGAATACAAGTGGATGAACACCCTTTCGGATACGGCGAACGGCGCGTTGCGCGAAAAGGATAAACTCTCCTTTGAAACGTACGTGCAAACGGGCTATTTCGACCGCATTTTGCGCCGCGCAAGTATTCGGTTGCAAAAGATGACGAACGGGCAGTACGACCTGATCCGCCGCGTCGATACGCTCAACCGACGGGCGCAAGTGGGCTTGGATATAGACGTCCTCGATCATCATAACTCCACCACCCGTCCCGTCAATACCCTTTCGGGCGGACAGCAATTTTTGGCTTCTCTCGCGTTGGCGTTAGGGCTTTCGGACGAAATTCAATCGTCGGCAGGCGGCGTGCGCTTGGATACCATGTTCGTGGACGAGGGCTTCGGTTCGTTGGACGGCGAAACGCTACGTTTGGCAATTGCCGCCTTGCAAGAATTGACGGAGGGCAATCGGTTGGTGGGCATTATCTCCCACGTGGAAGAATTAAAGACGAAAATCGATAAGCAAATCGTCGTCGAAAGGGCAACGGAGATCGGACGGGGTAGCCATTGTCGCGTCGTCGTCGATTGACGCGCAAACGCCCGTTTTGTAAAAAATTCGTAGAAAATTTCTCGTAAGTCGCGTTTTTTCGTTAGAAAAAATTTTTGAAAAGTGCTAAAATATAGGTACGAAATCAAGACGAACGGGTAGAATATGCAACAGACGAATTACATTAAAACGAGTACGATCGCCGATCTGAAAAAGAAGATCGCCGCGCTGTACGAACGAAAACAGCCCATTACTGTCTACGTCAAGAAAACGCGTAGCAAAGGCGAGGAACACGACGTTACGATCGAGGGAATACACGCCAAATTTTTCACCGTCAAAAACGAAGAAATGCGCCTGTCCTTTACGATCCAGTACGTCGACGTCATCACGGGCGACGTAACGATCCGCGAAAAAGAATAACGAAAAACGGAATATCATATTGCGTAGTGCGTAGCTGAAAAGCGTAAGTCCAACTAAACTTGGAACTTGCGCTTTTTCGTTTTATATAGGAGAAAAAATATGGAAGAAAACAAAATGGGCACGCAAAAGGTGCGTGCGTTGGTGTGGTCTATGGGTCTGCCCATGATCTTGTCTATGATCTTACAGGCGTTGTATAACGTCGTGGATACGATGTTCGTCATCAATATGGGTGCGGACGGCGCGCTTGGCAACTTGGCGTTGTCGGCGGCGTTTCCCGTGCAAATTTTGATGATTGCGATCGGCGTGGGTACGGGCGTGGGTTTGAACGCCGTGCTGTCGCAAAGTCTCGGTCGCGGAGATCGCGAAAAAGTCAACCGCACGGCAGGGAACGGCGTGTTCCTGATCGGCGTATTTTACGCGCTGTTCTTGCTGTTCGGGCTGTTCTTGGCAAAACCGTACATGTGCCTTATGTCGGATAACGAACTCGTCGTGGAAATGGGCGCGGAGTACCTGACGATATGTTGCGGACTGTCTATCGGTTCGATCGGATTCGCCATCGTCGAACGCTTTTTGATGTCCACGGGCAAAACCACCTTTTCCATGCTGTCGCAAATCGTCGGCGCAGTCGTCAATATCGCGTTAGACTACGTCTTTATCTATCCTATGCAAATGGGAATCGCAGGCGCGGCGTACGCAACCGTCGTCGGACAAATCGCCTCGCTCGTGCTTGCTCTCGTTTTGCATTATACGAAGAATAAAGAAATCGACGGCAGCCTGCGCTACGTCAAGAGTGAGGGGAGTATCTTGCGCGAAATTTCCAAGCTCGGTTTCCCTGCGTTTTTGATGCAAGGCATGCTGGCGGTTATGATGTTCGCCGTCTTGCTCATCATCGGCACGATCGAAGACGAATACGTCGTCAACCTCTTGTCGGGTAGCTACGGAATCTATTATAAATTGATGCAAATCGCGCTGTTCGCCTCGTTCGGACTGTCGAACGCACTCATTTCCATCACGTCGTACAATTACGGCTGCGGCAATCAAGAACGGGTGCGCGAGATGGTAAAACACGGCGTGTTGGCGTCTATTATCGTTACGGCGGTGTTGACGCTCGTCTATCAGTCGTTTGCCGAACCGATTTCCCGACTGTTCGCGCTGACGATAGAGGAAACGTCGATCGTGTCAAAATCGGATATTATCTCCGTTTGTCAAATCGCCCTGCGTATCGCGACGCTCGGCTACGTGTTTATGGGGATCAGCGTGGCGATTCAAGGCGTCTTGCAGGGGTATCACGAAGTCTATTCGCCGCTCGTCATTTCCGCCTTGCGCTTGCTCGTGTTGGTGCTGCCCGCGGCGTACGCGTTCACGCTTAGCAACGACGTCGTCAACCTGATATGGTGGACGTTCCCGATTGCGGAGTTGATCACCGCCGTCGTTTCCTGCGCGCTGTTGACGCGCGCGCTGCGCGTCCACGGCACATTGCAAAAGCGAGTTTGAAAAAATATTCAAAAAAATTTGCGTTTTTTAAGGCTTTTAGTTGAAAATTGTAAAAGGTTGTGCTATAATACATATATTAAACGTATACGAGAGGACCTTTTATGGAAAATTTGATTTCTCAAGAAGACTATCAAAAAGGCGTGAAGCGCGTCATCATTACGGAAGAAGAAATTCACGCGGCGATTCAAAAAGCAAGCAAGCAAATCGAGAGCTATTACGACGGTCGCCCGTTGCTTCTCGTCAGCATTTTGAAGGGTGCTTTCGTGTTCTTGGCGGATCTTTGCCGCGCGATTAACGTACCTTGCGAAATTGCGTTTATGTGCGCGCAAAGCTATTATAAGGGTACGGTGTCTACGGGTATCGTCAAAATCACGATGGATATCGCGCAGGACATCAGCAATTATAACGTCGTCATCGTAGAAGATATTATTGATACGGGCAGAACGTTAAAGGACGTTACGGCGATGTTGAAAGAACGTCATCCGTTGTCTTTGCACGTCGTTACCCTGTTGGATAAGCCTTCGCGTCGTATCGTGGAATTCCAACCGGATATCTCCCTGTTCACCATTCCCGACCACTTCGTGATCGGCTACGGGTTAGACTGCGGCGAACTGTATAGAAACTTGCCTTATATCGCGGAATATAATACCGATTGCTTACAAAAATAATTTGGCTTGTTATGGCAGGTGAACGAGGAGCGGTAGAAAATACCGTTCCTTTCTTTTGCGTTTTTGCTTGCCTTTCCGCGTGCGGAGTGATATAATACAAGCGACGATAGGGAGTGAAAAATTATGCGTAGCTGGTTACAAGGAAAAACGGTAGTGCTGTCGGGCGCGTCCGGCGGAATCGGAAAGGAACTGTGCCGTTTGTTGATTGAAAAATACGGCGCGATCGTCGTCGGGATCGGCAGGAGCGAAGAAAAAATGCTGTCTTTCCAACGGGAGTTGGGGGAGAACGCCGCGCGTTTTTCCTTTTTCCTGTTCGACGTTTCTCAACGGGAAAGTTGGCAATCGTTCGCGGCTACTTTGCGCGAAAGGGGAATTAAGCCGAGCCTGCTCGTCAATAACGCAGGCGTGTTTCCCACCTTTCGCAAGGCGACGGAATCGTATACGGACGAAACCGAACGGGTGCTGAAAACGAACTATTTGTCCGCCGTATACGCGGTGGAGGCGCTGTATCCGTCGTTGGATCGAACGGAGAAGCCGGGTATCGTCAACGTATGCTCGTCCGCCGCGCTGTGCAGCGTAGTGGGTACGTCGGCGTATACGGCGAGTAAGTCGGCGTTGAAAGGGTATACCGAATGTTTACAGCTGGAAGAACGGGGAAAGACGTACGTAGGCATCGTCTATCCCGGAACGACGGCGACCGATCTTTTTCGCAACGACGAAAACACGAAGAACAGCGCGTTGGATATCGTGGCGACGTCGGCGGAGAACATGGCAAAGAAAATTGCAGGGCGTATCGTGCGCCGCAAGAAACGTTCGGTGCTCGGTTGGGACGCACACGCTATGCACTTCGTGGCAAAATGTATGCCCGTCAAGGGCTTGGCGCTCATTTGTAGCGTAATGAAAGCGTCGAAATCAAAGGTTTTTAGAGAGGTTTTTAAGAAAGAAAATGATCAACGATAAAAAAGGCGTGTTACAACACGTAGTATTCTTTTTGATGGCGGTATGCGCGGGCGCGGTAATCGGTATCGGCGGTTCGGCGTCTTTGCTGGCGAACGCTTTGCTCGGCACGTGGGGCAAAATTCTCGGTTCGGTACTCTTCTCGCTCGGTATCTTCGTGATCGTCGCGTTTGAAATGCGCTTGTTCACGGGTATGGTGGCGGATATTCCTACCATGGGAGTGAAGAACGTTTGGAAACTTGCGCTGTGCTTCTTCGGCAATATCGTCGGCGTGGCAATCACGGCGTTTTTAGCGTATTATACGTCGATCGGACAAACGATTGCAACGCAGGGCGCGGCGTCGATCGCTACAAAATTGAACGCGGAAAATTGGGCGTTGAACGCGCTTTGCTCGGCGTGCTTGTGCGGCGCACTGATTACCCTTTCCGTAAAATCGGCGGCGTGCGCTCCGAAAAAAGGACTGAGTGCGACGGTGGGCGTACTTTTCCCGATCGTCGTGTTCGCGTTTTGCGGTTTCGATCATTCGGTGGCGAATATGATGTACTTCTACTATTTGGGGGAGTTCTCTTGGCGCGTCGTGGGGTACGAGTTGCTTTGTATCGTAGGCAATATCCTCGGCGGCGTAGCGTTGCCTTGCGTTACGCTCTTGAAAGCGCGCGTGCAAAAGGATAAATAAAGAAAAACGATAGACGAACGGCACGCGTTATGCAACGCGTGCCGTTCGTCCGTTCAACGAGCAATAAGGAGAAAAAAGGAAAGGGCTTAACGGCAGCCCGTACCTCCGCAGTTACAAGTCGGCGTGAGCATAGCCGACAGCGTACCGTTTTTGTATAAGCAGTACAAAAGCGCGGCGACGATGGGCAATCCGCAACCGTTAAACAGGTTCGAGCAGAAAATACCGTCCTTCGAGCCGAGAACGAGCAAAGCGATAAGAATCCAAAGGGTTACGTTGTTACCCTGACCACAACAATTCATAAAAAACCTCCTGTGTTTCGCCGCAGGGGTATGTATTTGCTCCGTAACGGAATGTACCTGCGGTTTCGTCTTTCTAATACATAGTATGTAAACGCGACGACGAATTGTGCGACGAATGGAAAAGCAAAAGGAAAAAATAATGCAAATTTCCCGTTCATTTTGTTGCTTAAATCGAAAAAATGCGTTATAATATCTATACGTCCGTTTGGGAGATACGCCTTGCGCGGTCTTACCGTTTCACAACGGAAGTAAATATTTTTTTGACACGTGTATCCCGAAGGGGAACGCGATGGAGGCTATTTATGAAAAAGGAAAGATACTTTTCCGCGAAACGGATCACGGGGATTGCCGTACTGACGGCGCTTGTGATCTTGTTACAAACGGCGTTCGGTGCTATCAAGATCGGACCGACGTCCTTCTCTCTCGTACTCATACCGATCGTACTCGGCGGCGTGTTGTACGGCGCGTGGGCAGGCGCGTTTTTGGGGTTCGTCTTCGGGTTTATCGCGCTGATGTACGGCGTTACGGGTGCGGACTTCTTCACGAGCGTACTCTTCCAAACGCAACCGTTTGAAACGGCGTTGTTGTGCCTCGTCAAGGGCACGGCGGCAGGTTTGGTGTCGGGCGCGTTATACGCGGAAATTGCAAAAAAGAACAAATACGTAGGCGTGTTCGTCGCGGCGGCGGCCGCGCCCGTCGTCAATACGGGGCTGTTTATTCTCGGTTCGCTGACGTTGCTTTCGCAAACGCTGACGACGAATTTCGTCGCGGAGGGCACGACGCTGCTCTACTTCCTGTTTATCGGCGTGGCAGGCGTCAACTTTTTGGTGGAGTTCGCCGTTAACCTGATCGCCGCTCCGACCGTCTACCGGGTAATCCAACTTGTGCAAGGAAACAAAAAAAGATGATCATTTGTATCGATATCGGAAATACGAATATTAAATACGCCATTTACGACGGGGACGAATTGAAGTTCTCCTTCCGCGTGGCGACCGATTTGAAAAAGACTTCGGACGAATACGGCGCGCAACTCACGGGTATGCTGTCCGCGCAGGGCGTCGATCCGAAACGGATCACGGGCGGTATCGTATCGTCCGTCGTTCCCTCCCTCGATTATACGGTGGACAAAACGTGCGAAATCTATTTGCATATCAAGCCGTTGCATATCGCACCCGGCTTGAAATCGGGCTTAAATATCCGTTGCGACGACGCGCGCGAAGTGGGCGCGGATCGTATCGTCAACTGCGTGTCGGCAATCGTCGAATACGGCGAGGATAAGCCCATGATCGTGATCGACTTCGGTACGGCGACGACGTTCAATATTATCGGCTCTAATAACGAATTTATCGGCGGCGTCATCGCGCCCGGTATCAAGGGCTCGCTCGATTCCCTCGTCAACGGTACGGCAAAGTTGCCGCGCGTGGAGATCGAAGCCCCGAAGAGTATCATCGCGAAAAACACGGTAACGAATATGCAAGCAGGCATCGTGTTCGGTTTTGCAGGCTTGGTTGAATATATCGTCAAGCGGATCCAGAAAGAGATGAAGCGTCCCGATATGAAGACGATCGCCACGGGCGGTTTCAGCACGGTGATCGCCAAGGAGATCGAATGTATCGACGTCGTGGATAAATTGTTGACGTTGAAGGGCTTGAAATATTTATACGATTTGAATACCCCCGAAAACGCATAGGGTAGGTATTCGACGAAAATCGATTTTGCGTAAGGAGTGTAAGGTATGGTTAAGAAAGTAGGCGTGGCTATTTTAGGGCTGGGCGTTGTAGGCGGCGGTACGTATCAAACGTTGGTGGATCATCACGATTTTTACGTAGAAACGCAACAGGTGGACATCACGGTAGAGAAAGTACTCGATTTGAATTTGGAACGCTTGCAACAGCTCGGCGTACCGTCGGAAGCGATTGCGAAGACGATCGAAGAAGTGGTGGCTTCTCCCAACGTGGATATCGTCGTGGAAACGATCGGCGGTATCGGCGTGGCAAAGACGTTCGTAACCGCTGCGCTCCGCAACGGTAAGTCGGTCGTAACGTCCAATAAAGAACTCATTTGCAAATTCTCGCATGAGCTGGAAAAGTTGGCGAAGCATAACCGCTGCGGCCTGTATTACGAAGCGAGTTGCGTCGGCGGCGTGCCCATTATCCGTACGC
>CAZDCO010000013.1:0-29565 GCA_964504025.1 uncultured Clostridia bacterium
GTGTTATATAATAGAAAAGGAAAATTTTTCATAAAAACGAAAGAACAGGGAAATACCGAAGATGAAAACCTATCATATTATCTCTAACCCCGTGGCAGGGCATCACGACAAAGGAAAGCGCGCGTTGGAACGGGTGGAGAGTATTTTTACGAAAGCAGGCGAGAAATTCGTAACGCATATCTCCAAAGCAAAGCAGGACGTGATCCGTATCGCGAGAGCGTTGTCGGAGAGCGGCGCGGAGGATATCGTCGTCATCGGCGGCGACGGTACGCTGCACGAAGTGTTGAACGGCGTAGTCGATCCGACGGCGTGTCGGTTGGGGTTAATCCCTGCGGGCACGGGGAACGATTTTGCCGAGCACGCGCATATTCCTACCGACGTGGATAAGGCGATGGATATAATTTTATGCGGTGAGGCGAAGGAAACGGACTATTTAGAGGTCGGCGGCGTGCGGTGTATGAACGTGGCGGGTTTGGGTATAGACGTGGACGTTTTGGAACGGTGCAGCCGAGGAAAGTTGAAGGGGAAGATCAAATATTTGGTCAGCCTCGTGCAGAGTTTGTTCTCGTTCAAGGGCTGTAAAATGGAAATCGAGTGCGACGGCGTAACGCAAACGCGCGAAACGCTGTTGGCGACGGCGTGTAACGGATCGCAGTTCGGCGGCGGTATTCGCGTATGCCCGAACGCGGACGAAGCGGACGGCAAGATCGAGGCGGTGTTCGTGGATAATATCGGCGGTGTTTGGAAGATCGTTAAGGCGTTTATGCAGTTGATGAAAGGGAAGATATTAGAATATCCCTTGACGACGCACGTCTATTGCGATCGGTTGCGCTATACGCCCGAGCAGCCGTGCACGGTACAGCTGGACGGCGAGTTGTATACGGGTTTGCCGTTCGATGTAACGGTGCGCCGCGGTTTGCAGTTTTACCGATAAGGAAAGAGTTATGGTATTGAATGGTTTTGAAAGGGTATTAAACGCTATTCCGCAAGGAATATTCGTATTCGACGACAAGCTGCGCGTGAAGTTCACGAACGCGGCGTTTCGGCGTTCCTTTTCAGACGGCGCGAAAAAGCGCGGCACGTTGGCGCAGGCGTTGGCGTGTAAAGAATCGTCCGTTTGCGGCGAGGGCAAGGGTTGCGAATATTGCGCCTTTTGGCGCGTAATGCGCGCCGCGGTGCGCGAGCGTTGCGAAAAGACGGAAACGTTGCGCACTTCCGTGCGTCACTCGGGACAGGCTGCACAACTTTCGGTGCGTATCCGTATCTATCCTGCGGACGAGAAGGGCAAGCTGTTCGTGGGCGTTACGGACGGTACGTATCAGGCGGAAATGGAACGGGAGTTGTTGTCCGCGCAACGGGTGCAACAACGCTTGCTGCCTGCCGGGAAGAGTATGGGCGGCGTTCCGTACGCGTATACCTATATTCCCTGTTTGGGCGTGGGCGGCGATTTGCCTGACGTATACGAATACGACGGGCAAACGTACGGCGTGCTGGCGGACGTGTCGGGTAAGGGCGTTTCCGCAGGTATGCTTTCGGCGTTCGTGAAAGCGGCGTTCGACCGTCAGGAACGGGACTTGGGACGGGCGTTGCAAAAACTGAGTGGCAAGTTCGGCGAATTGCAACAGGACGAGCGTTCGTATATTACCGTGGCGGCGGTGCGAATCGATACCGAAAAGCAAACGATCGGTTACGCGGCGGCAGGACACAACGCGCCGATCTTACTCAAACACGGACAGGGTATCCACGAAATTGAAAGCCCTGCGCCGCCGATCTCCAACTGGATCGACAATTTTGCGTACGCGGAAAAGAGTATGCCGTACGCGCACGGGGACTTGCTCGTGCTGTTGACGGACGGCGTAACCGAGTGTATGAACGCCAAAGGGGAGTTGTTCGGCGTGGAGCGCGCGGAAAGTGTATTGCTGCAAAGCCGTAGCGCGGAAGATTTCATCGGGAAGTTGAAGGCGGCGTTGACGGTATTCGGCGGCGGAACGTTCTCCGACGACGTAACGGCGATTGCGTTCGCGTTGTAACGCGGACGACTTGCGTAGAGTTTTGGCAAAGATAAAAAAATAAATCGAAAAAACGCGTGAAAAACAGTTGACAAAAGCAAAAAAAAGCCGTATACTATATAAGCAATTTGGCAAAACGCCTTTCGGCTTGTCGGGTATGCGGCAAACGATCGCGGCTGAAAACGTCGGTATGCACTGTTAGCTCAACTGGATAGAGCGTTGGTCTACGGAACCAAAGGCTAGGAGTTCGAACCTCTTACGGTGCACCAAAATAGAACGGATAATCGAATGATTATCCGTTCTATTTTTTTGTATGCTATTTCAAAAATTCGTAGGCGAATAGAGTGGGGACGCTCCTTTTTTTCGTTGCGTGAGGGCGGTTCTATGGTTGCTCTTCGTTGACGAGCGTAACGATTGGTGATAGCGTAACGAGTATGAGGCGCTTTTCTTTGTTTCCTTAAAGAATAATATTGCGCGTTTTCCTTTTACGTCGAAGAAAATCGCCGTGAAAAATGTTTTTTCTCATTTTCTCTATCAAAAGTCTTGACTTTGTCATATAAAAGTATTACAATAAAGGACGGCAATCGACAAAATTCGACGACGGGCGAGCGTTGCGGTTGCGAAAGAAGAAAAAGGAAAAATCTTGTATGATCAACGTTAGAGAAGTGGCAGGAAAAAAGGACGTCAAGGCGTTCGTCGAGCTGCCTTTGCGGCTGTATAAGGGCAATCCCTATTTCGTTCCGCCGTTATACGGTGAGGAAAAGGCACTCTTCAAAAAGGATACGATATACGCCGAGCAGGCAGAGTCGGTCTTTTTCTTGGCGGAGAAGGACGGGAAAACGGTAGGACGTATCCAAGGCATTTTGCAACGGGTGAGTAACGAAAAGTGGAATCAACGCCGCGTACGGTTTACTCGGTTCGACTGTATCGACGATCAAGAGGTGGCGAACGCGCTGTTTGCCGCCGTGGAAAACTGGGCAAAGGCGCGCGGCATGACGGAAGTCGTCGGACCGCTCGGCTATTCCGATTTGGATCGCGAGGGCTTACTCGTCGAAGGGTTCGAGGAAATTTCCACCTTCGAGGAGCAATATAACTATCCCTACTACGCGACGTTGTTGGAAAATTACGGCTATCGCAAGGAAGCGGACTGGGTAGAGTACAAGCTGTACGCGCCCAAGGAGGTTGACGAGCGGCTTGGCAGGGTGTCGGCGCGGATGCTGGAAAAATACGGCTTACGGTTATGTATGGCGAAGAACGCGAGAGAGTTCGTCAAAGATTGGGGACACGAATTTTTCGATGTATTGGACGTAACGTACGAGGCGATTTATCAATCGGTACCGTTTACGGAGAAGATGAAGCAAAACCTGATCGACAATTTTAAGCTGATTTTGAACGTGAAATACGCCACCGTCATCTTGGATAAGAACGACAAGATCGTCGGCTTCGGCATTGCCTTCCCGTCGATCGGGAAAGCGGTGCAAAAGAGCGGCGGCAGGTTGACGCCTGCAACGATCGTGCGCGTTTTGAAGAGTATTCGTTCGCCGAAAGTGATCGATCTTGCCCTGATCGGCGTCGTGCCGGAATATCGTAAGAAAGCGATTGCGACGGCGATTATCCACGAGATGATCGGAATGTTGACGGACGGCGGCGTCGAGTACGCCGAAACCAACCTGAATTTGGAAACGAACGCGAACATTCGCAATCAATGGAAGGCGTTTGACAGCGTACAGCACAAGCGTAGAAGAAGCTACGTAAAAGACATTACGAAAAATGATTAAGGAGAAAAATCATGAAGAAATTTGTCATCGTCAGCGATTCTTCTTGCGAATTGACTGCGGAAGAGAGAAAAAAATACGATATCGAATACTTGCCCATGTACGTTACCTACAATAACGAATCGGTCTACGCCGATTTAGATTGGAGCGAGCTTCCTGCGAAGGAATTTTACGATATTATGCGCGGCGGCACGCGTATTTTTACGTCGCAAGTAACGGCGATCGATTATCAAGAGCGGTTTGAAAGCTACGTAAAGGCAGGGTACGACGTGTTGTCGATTTCCTGTTCGTCAGGCTTGTCCGCGTCCATCCAGGCGAGCCGCGTTGCGCGCGAAGAGGTGTTGAAGCAATATCCCGACGCGAAGATTTTTTGCGTTGATTCGTTGATTTGCAGCGGCGGTCTGGTGATGCTGTGTATCCGCGCGAGCAAGTTGCGCGCCGAGGGCAAGACGATCGAGGAAACGGCGGCGGCGATCGAAGAGTTGAAGTGGAATATCAACCAAGTCGGCACGGTGGACGATTTGAAGTTCTTAAAGGCGGCAGGGCGTATTTCCGCGAGTAAGGCGTTGTTCGGCACGTTGTTGAACGTGAAACCGATTATCGTATCCAACCAACAAGGGGAGAACGTATCGGTGGAAAAGGCGAAGGGCAGAATGAACTCCTTCCGTCGCTTGGCGGAGTTGATTGCCGAGTGGTACACGGGCAAAACGGTTACTGACGTATACCTTGCCCACGCGGACTGTCTTGCGGACGCGGAAAAAGTCAAGGCACGTCTTGCGGAAAAGTTGCCGAACGTCAACGTGCACGTATCGATCTTGAATCCCGTCGTGGGCGCGTCCTGCGGTCCGAACACGCTGATCGTGTATTGCGAAGGCCCGAGAAAACCGGACACGACGGACGCGTAACGGGTGCGAGGATAGCGGTATGGTAAAGATTATCGTAGATACCGTCGGCGGCGATCACAGCCCCGACGTCAACGTGCAGGGCGCGTTGATGGCTTTGGAAAAATACGACGATTTACAAATTATTTTCGTCGGCAAGGAAGAAGTGATCCGTGAAACGATTGGTGACGCTTGGAAGGACGCGCGTATGCAAATCGTAGACGCACGGGAAGAAATCACCTGCCACGATACGCCGACGACGGCGATTCGCACGAAGAAGGAAAGCTCGTTGTGCAAGGCGTTCGACACGTTGAAATCGAACGACGACGTATGCGCTATGGTATCGAACGGCTCTACGGGCGCGATCATTGCAGGCGCGGTGATGAAACTCGGTCGGATAAAGGGGGTAAAACGCCCTGCGCTCTGCCCGATTTTGCCTACCGTTACGGGGAATATCGTAACCATTTGCGATACGGGCGCGACGGTGGAGTGCGACAGCGAAATGCTTTGTCAATTCGCTACGATGGCGAGTATGTATATGGAAAAGGCGTTCTGCGTGCAAAAGCCGCGCGTGGCGTTGTTGAACGTGGGCGTCGAGGCGGAGAAAGGGGACGCTATGCGTAAGGAAACGTATAAGGCGTTGTCCGAACGCACGGATATTAACTTCGTCGGCAATATGGAAAGCCGCGATCTACTCAGCGGCAAATACGACGTCGTCGTCAGCGACGGATTCTCAGGGAATGTCCTGTGTAAAGCGACGGAGGGCGCGTGTTTGGAAGCGGTGCGTTTGGTAGGCAAAATGCTTGCGAAAAACCGCGAGGCGGCGGCGTTACTCCAAAAAGACGTGCAAGAATTGCGCGCGTTTATGGACTATAACAACTACGGCGGCGCGGTGCTGCTCGGCGCGGCGAAAACGATCGTCAAGGCGCACGGTTCGAGCGAGGCGGTTACCATTCTACGTTCGATCGAGCAGGCGTATAATATCGAAAAGGGAAAATTGAACGAGGAAATCGAGGGACTGTTTTCCGCGTAAGCGAAAATATATTTCTCGTGTTCGCGCGGTTGCAGTCGCGAACGAACGGCAAACGAAATGAACGATCATTCGAACTTAAAAATTCTATAATTTTGCGATAACTTCTATCCGCAGGTGGACGGCGTCGTCAAAGTGGTGGATAACTCCACGCGCGTGATATGCGAACGCTGTGAAGCGAAAGTCGTCGTGCCGAAATACCGCACGTCCGTTTTCGACGACGGAACGTTGTCGTACGAGGTATGGCGCAAGGATAGCGGCTCTATCGATTTCAACGGCGTGGAAGTGCCGTTGCCGCGCTTGACGCCTTCGTTCACCCAGCGCGTGAAGGAGTATTCGGCGGATATTTATCATATCCATTCTCCCTTTTTCTTGGGGAAATACGCGTTGCGGCAGGCGAAGGAAAATCACGTACCCGTGATTGCGACCTTCCACAGTCAATTCAAAAAGGATATCCTGTCGCTCACGCATAGCAAAGTGTTGACCGACGTATTCTTGAAAGGGATTGTCAACGTATTCAATCAATGTACGGAAGTTTGGGCACCGTCGAAAAGCACGGCGAGCGTATTGACGTCGTACGGCTATCAAAAGGAAATATTCGTCATGGAAAACGGAACGGAGTTCACGTATCCGACGAATATCGCCGCTATTGAGGAACGGGCGCGCAAGGCATTCCGACTTTTCCCGTCGCATAAAAATTTGCTCTTCGTCGGGCAAATGCGCGACGTGAAAAATATTCCGCTGATTTTGCGTACGGTGAAGAAGCTTTTGCAAACGGACGACGAATACCGCTTGTATCTCGTCGGAGAGGGGTACGACCGTCCGTCGTACGAGCAGTTCGTCGTGGATAACGGTTTGGAAGAACGGGTGCGCTTTCTCGGTAAAATCACCGATAGAGAGTTGTTATCGGGGGTATACGCGGCGTGCGATCTCTTCTTTTTCCCGTCTACCTACGACAACGCGCCGATCGTCGTGCGCGAAGCGTGCGTGATGAAAAAGCCCGTGCTGTTGCCCGTCGGGGCGATTGCCGCCGAACCGTTCGTCGACGGCGTCAACGGCTATCTCGCCGCGGAAAACGAAGGGGCGATGGCTGCGCGGATTGAACGCGCCTTCGGCAATCGGGAGGAAATGGTGAAAATCGGTGCGCGCGCGTCGAAAGAAATTCCCATTACCTACGAAGTGATGGTCGATCGTATGTTGGATCGTTACGCGGAAGTCATTCGCCGATTCCGCGCGGAAAATTAAACGAAAGAGGTAAAAAATATGACGAAGAAAGCAAAGAAGATCGTGAAGATCAGCGTACTGTCCGTCGTGGCGTTCTTGTTGGTATGCGCGATCACGTTGTATGTCGTGGCGGTATCTATCTATAAAGGCAGCTTCGATTATCGCTGTGAAACGAGTACGGAAAATACGTTTACGATCGAGCAATTTCCGTCCATGAAACGGGAAAGACATACCTTCCGATCGAATCGCCAACAACAGTTGGTCGGCTATTTGTACGAGAGTGCGGACGAAACGCAAGCGAAAAAAGGCGTCGTCGTGTTCGCCCACGGTTTGGGTGCAGGCGGTCAGCGCGGCTATATGGATATTTTCGATAGTATGACGTCGAACGGCTATTACGTGTTCGCGTACGACGCGACGGCGAACGACGAGAGCGAGGGCGAAGTCGTCGGCGGCTTGCCGCAGGGGTATATCGATCTGGACTACGCGTTGTCCTACGCGAAAACGTTGGACGAATTGCAGTCCCTTCCCGTGCTGTTGGCAGGGTACAGCTGGGGTGGTTTGTCGGTGGCGAACGTGTTGAATTATCACCCCGACGTGGCGGCGGTCGCGTCGTTGGCAGGCTGGGACAAGTCGATGAATTTGATCGAGTATCGCGGCTGTCAAATGGTGGGGGATATGGCGAAATTGTTGTTGCCGTTCGGTTCGCTGTACGAGTGGTTCACCTATGGCAAGTATGCGTTCAGCACGGCGATGAAGGGTTTTGCAAACAGCGATTGTCGCGTGATGATCGTGCATAGCGAAGACGACACGACGATCCCGATCGGCTACGGCTACGACGCCTATTATAAGACCTATGGAAATGATCCGCGGTTTACCTTTAAGCGGTATACCGATCGCAATCACGGTGTGTTACAAACGTCGGAGGGCGAGTTGGATAGAGCGTTGATCGAAGAGATTGTACGCTTCTTCGACGAAAGTATCGCGTAAAAAATCGCCCTCGGCAAACGCCGAGGGCGATTTTTTCGTCAGTAGACGACGGGTACGTTTTCAAGGGGGATCGGGGGCGGCGCGTTGGTAACGACGGCGTCGAACGCCGATAACGGCGCGACGCGGTGCGTGCCCGATTCGGAAAATTTGCTATCGTCCGCAAGCAGGATACGGTATCCGCTTTTGGAGAACGCCAACCTCTTGATTTCCGCTTGCTCCAACGAGCGTTCGTACGCGCCGTCCGCCTTTGCCGCCGCGCACGAGGCAATCATGACGTCGAACGAAAAATCGTTCAAGAGCCGCGAACACAGGCTGCCCGTAGCGGAGTTCGTGTTATATTGCACGTTGCCCCCCAACAAAATCAAGTTGATCGATTCCTTTTTGGAAAGCTGCAACGCCGTTTGTAAACCGTTGGTGACGACCGTCTTGTGGCGCAAGTCCATGCGCTGTAACAGCGCGAGCGCGGTGGACGAGCTGTCGATAAAGACGCTCTTGAATGGCGGTAAACGATCGAGTGCGATCGCGGCGATTCGCTCCTTTTGTCGGGCGTTCTTTTCCAAACGGAAGAAAATGGACACCTCTTCGGCGGACTCCGCCAAGAACGCACCGCCGTGGCTTCGTTCGAGCAAGCCCATCGTTTGCATTTCTTTCAGATCGCGCCGCACGGTGGCTTCGCTGACGAACAGCGTTTGAGATAATTCGGCTACCGTCGCCGTGTTTTGCTTCTTTAAGACGTCTAAAATTGCCCGTTGCCGTTCTTGTAACGCCATATACTCCCTCCGTTTTTGCGCGTTTATGCTTGATTATGTTCATATTATACCGTAAAAAATTTATTTTGTCAATATTACGAGCATATATAGACAAAGAAAAAAATATATGGTATACTATATGCAGAGCCGTTGCGGCGCGTTAGCTACGCGCGACGGGGTAAAAAGGAGTATTTTATGCAATATTTTTTGGCAATCGATATCGGCGCGTCCTCGGGACGGCATATTTTGGGGCATATCGAGGGCGATAAGTTGATCACCGAGGAAATTTACCGTTTCCAAAACGCACCGCAGTCGGTGGTGGACGAGCAGGGTGAAAAGCGTTTGACGTGGAATGTGGATGGGCTGTACGCCGAGATCCTCAACGGCTTAAAGCGCGCGAAAGAGCTTGGAAAAATTCCCTCCTCCGTCGGAATCGACACTTGGGGGGTAGACTACGCGTTGTTGGACGAGAACGACGAGCGTATCGGCGAGGTGTATTGTTACCGCGACAAGCGTACGGAAAAAACCGTGCCCGAGGTGCACGCTTTGTTGCCGTTTGCCGAGCTGTACGCACGCACGGGTATCGCGTTCGCTTCCTTTAACACGATATATCAACTGATGGACGAGAAGTTGACGGGGCGTATGGCGCGCGCGAAAACGATGCTGAATTTACCCGACTATTTCCACTTCCGTTTGACGGGCGTGAAGAAGCACGAATATACCATGGCGACGACGTCGGGTATGGTGAACGCCACGACGCATCAATGGGACGAAGAAATCGTGGAGAAACTCGGATATAAAAAGGAGTTGTTCGGCGAACTTTCCCAACCGGGTACGATCGTCGGCGAATTTACGAAAGAAGTGCAAGCGTTCGTGGGGTATAACGCGAACGTGGTGTTGCCTGCCACGCACGATACGGCGAGCGCGGTGCTTGCCGCACCTTTGGAAGCGCAATCGCCCTATATTTCCAGCGGTACGTGGTCGTTGCTCGGCGTGGAACAAAACGCGGCGCATACCGACGCGGATGCGCGCGAAACGGGCTATTCTAACGAAGGCAGCGTGAACGGACAATTCCGTTTGCAAATCAATATTATGGGCTTGTGGATGTTGCAACAAGTCCGGCACGAGTTGAACGACGGATACAGCTTCGTCGAGTTGACTGATTTGGCGAGAGCGAACCCCGTCGAGGACGAAATCGACGTGAACGAGCAACTCTTCCTCGCGCCCGACAGTATGATCGAGGCAATCGACGGACGGGTAGGACGGACGTTGACGGTCGGCGAGCGCGCGTACGTCATCTTGAATAATTTGGCGAAATATTACGCCAAGGCGTTGTCGGCGTTGGAGGGCGTAACGGGCGAAAAGTACGATACGCTGAATATTATCGGCGGCGGCAGCAAAAACGGCGTATTGAACGAATTGACGGCGAAATATACGGGCAAGAAGATTATCACGGGTCCGACGGAGGGCACGGCGCTTGGTAACCTCACCATGCAAATGGTCGGTTTGGGCGCGTTGCAATCGGTGGCGGAAGGGAGAGCGTATATCAAACGCTCGTTCGACATTGCCGAATTATAATAGATAAAAAAGGAGAATAGATATGACGAGATACGAACAGGCAAAAGAAATATACGCACGGTACGGAATCGACACCGAACGCGCGTTGGAACGGTTGAAGAATATTCCCGTCAGCGTGCATTGCTGGCAGGGGGACGACGTAATCGGTTTCGACGGCAGCGATTCGCTGTCGGGCGGTATTCAAACGACGGGAAACTATCCCGGAAGAGCGAGAACGCCGGAGGAGTTGTTCGAGGACATTCGTCGCGCGTTCAAGTTGATGCCCGGTAAAAAACGGATCAACGTGCACGCTTGCTACGCTTTGCTCGGCGAAGATAAGGGCAAAGTCGATCGCGATGGGTACGAATATAAGCATTTCAAACCGTGGGTAGATTTGGCGAAGGAGTGCGGTATGGACGGCGTTGATTTCAACCCGACGTTTTTCGCACACCCGAAGATGAAAGACGGTTTGTCGTTGTCCTCGCCCGATAAGGACACGCGCGATTTTTGGATCAGACACGGTAAGGCGTGCTTGCGGATCGCAGCGGAAATGGGCAAGGCGATGAATAGCCCCTGTATGGTGAACATTTGGATCCCCGACGGGTATAAGGATATTCCTGCCGACAGACTTTCCCCCCGTATGCGCTTGAAAGAGGCGTTGGACGAAATTTTGGAAGATTACGATAAGGAATGGGTCATTCCTGCGGTGGAAAGCAAAGTATTCGGTATCGGTATCGAAAGCTACACGGTGGGCAGCAACGAATTTTATCAAAACTACGCGGCGAAGAAGGGCATTTGTTGCTTGCTCGATACGGGACATTATCACCCGACGGAAGTGGTATCCGATAAAATTCCCGCGTTGTTGGCGTTCTACGATAAGGTAGCACTCCACGTATCCCGTCCCGTGCGTTGGGATAGCGATCACGTCGTCATTTTGGACGACGAGTTGAAAGAACTCTCCAAAGAGATTATCCGCAACGACGCCGACGATAAAGTGTTGATCGGGTTGGACTATTTCGACGCGAGTATCAACCGTTTGTGCGCGTGGGTAACGGGCGTTCGGGCTATGCAAAAGGCGTTGCTCAACGCGTTGCTGTTGCCGAACGAGGAGTTGAAAACGCTGCAAGATGAGCATAATTTCACGAGAATTATGTATCTGAACGAGCAATGCAAGTGCTTGCCGTTCGGGGATGTTTGGGAAGAATACCTCCGTCGTCAAAACGTGAACGACGAGTGGTGGAACGAGATCGAAGCGTTCGAACGCGACGTGATTGCAAAGAGAAACTAAATAAAAAAATAGGAGATAGATAGGTATGAAAAAGAATATTATGAACGCACCCTTCGTGCAAGAAATGCGTAAAGCAACGGCGAATATGTATCGTTTGGGCTGGGACGAAAGAAACGGCGGTAACATCAGCTATATGCTCGACGAGGCGGAAGTAGGCAAGTATTTGAATTTGGATAAAGTGATCCGTACGATCCCCACCGGCTTCGACGCAAGCAAGTTGATCGGCAAGATCTTCATCGTAACGGGTACGGGTAAATATTTCAAGAACGTAGACGCAGATCCCGAAACGAATTTGGGTATCGTCCGTATCGGTAAGGACGGCACGACGGCGGAGTTGCTTTGGGGCTATAAGGACGGCGGTAAGTTCACGTCGGAATTCCCCGCGCACATGATGAGCCACATTTCCCGTTTGGAAAAAGATCCCGATCATCGCGTAGTTATGCACTCGCACCCCACGTACACGATCGCTATGAACACCATTTGTTCCACCGACGAAAAAGATTTCACCCATAAACTTTGGCAGTCGAATACCGAAGCGGTCGTCGTATTCCCCGACGGCGTAGGCGTATTGCCTTGCATGGTTTGCGGTACGACGGAGATCGGCGAAGCGACGGCGGCGAAGATGAAAGATTTTCGTTTGGTCGTTTGGACGAATCACGGTATCTACGGCACGGGTAAAGATATGGACGAAGCGTTCGGCTTGATCGAAACGGTGGAAAAGACGGCGCAAATTTATATGCTTGCTAAGGCGAGCGGCGAGATCGTGAACGTCATTCCCGATCAAATCATTTCCGATTTGGCAAAGCTTTGGGGCTTGACGCCGTTGGAAGGCATTTTGAACGTATAACCAAGAAAAATAGGCTGTAAAGCCGAAAAATAAAAAAATTATTGTATGAAAGGAGAAAAATATTATGGCAAGAATCGTACTTAACGAAACCAGCTACCACGGCGCAGGTTGTATCGCGGAGATCCCCGGCGAGATCGAAAGAAGAGGCTTGAAAAAAGCGTTCGTTTGCTCCGATCCCGATTTGGTAAAATTCGGCGTAACGCAAAAGGTAACGTCCATTTTGGAAAAAGCAAATATCGCGTACGAAATCTATTCGGAAATTAAACCTAACCCCACGATCGAAAACGTGCAAACGGGCGTTGCGGCATTCAAGGCAAGCCAGGCGGACTGCCTCGTGGCAATCGGCGGCGGCTCGTCGATGGATACGGCAAAGGCAATCGGTATCATTATCGCTAACCCCGAATTTGCCGACGTTCGTTCTTTGGAAGGCGTTGCGCCTACCAAGAAACCTTGTGTGCCCATCATCGCCGTTCCTACGACGGCAGGTACGGCTGCGGAAGTTACGATCAACTACGTTATCACCGACGTGGAAAAGAAACGTAAATTCGTTTGCGTAGACGTGCACGATATTCCCGTAGTTGCGGTAGTCGATCCCGAAATGATGGCAAGTATGCCCAAGGGCTTGACGGCGGCAACGGGTATGGACGCGTTGACGCACGCGATCGAAGGGTACATCACCAAAGGCGCGTGGGAAATGACCGATATGTTCCACTTGAAAGCAATCGAATTGATTTCCAAGTCCCTTCGCGGCGCGGTTGCAAACACGAAGGAAGGCAGAGAGGGTATGGCTCTCGGTCAATATATCGCAGGTATGGGCTTCTCCAACGTCGGTTTGGGTATCGTGCACTCGATGGCGCACGCACTCGGCGCGGTTTACGACACGCCGCACGGCGTAGGTAACGCCATTTTGTTGCCTACCGTTATGGAATATAACGCCGAAGCAACGGGCGAGAAGTATCGCGAAATTGCGAAAGCAATGGGCGTTGAAGGCACGGAGAATATGACGCAAGCGGAATATCGCAAGGCGGCAATCGACGCCGTTCGTCAACTTTCCAAAGACGTCGGTATCCCTCAAGACTTGAAGGCGATCGTGAAGGACGAGGATGTTGATTTCCTGTCCGAATCGGCTATGGCGGACGCTTGCCGTCCCGGTAACCCGAAAGATCCCACGTTGGAAGATATCAAGGCGTTGTATCGTTCCTTGATGTAATGGTCGTTTAACCGAATTTTTACGGCGAACGCGTATGCGTTCGCCGTATTTTTTTTGATGAAGATAGGGGGCAGGTATGCGTTGACGGCGTTTTGTCATTGCGAGGAGTGAAACGACGAAGCAATCTCGTAGCACGGACGGAAAGGTTGGGGGATTGCCGCGCTACGCTCGCAATGACAAGGCTAAAGCAAAACCACCCGAAGCCGAAGCTTCGGGTGGTTGAGTCGTTTTTCTTTTTCAGAAAGCTTACTCGCCCTTGAAGGGGAGAAGAGCCGCAATGCGTGCACGCTTGATAGCGGTTGCAAGCAAACGTTGATGCGCTGCGCACGTACCCGTCATTCTACGGGGCAAAATTTTACCGCCCTCGGTGATGAATTTCTTCAAACGGTTTACGTCTTTATAGTCGATTGCATCAAGCTTTTCTTGGCAGAAAGCACAAACCTTTTTACGGGGAGCTTTCTTAAATACCTTTTTTACGGGTGCTTTTTCTTCCATAATAGTTTCTCCTTATACAATTTTCTTTCCCTTATATCTTAGAAGGGAATGTCCGAATCGTCGTCCATAGCCTGTAAAACGGGCTTGCGCTTGGGCGCGGACTGACGGGGCGATTCGTTCACGTCGTTGAACGAGTCGTCGCTGTCCTTGGGGGAAAGGAATTCGATATCCTGACAAATGATATCCACCGCCGTACGGGTAACGCCTTGGTTATCCTCGTAGTTGCGCAACTGAATGCTGCCGACGACCGACACTTTTTTGCCTTTTTTGGTGTAACGCGCAATCGTTTCCGCCGTAGCACGCCATGCGGTGCAGTTAAAGAAGTCCGTTTGGCGTTCGCCGTTGTTGGACGAGTAGTTTCTGTTTACCGCGATGGAGAAATGACAAACGGGTACACCCGAAGACGTTTCCGTCAGTTCGGGATCACGCGTTAAGTTTCCGATTAAAAATACCTTATTCATACCTTTTTCCCTTTATCTAATTAGAGTTTCGTAATCAAGCGTCTAACAACGTCAGCGTCGATACCAGCAACACGCTTCAGCTCTTCTACAACTTTACCGTTCGCTTCGAACGTCATCAAAACGTAGTACGCTTCGTTTTTGAAGTTGATAGGGTAAGCGGTCTTTTTCGTGCCCCACTTATCGGTGGAAGCTACGCTTCCGCCCATCGAGTTGACGATACCCTCATACTTCGCAATTTCGGCGTCTTTTGCTTCGTCCGTCAAGTTGTTGTTGAGCAGATACAGCATTTCGTATTTAGCCATACTTTTGCACCTCCCGGTCTAATTTGGCGCGTAAATCCCTCACGCGCAAGGTTTGTATATCGTCGCGATCCATAATCGCGCTAAACTATTATACCGTTTTCGGATAAAATAGTCAATCGATTTTGCCCCGTTTTTGAAAAATAATTTACTAGGTGAGTTTCTCTAAGCCTTCGTAGATTTTAGACAAATAGCTGAACAGTTGAGAAACGGTCAAATCGCCGATTTTTGTGTCATTTTTTGTGTTATCATTAGTTGTGTTATCATTAGTGTTATCATTAGTGATAATGTCGCTACAATCGACTGGGATTTCTGTGTAGCCACCAAAGAGTCCTTCGTTTTTTTTATAGAATGTGAATTTTTGTTTTGCCGTTTTTTCTAAGAAGCTCGTATCCTCCAACGCGATAATGCCGTCTTTGTTTAAGTCGCTTAACTTAGCCGTTTGCATGTTCGCCGTCATGTTGTTGACCAACGTGTTCATGTCGCCGAACAATTTATAATCGGTATGCACCTCTCCCTCTTTCGGGTTTTTTTCGTCGTTGACGCCGATTGTTTTGCGCGTATCTTTCAACAAATATTTCCAAACGGCTTGCACTTCGCCGGCGTCGTCATAAATTTCGTCTTCAAACAAATCGCCGAACGTGAGGTTGGCAATGTCGGTGGAGAGATCTTTCACGCGTTTCTTTTCGTATATAGCCGGTTCGGTGCAAGCGGCGTCGAGATACGCGTTATATCGCGTAGGATCGCCTACGTTTCTACCCAGATAGAACGTTTCGCCGTTCACCTCGGCTTGATATTTGCCGTCTACGTAGGTGATATAGGTGGCGACTTCGCCCGAATCGTCCTTAAAGGCAAATTCGCCTTCTTCTGCGGAAGGGTTGGTAACTTGGAAAGAGCGTTGCCGCATCGAGTGGAATGTACCGTCGCTGTTCGTGTTATAGCAATAGGACGGACCGTAGGAAAGCAACATCAACATCTTGTCGGAGGGCGCAATGGTGATTACGCTATCCAAAGTAAGCTCGTCGATCTTTTCGCCGATAATATCCGTTTCGGCGAAGAGCAAGTCGTTCAAGGTGATCCAAGGCGTACCGCCTTCGATAAATTCTTTTTGGTGCGTTTTTTCGTTGACGCGGAAGTCTTTGCCTTCTACGCCGTAGAAGAGTCCGACGAGGATCGGGTTTTCGATAGAAGAGCCCATCGCCTGCATGATATCGCCGATCGGCGTGGTGTATACCGTATCCATGATATAGTCGGTCAAATAGACGTCGGGCAACAAATCTTCACCGCCCGAACCGTTGACGCGCAAACCCATCATCACGTCGGGATCTAATTCGATACCGTATTGCGCGAGCATATCGACGATACCGCCCTGCAACTCGCCTTCCTTGTTCTCCGTGCCTGCGATGAACGAATAGACGAAGGGATAGATATCGTTGATGGTGTTCAGCGTGCCGTCGCCCGTCGTTACGGAGGACAGCGCGCCCATCGACGCCTGCAACAGGACGAGCAAAGTGGAATCGCCGTACGTTTCGTCTACGTAGTCGGTATAGGTAAACCCGTCGCCGAGCGCAGATTTGAGGTAGGCTTCGAGATCTTTGATCGTCGCTATGCCGAACACGTAGTAGGCAACGCCTGCGATCGCGCCGATACAGGCGATAAAGCCGAGGATCAAGCCTAACAACAGGGCGATAATTTTACCGAAAAAGCCGCCTTTTTTCTTATGGATAACGGCAGGCGTTCTCGGAGTGGTTGTCGATTCTAATTCATATTCTAATGCGTCCATAGCTGCTCCCGTAATGGTTATAGTGGTGTAGTTTTGGGTGTTAGAAAAAATTACTCGAAGAAGAGGGGAATTTTCGCGAGGTAGAAGATATCCTTTCTATCCGCCGCCTTATCTTCGGCGAGGACGAAAGCCTTTTTATGGATAATGCCGCCTGCGGCGTTGACTACCGCTTCCAAGCCTTCCAACGACGCGCCCGAGGACACTACGTCGTCCACGATGCCTACGCGCTTGCCTTTCAAGAGGTCGGCGTCGTGTTTGGAGAGGTAGTAGGTCTGCGGTTTGCCCGTCGTGATCGTGGGCTGAATGGTGATTTCGATACCGTCTTGCATATACAGCTTTTTCGTCTTGCGAACGACGGCGTAATAGCGTTGTCCAAGCTCGCGCGCTACGCAGTGGGTAAGTTGTAAGCCCTTGCTCTCCGCCGTGATCAACACTTCGCAGTCGGTCAAGTGCGGCGCGAGTGCTTTCGCGCAATGTTCGGTGAGTTCGCTGTCGCCGTGCAGGTTGAAAAACGCGATCGACATTTTGTCGGAAATAGGCAAGACGGGAAGCTCCGCCTTAAAGCCTTGGATATCTACTTCGTGTACTTTCTTCATACGTCAAAATCTCCTTCGTTCTTGCGTAAAAATCAATTCCTCATATATTGTATCATATTTTTTTCGGCTTGTAAACGAATTACGGAAAATTTTTCGGGTAAATTTCATTATTTTTCGTTTTTTCGCGGCGGTTGCGCACTCTTTGCGGCGAGGGGTTGACTTTTTTGCGGACTCGTGGTAGAATGGTATGGATAAAAAACGAAGGAGTGTGGACGGGCGTGAACGAAATTACGGCGATTACGCCGCAGGTGAAGGACAAGCGGCGGTGCAACGTGTTTATCGACGGGCGGTTTTGTTGCGGCTTGACGTTGGAAACGACGATCAAGAACAGACTGAAAGTGGGGCAATGCGTATCGGTGGAAAAGTTGGCGGAAATGCAGCTCGAAAGCGAGAAGGATACCGCACTCGACAAGGCGTTGACGCACGTCTCCGCGACGCGGAAAACGGAAAAACAACTGCGCGATTTTTTGGCGAAGAAGGGGTATTTGCCCGTGGTAACCGACTACGTTTTGGAAAAACTCCGCGGATATAATTTCGTGAACGACGAAGAATACGCCGAAGCGTACGTCGAATATACGGCGGCGAAAAAGGGCGCGCGGCTCATTCGGTTGGAACTCAAAAGCAAGGGCGTTGCGGACGAGGATATCGAAAGCGCGTTGGAGGGCGTAACGGGTGAGGAACAAACGCGCGGCGCGCTGTCGGTCTTGCAAAAGTATATGCGATCGAAAACGGCGGATCGGGAAACGCTCGCCAAGGCGTTCCGCTATTTGCTCGGCAAGGGGTACGATTATGAGATCGCCAAGGCGGCGTTGACGGCGTACGGCGATTTGGACGACGAAACGTGATAGGCAGGTATGAGATGAACGTAAAAACGATACGGCTGGAAGAGGTCGGCTCTACGAACGATTATGCAAAATCGCTGCGCGGCGGCAAGGAAGATACCGCCGTGTTGGCGAAGCGGCAAACGGGCGGCAGGGGTACGAAAGGGCGCAGTTTTTCGTCGAACGAGGGGGGCGTATATTTGTCGCTACTCCGCTTTTACGACGGACTTGCGGCGAGCGACGCCTTTCAAATTATGCAAACGGCGGCGGCGGCGGTGTGCGAAACTCTGGTCGAATACGGCGTGCAACCGAAGATTAAGTGGCCGAACGACGTGTACGTGCGCGGCAAAAAGATTTGCGGCATTTTGATTGAAAATACCTTTTCGGGGAACTCCGTTGCTTCGTCGATCGTCGGGATCGGCGTGAACGTGCATAACCGTTTGGAAGAGGAATTGTCGGCGATCGCCACTACTCTTGCGTCGGAAACGGGGGTGCGGTATTCGGTGGACGAAGTGGCGGAGCGGTTGTTGGAAAAACTGTACGCGCCCGATACCTATTTGCGGTACGCGCGGTATTTGGGCTGGCTGGGCGAGGAAGTAACCTTGCTCAGCGGCGAAAAGAGGGCGCGCGCGACGTTGCTCGGCGTGGACGAGCGCGGCAACGCGACGGTGGAGATCGAGGGGCAACGACGGACGTTCGCGGCGGCGGAAATTACCGTGCGCGTGGGCGATTGAGGAGAAGGAGTATGCAATACGTATTGTCAAACGAGGAAATGCGCGCGGCGGACGAATATACGATTAGAGAATTAGGCGTGCCGTCGATCGAGCTTATGGAACGGGCGGCGGACGGGCTGCTCGCGGCGGCGAAAGGTATGGTCGGCGTGGGGGCGCGCGCCGTTTGCGTGTGCGGCGGCGGTAACAACGGCGGCGACGGGTTTGCGTTGGCGCGGAAACTGAACGAGTGCGGTATGCGCACGACGGCGGTATTTTTCGCCGAACGGACGACGGCGGAGAACGATTACGAACGCGAAGCGTTTTTGGCAGGCGGCGGTACGATCGAACGGAGCGTGCCGAGAGAACGGGTGGAACTCGTCGTCGATTGTTTGCTGGGGACGGGCTTTCACGGTGTGCCGTGCGGCGACTACGCCGAAGCGATCGAGGATATAAACGCACTCCGCGAGCGCGGTGCGAAGGTACTCGCCGCCGATATTCCGTCGGGCGTGAACGGGAACGACGGGCGCGTAACGGGGGTTGCCGTGCGCGCGGACGTTACGCTGTGCATCGGCGAATTTAAGCAGGGCGTGTTTTTGGGCGACGGGATCGATTATGCAGGTAAACCGTTGCGCGTCGATATCGGCATACGGTTGCCCGACGATCGGTACGCGACGTTGGCGAGCGACGCGGAAGTGCGCGCGGCGTTGCCGAAACGGAAACGCAATTCGCATAAAGGTACGTATAAACGCGCGGCAGTCGTCGCAGGCAGCGAGGAATGTTCGGGCGCGGCGTATTTGTCCACGGCGGCGTGTTTGCGTTCGGGCGTGGGGTATACGACGTTGTTCACGCCGAGCGCGGTGTTCGATTGCGCCGTTTGGAAGTTGCCCGAAGCGTTGTTGAAACGCACGAACGACGGGGGCAGGGTTGCGTTCACCGACGAAGTACTCCGTTTGATCGCGCAAAACGATTGCGTGGCGTACGGCATGGGCTTGGGCAATAGCCGCGAAACGGCGGAGGGCGCGCTGTGGCTGTTGCACTCCTATTCGGGCAGGCTGATTTTAGACGCCGACGCACTCAACGCGCTTGCGGCGTACGCGGAAGATTTGGACGACGTATTCCGTTCGGCGAGTGCTACGACGGTGTTGACGCCGCACGTGAAGGAGTTCGCGCGGCTGACGGGGAAATCGACGGAAGAGATTTTGCGCGCGCCGATCGACTACGCACGGGAATACGCCGCGCGTTGGAAGGTAACGATATTGTTGAAAAACGCCGTGTCGGTATTGACGGACGGCGAGAAGACTACGCTGTTGACGGTGGGGAACTCCGGACAGGCGAAAGGGGGGAGCGGCGACGTATTGTCGGGGCTTGCGGCAGGCGTATGCGCGTACGCGGAGCGCGCGTTCGACGGCGTACTTGCGGCGGCGTATGTATCGGGCGTGGCGGCGGACTTTGCCAAGGCGCGCTTGGGGGAATACGCGATGAAAGCGACCGATTGTATCGACGAGCTGGGCAGGGCGTTTTTAGCGTTCGCCGAAGATGCGGACGAGGAGTGCGGCAAGGCATAACGCGCCGCCGAACAGGAGATAATAGAAGGGAAAGGGAGTAACGAGGGACGTGCCGAGTACGAGCGCGCCGCTCGTGAGAAAGGGGCGCGCACCCGTCTTTTTGAAGTGCAGTTTGCGCGCGCGTTTGTCGGCGAGAGGAATGAGATTTTCCTGCGGCAACGCGTTCCGTGCTTTGACGGCGAGGTAGACTTCCGACCAAGTGCGGACGACGATATTCGCGCGGCGACTGATTTTTTCGGCTTCTTCGTCGAGGGCGCGGCAGAGGATGATTTTCCGTCGATTGCTTTTGTAACGGGCGAACGTCGCCACTTCGTCGGCGGTAACGGGCGCGTACCGTACGCGCAGGAGGTATAACTCCTCTCCGACGGCAAATTTATCGACGGCGATCCGTCGGGCGGTAGATTCGGCGGTGGAAAAGGCGTTGCGGAAAAACGCGTTGGCGCGTTCGGGGGAGAGAGAGGCGAGATGGTGCAGTAAATTTTCTTTGGCGCGTTCGTCGCGCGTCGTTTGCAGGGCGCGTTTGCGTTTGCGTTGCAATAGAGCGGCGACCGCGCAAGCCGTTCCTACGCCGCATAGCGTGGCGAGGACGAGGGACACGGGTAGCGAATAGCGCAGGAAGCGGAAGAAACACAGCGACGGCAGAGCGGCGAAGAAAAAGGCGAACGCGACATCGGAAAGGAGAGCAGATTTTTTCATATTTGCATTTTTGACGATTTTTTTGCGTTCTAAACTTGAAAAAACGGAAAAGATATAGTATAATATAGAAAAAGAGAAGAAAAGGGAGTGTGGCGCAGCGTGGAGAGGATAGGTATTTTTGGCGGTTCGTTCGATCCCGTGCACGGGGAACACGTCGAGCTTTGCAAGCGTGCGATCGAGTGCTTGCGGTTGGACAAGTTGTTCGTCGTGCCTGCGAAAACGCCGCCGCATAAGACGTATAAACGCTTGTCGGACGATTCCGTGCGGTTGGAAGCCTGTCGCTTGGCATTTGCGGACTTGCCGCAATGCGAAGTGAGCGATTACGAAATCGCTTGCGAGCGGACGAGTTATACCTACCTCACCTGTCGGTATTTTAAGTCGGCGTTCCCGAACGCGACGTTGTTTTGGTTGGTGGGAACGGATATGTTGCGCGATTTTCCCACGTGGAAGAACCCCGAAGAGATTTTGCAAAACGTTACCCTTGCCGTATGCGCGCGAGCGGAACGGGAGGGCTGGATCGAGGATGAACAGGCGAATTTTGAACGTCGATTCGGTAAAAAATTCGCGGTGATCGATTATAACGCGAGCGACGTTTCCGCAACGAAAATTCGCGTTTTGGCAGGGGCAGGTATGGACGTAAGCGAATATACTCCCCCTGCGGTGGCGGCGTATATCCGCGAAAAGGGGCTGTATCGCGTGCCGCGCGCCGAGGAGATGCTCGCCTCGTTATCCGAAAAACGGGCGGCGCACGTCTTGCGCGTCGCGGAAACGGCGGCGTTGCGTGCGTCGAGCTTGCACATGGACGAACGCCGCGTGATTACCGCCGCGCTCTTCCACGACTGCGCGAAGGAGATCGGGCTTGACGACGAGCGACTGCGCGGTTGTTCGTTGGCGGCGTACGGAAACGTACCGAAAAACGTCGTACATCAATTTACGGGCGCGTATTTGGCGGAGCATTACTACGGCGTAACGGACGAGGACGTACTCAACGCCGTGCGCTATCATACGAGCGGCAGGGAGAATATGTCGCCGTTGGAGAAGCTGATTTGTTTGGCGGATATGGTCGAGGACGGACGGAAGTTCGAGGGCGTGGAAAGGTTGCGCGCACTCTTTTGGCAGAACGACGAAACGTTGCCTGTCGAAGAACGCTTGGACGAGTGTTTGCGCGCGTCTTTGGAACACGTAACGGAATATTTGCAACGGGAAAGGAAGACGATCTATCCGCTGACGTTGCAAGCGAAAGAATATTATGAACGAAAAAGGAGATAACAATATGTCGGAAGTACAATCGAAAGAGTTGGTAGAGGTAGTGTGCAAAGCGCTTGCGGATAAGCGCGGCAAGGATATCGTGGCGTTATACGTTCGCGAAAAGACGGACTTATGCGATTATTTCGTCATCGCGAGCGGTACGAACGCGCCGCAGATCCGCGCGATGGGCGAACGGGTAGAAGAGCTTGCGGAACGGGAGTTGGGCGTCGTGCCTACGAGAACGGAGGGCGTGCGCGACGGGCGTTGGGCGGTTATCGACTACGGCGACGTGATCGTGCATATTTTCAACGACGAAACGCGCCTTTTCTATCATTTGGAACGTCTGTGGAAGACGGACGAAAACGTACTCCGCTACGACGAGAAAGCGGAGCGTTTGGAGCGCGCGCAAGAGGAAAAATAAAAACGACGGGACTATTTGAAGCGGATACGCTTGGGTTCGGCGTAGGTCGATTTCACCTTGCGTTTCCGTTCGACGATATAATAGATTGGCTCTTCCGATTTGCTTTCGGGAGGGCTTTTTTCCCGTTCGGGCGGCTGCGTGCGTTCGGGTGTGCGGCGTTGATAGCGTACGCCGAAGAGGAGCAAACGCGCGCCGTGCACGATACAAAAACAGGCGGCGAATAAGAGTAGCAAGGATAAACCGCCGACGAGCGGCGCTACGGTTAAAAGATATATAAGCATAGGACGAGTATACTCCGTTTGCATTGTCATAAATTGCCAAAATGGGGAATAAATTGCAGCGGTTTGTCGCATACTCAAGCTATGGAAAAGCAAACGAACACGATCGAACCTACGAAAGCGAACGAACTGTTGTTGCAAGGCGCGGAAGCGGAAGAATTCCGCGCGTACCAAAAGCGCAAACGGGCGTTGGAGATCGCCGAACGAATCGCGTCGTCCGAGGGCACGCTGATGGGCGCGGAGGACGTACAGCGCGTATGCGAGCGCGCAAGGCGTTTGAAACAGGCGGCGTTGCAGTTGCCGTTGACCAAACTTTCACAGGCGAAATATTACCTGCGAGGGAGTACCGTTGCGATCGATTGCGTCGTGGGAGGTACGGGGGAAACGACGGCGCAAGTCAAAGCGTACGAAGCGCGGCGCGCCGTGCGCGGCGGCGCGAAAGAAATCACCGTGCGGTTGACGCCCTCGTTGATGGACGGTTGTCGCTTCGGGGAGTTGAAAAAGGAATTGCGACGGGTAAAACGCGCCGCGGGTAAGATTCCCGTCAAGGCGGCGGTGGATAAAAACTACTCGTTGACGGCGTTGTCGAGGGCGGCGCGCGTGGCGGCGGAAGTCGGCGTGAGCCACTTTTGCGTGCCCTACTTCGAGGGTTGCGAACGGTTGCGGCTGGACACGACGGGCAGCTGCAAATTGCAAGTCGAAGGCGTGCGCGAGGGGCAAATTTGGAAGAAACTGACGAACGTCGGCGTGGCGCGGATCGTTACCGAGTGCGCTTGGGAGATCTATCACGAATGGTTGCGCGAAGGGGAGGAAAAATCGCCTTCACCGAGCGTACCGGACGTGCCGAACGCATCGCCTGCACCCGTAACGCGCCGTGCGGAAGAAAAGGAGTGCGGTTCGCAAACGGACTACCGCTGTCGTTTGGAGGGGACGACGTTAAAATTCTTTTAAGGGGTACGGAACGCCGCGTTTTTCGGAGAGGGAAACGCGGCGGTTTCTCGTTTTCGGCGGCGTAGGCGTTATATTTTTGGGAACGTGCGGCATACGATATCGTATGAGAAAGGCTTTTTATGCGTGGACGGCGTTGGCGACGGCGTTCGCGGTGGCGGTGATATTATGTTTACGCGTGCTGTGGCAACCGCAATCGGTTGCCGCGACGGACGGCGGTATGACGGTGGTGTTGGACGCCGGGCACGGCGGTATCGACGGCGGCGTAACGGGGGTAACGACGGGGGAAAAGGAGAGCGATATTAACCTTGCCGTGGCGTACGCCGTCAAGGAAAAATTGACCGATATGGGCTTTTCCGTCGTGATGACGAGAAAGACGGAAGGGGGATTGTACGGTTTGCCGACGAAGGGTTTTAAGCGTCGGGATATGGAACGCCGTAAAGAGATTATTCAAGCCGCCGATCCCGTTTTCGTAATTTCCCTGCACCAAAATTTTTACCCGTCCAAAACGACGCGAGGTGCGCAAGTCTTTTACGACGCGCAAAGCGCGGACGGGCAACGGCTCGCAAAATGCTTGCAAACGAGTTTGAACGCACTCTACGCCGAAGAGGGAGTGAAAGGGCGGAACGCCGCGGCGGCAGACTATTTTATGCTGCGTTGTACGAGCGCGCCGTCGGTACTGATTGAGTGCGGCTTTCTTTCTTCGGCGGCGGACGAACGGCTGTTGACTTCACCCCTTTTTCGGGCGCGTTTGGCGAGCGGTATCGTTACGGGAATCGCGGCGTTTTTAGAGGAAAACGCCGCGTGAGTGCGAACGACGAGAAAAGGGTTGGAATTATGGCGCGGAATTGCTTGTCATTTTTGCGAAAACGTGGTATACTAAACGGGTACGGGCGTAACGTAGTTACGCGAAAGGAGCAAGATCGTATGCAAACTGTACCGATAAGCAAAACGGAAGCGCGGCAAATTCACCCCGTAACGCTTGCCTTTTTGGGGGATGCCGTGTATTCGCTGTGGGTGCGCGAGCGGTTGGTGCTGTCGGCGAGCGGAAACGCCGCCGATTTTCAACGGGCGGCGGCGAAAGTGGTGTCCGCGAAAGGGCAAAGTGCCTTTTTGGACGAAGTGTTGCCGCTGTTTACCGAAGAGGAAGAGGAAATTTTTCGTCGGGGTAGGAACGCGAAAAAGGCAACTAAGAGCAAGAACGCAACGACGGCGGAATATAACCGTTCCACCGGTTTTGAGGCGGTGATCGGGTACTTGCATTTGATCGGAGAACGGGAGCGGATCGAGTATTTGTTTTCGTTTATAGACGAGCGGGCGTTGAAAGGACAAGCCCTGCAAACGGTATTCAAACCGTAAAGGAAGAAAAGGTATGCAAACGGAAGGAAGAAACGCAGTGATCGAGCTGCTGAAAACGGGAAAAAATATCGATAAAATTTTGTTGGAGAAGGGAGGTCAAGGCACGCTTTCTCTCATTTTCGCAACGGCGCGCAAACAAAACGTGCGCGTGCAATTCGTCGATAAAAAGGTGCTGGATAAGGAGAGCGTTACCCACCGTCATCAGGGCGTAATCGCGTTCACTACCGATTACGAATATTACGATTTAGAGGATATTATCGCCGAGAAAAAGAACGAAAAGGGCGGTTTCGTCGTCCTTTGCGACGGGATCGAGGATGTGCATAATTTGGGCAGCGTACTGCGTGTGGCGGAGTGTGCGGGCGCGGACGGCGTCGTCATTCCCAAATCGGGCAGCGCGTCGGTTACGGAGAGCGTCATTCGCATTTCCGCAGGCGCGGCGGAGCATATCAAGGTGGCGAAAGTGGGCAACTTGAACCAAGCGGTGGAAACGTTGCAAAAGAACGGCTATTGGGTATACGCGTTGGAAGCAGGCGGCGAGGATATTTACGCGGAGAATTTCGACGGGAACGTCGCGCTCGTCGTCGGCGGCGAAGACAGCGGCGTGAAACGGCTGACGAAAGAAAAATGCGACAAGGTGTTGTCGTTGCCGTTGCTCGGCAAGGTAAATTCGTTGAACGCTTCGGTCGCGCTCGGCATTGCCGCGTACGAAGTCGTCCGCAAAAGACTGTAAACAAGAGGACGGAATATGGACGGAACGCAACGTACGGACGAAACGCTCGTAGCATGCGCGCAACGGGGGGATAAGCAGGCGGAAGAAGAACTTTTGTTGCGCTATCGCAACCTCGTGCGCTATTGCGCGCGCAAATTCTTTTTGGTCGGCGGTGAAACGGAAGATCTCATTCAAGAGGGCATGATGGGGCTGTTTCAGGCGGTGAGTGCCTACCGCTGCGAGGACGGCGGCGCGAGCTTTAAGACGTTTGCCTATCTTTGTGTATGGCGGCGTATCGTAGACGCGGTGAAGGCGGCGGCGAAAAAAGAACCGTTGGGTAAGATCGTTTTGTTGCCCGACGTCGATTTCGTGCATACCGCGCCCGATCCGGACGCCGAACTCATTTCGGTGGACGAGCAAAAGGAACTCACGCAAAAGATCAGTTGGGTATTGTCCGATATGGAATTTCGGGTATTCACGCTGTACGTAGGCGGCATGAGTTGCGCGGAAATTTGCGAGGCGACGGGCAAGACGGCGAAGAGCGTGGATAACGCGTTGCAACGGAGCAAGGCAAAGTTGCAAAAAATGTTAGGAAAATAAACGAAAGAAAAACGGCGGAGAGGAAAAAGTATGGCGTATTTGGCATTGTATCGAGCGTTTAGACCGACGACGTTGAACGACGTGGTGCGGCAGGAACATATCGTTACCGTATTGAAAAATCAAATTGCGACGGGTAGAATCGGGCACGCGTATTTGTTTTGCGGACCGCGCGGTACGGGTAAGACGAGTATCGCGAAAATATTTGCGCAGGCAATCAACTGCGAATCGCCGATCGACGGTTCGCCGTGCGGCAAATGCGCCACTTGCCGCGCGCTTGCCGACGCGTCCAACTTGGACGTAACGGAGATCGACGCCGCGTCGAACAACGGCGTGGACGAAATGCGCGACTTGCGCGAAAAGGTGCAATATCCGCCCGTATCGGGTAGATATAAAGTGTATATTATCGACGAGGTACACATGCTTTCGTCGGGTGCGTTCAACGCGCTTTTGAAAACGCTGGAAGAACCGCCTGCGCACGCCGTGTTTATCTTGGCGACGACGGAAGCGGCGAAAATTCCCGCGACGATTTTGTCCCGTTGTATGCGCTTCGATTTTAAGCTGATTCCGCAAGCGGACTTGGAAGAACGGTTGCGCTACGTATTCGATACCATCGGTAAGACGTACGAACCGGAGGCGATTGCCGCCGTGGCGCGTGCAGGCGCAGGCAGCGTACGGGATATGCTGTCTATCGCCGATACCTGCGTATCGTATACCGACGGCACGCTGACCTACGACGACGTAACCGCCGTACTCGGCGGCGTGGACTTCTTCGCGATTTCCGCGTTTTGCGAAGCGGCGTTGTCGGGGGACGCCGAAGGCGCGTTCTCGCGCGCCGAAACATTCCTGGCCGCAGGTAAGAGCGTGGGTATGCTGATCAAGGATGTGCTGAATTTCTTGAACGCTTGCGCCGTGGCGAAAATTTGTCGAAACGGAAAGGCGTTGTTGGCGTTGCCCGACGAGAATTATAAAGAAACACTCCGCGTTGCCAAACGGACGGACGGACACGCGCTGTTGCGTGCGACGGAAATATTCGCGCAGACGGAACAATCGTTAAAATACGCAACCTCACCTCGGATCTTGTTTGAAACGGCGGTGCTGAAAGTGAGTATGCCCAAGGAAGATTACGATATAGAAACGCTGTTGTCGCGTATCGCGGCGTTGGAGCGGCGTTTGGACGAGGGGAACTTTACGGTAAACGACGGGGGCAGGGTTGCGTCGAGTGCAACAACAGAAAGGCAAGAAACGCCGAAAACGCCCGTGCACGAAACGCCCGTCGAACGGGTGGAAGAACGGCGCGAGGAGGTGCGCTTGCCGGAGCTGGACGTTCCTCCCGACGAGACGGAAACGGGCGGTAGCGTCTATTTCGACGGCGGCGTGGTGCCTGAAAAGAAGCCGATCGCGCGTGCGGAAACGCCGACGAGCGTTGCACCGAAAGCGAGTGCGCCTCGCCCCTTGAACGCGCCGCAAGCGAACAGCGGAAACGCGCAGGCGACGTTCGGAGCGTTCTTGCGCAGTTTGAGAAAGACGGGCAAGAGCGGCGTCGTATTCGCAATGTGTATGGATTTGGATAGCGGTTACGAGGGGGAAACGTTTACGCTGTATACCGAAAGTCCCACGATCTACAATTCGCTTTCCAAGCCCGAGCATACCGCGCTACTCGCGCAGGCGTTTGCGGCAATCGGCGTGGCGGAGGACGGATTTGCACTCCGCTTGCGCGCGAAGGCGTCGGACGGATTGCAACGGGATATCGAGGAAATCAAAAGTACCTTTCAAGGCGTTAAGATCGACGTAAAGTAAGGCGACGAAAGGGCTAAAAATTATAAAAAACGGAAAGAAATATTCGGAGGAAAACAAGTATGGCAGGCTTCAAAGGCGGAAACAACAACATGCAAAACTTGATGCGTCAAGCGCAAAAGATGCAGGAAGAAATGGAAAAGACGGCGGAATTGCTGGACGATTGGGAAATCGTCGGCACGGCGGCAGGAGAAGCGGTTGTCGTCTATATGAACGCGAAAAAAATTATCAACGGCATCGAGTTGGACGAAAGCGTCGTCGATCCTACCGACGTGGAAATGTTGGAGGACTTGATTATGGCGGCGATTAACGACGGGTATGCCAAAGCGGACAAAGTCTACGAAGAGAAGATGGGGCGGTATGGTGGAAATCTCGGCTCGTTAGGGTTATAAAAGCGTTGATTTGCGGCGCATTTCTTCTTCGCCGTTCTCTCGTACGCGCCCTCGCGGTTTCTTGAACTGCTTGCAACCGAACGCTTTTGCGCCAACCTCGTCATTGCGAGGAGCAACGCGACGAAGCAATCTCTTGCGCGAGCGTCAAAACCACTCCGTGAATGTTGCGGCGCGGAACAACGAAAAACGAAATTAGGAAAAAGATATGGATATTTTTATCGAACCGATCGGAAAACTCGTCAACGAATTTTCCAAACTGCCGGGAGTTGGCAAAAAAACGGCACAACGCTACGCCTATAAAATCATCGATATGTCGGAGAGCGAGGCGCGCGCGTTCGCGGACGCAATCTTGGGCGTGAAACGCAAAGTACGCTATTGCAAGATTTGCGGCAACTTCACCGAGGAGGACGAGTGTATCCTTTGTCGTACGCGCGACAAGAGTACCATTTGCGTAGTCAAAGAACCGAAAGACGTGGCGGCGATCGAAAAGTTGCGCGAATTTAAGGGAGTGTACCACGTGTTGCACGGCGTTATCGATCCGCTGTCCGGCGTAGGTCCGAACGATATTCGCCTGCGCGAGTTGCTGTCCCGTATTCAAGAGGGCGGCGTGAAAGAAGTGATCGTTGCGACCAACCCCGACGTGTCGGGCGATGCTACGGCGATGTATATTGCAAAGCTGATCAAGCCGTTGGATATCCCCGTTACGCGCTTGGCGCACGGTATTCCCGTCGGCTCGGAGATCGAGTATACCGACGACGTTACGTTGTCGCGCGCGTTTATCGAACGAAACCGCATTTAAGACAAGCAAAACAAAAAAGGCTCGTAGTCGT
>CAZDCO010000014.1:0-15565 GCA_964504025.1 uncultured Clostridia bacterium
AACTTGCCCTTGGTAAAAACATTCTTGTCGGCTATATGGAATGGGAAGGTTACAACTACGAAGACGCTATCTTGCTTTCTGAAAAGTTGGTTCAAGACGACGTATTCACCTCTATCCATATCGAAAAGCACGAAATGGAAGCCAGAGAAACCAAACTCGGCCCCGAAGAAATCACGCGCGATATCCCCAACGTCGGCGACGACGCTTTGAAGGATTTGGACGAAGACGGTATCATTCGTATCGGTGCGGAAATTTCCAGCGGCGACATTCTCGTCGGTAAAGTTTCCCCTAAGGGCGAAGCGGAGCTTACGCCCGAAGAACGGTTGTTGCGCGCAATCTTCGGTGAAAAATCGAGAGAGGTTAGAGATACCTCTTTGAAAGTTCCCCACGGTGAGGGCGGCGTCGTCGTAGACGTTAAGGTATTCACCCGTGAAAACAAGGACGAATTAGAGCCGGGCGTCAACAAACTCGTTCGCGTGTATATCGCGCAAAAACGTAAGATCCAAGTGGGCGATAAGATGGCAGGTCGTCACGGTAACAAGGGTGTCATTTCCCGCGTGCTTTCGCAAGCGGATATGCCTTTCCTTGCCGACGGTACGCCTTTGCAAATTTTGTTGAACCCGTTGGGCGTTCCTTCGCGTATGAATATCGGTCAGGTATTGGAAGTCCACTTGGGCTACGTATGTAAGCAGCTCGGTTGGAAGATCGCTACCCCCGTATTCGACGGTGCGACGGAGAAAGATTTGGAAACGATGTTCCGCGAGAACAACTTGCTCAACCCTGACGGCAATGTCGACGGTAAATTCCAAGTGTTCGACGGTAGAACGGGCGAACCGTTTGAAAACCGCGTTACGATCGGCGTACAATATATGATTAAGCTGATCCACTTGGTAGACGATAAGATCCACGCGCGTGCCATCGGTCCGTACAGCTTGGTTACGCAACAGCCTTTGGGCGGCAAAGCGCAATTCGGCGGACAACGTTTCGGTGAAATGGAAGTCTGGGCGTTGGAAGCGTACGGTGCGGCGCACATCTTGCAAGAAATTTTGACGGTAAAATCGGACGACGTAGTCGGTCGTGTAAAGACGTACGAATCGATCGTACGCGGCGAAAACATCTCCGAACCGGGTATTCCCGAAGCGTTCAAAGTCCTCTTGAAAGAATTGCAAAGTTTGGCGTTGGACGTGAAAGTCCTCACCGAATCGGGCGACGAACTCGTCATTCGCGAATTCGAGGAAGAGGAAGAAGCAGCGGATAACGCGGCGAGCCGTATGGATAGCCTGAAAGAGGAAGAGCTGGAAGAAATCGACTTCAACGTAGACGACGAGGACGAGGACGAAGAAGAAGACTTCGATGTACAATCGATCTTCGAGGACGAAGACGACGACGAGGACGGATTCACTTCGGAAAGCGCGGCGGACGACGAGGCGTTTGACGACGATGACGACGACGAGTTCGGCTTTGGCAAACTCTTCGACGACGACGAGGAATAAGGAGGTAACGGTATGTACGAATTAAACGACTTCAATTCTATTCAAATTAGCATTGCATCTCCTGAAAAGATCAGAGAATGGTCGTACGGCGAGGTAACGAAGCCCGAAACGATCAACTACCGTACCCAAAAGCCCGAAAAGGACGGTTTGTTCTGTGAAAAGATCTTCGGGCCGATGAAAGACTGGGAATGTCATTGCGGTAAATATAAAAGAGTTAAATATAAGGGACACGTTTGTGAAAAGTGCGGCGTAGAAATTACGCGTTCGAAAGTCCGTCGTGAAAGAATGGGACATATCGAACTTGCCGCGCCCGTTTCTCACATTTGGTATTTCAAAGGCGTACCTTCCAAAATCGGTTTGCTTTTGAATATGAGCCCGAAGCAATTAGAACAAGTGATCTACTTCGCCTCCTACGTGGTTATCAACCCCGGTAGCGTGGAAGAATTAGAGTATAAGCAAGTGATCACCGACAAACAACTTCGCGAAATTGAAGAGAGATACGGCGACTCGTCCGTAACCGGCTTGAAAGTCGGTATGGGCGCGGAGTCGATTCGCGAATTGTTGATGGCGGTAGATTTGGAAAAGGAAAGCGCGGAGTGCAAGCAAGCCCTCGACGAAGGGTTGAACAACGCGAAAGGTCCGAGCCAAAAGGCGATCAAGGCGATCAAGCGTTTGGAAGTTATCGAATCTTTCCGTAAGAGCGGCAATCGTCCCGAATGGATGATCTTGACGGTACTCCCCGTCATTCCCCCCGATATCCGTCCCATGGTACAGTTGGACGGCGGGCGTTTCGCAACGTCCGACTTGAACGATTTGTACCGTCGCGTCATCAACCGCAACAACCGTTTGAAGAAGATGATGGAGATCGGCGCGCCCGATATGATCGTCAAGAACGAAAAGCGTATGTTGCAGGAAGCGGTAGACGCGTTGATCGATAACGGCAGACGCGGCAAGGCTTTGTCCGGCCCGTCCAACCGCGATTTGAAATCGTTGTCCGCGATGCTTCGCGGTAAACAAGGTCGTTTCCGTCAAAACTTGCTCGGTAAGCGTGTAGACTATTCCGGTCGTTCGGTTATCGTCGTAGGTCCTGAACTCAAAATCTATCAATGCGGTTTGCCTAAGGAAATGGCGATCGAGTTGTTCAAGCCGTTCATCATGAAGCGTCTCGTAGAAACGGGACAATGCCATAACGTAAAGACGGCGAAACGTGCGGTAGAGCGCGGTAAGGATATGGTTTGGAACGTCCTCGAAGACGTTATCAAAGATCACCCCGTTCTCTTGAACCGTGCGCCTACGCTGCACCGTTTGTCCATTCAAGCGTTTGAACCCGTGTTGATCGAGGGTAGAGCAATCAAAATTTCTCCCTTGGTTTGCGGACCATTCAACGCCGACTTCGACGGCGACCAAATGGCAGTCCACCTTCCTTTGAGCGTAGAAGCGCAAGCGGAAGCAAGATTCTTGATGCTTTCGTCGAACAACATTTTGAAACTTGCCGACGGTAAATCGGTTATGTCGCCTACGCAGGATATGATTATCGGTGCGTACTGCTTGACGATCAAACGTCAAGAAGAGGGCTTGAAGTACGATTCGCAAGGACGTCCTTCCGAGGACGGCGAAACGTATATTCCGCCCGTATACTCCTCCGAGAACGAAGCGATTTTGGCATACCAAAACAAGATCGCGCACGAACAGGACGAAATGTACCTCAAACGCGTCGTAGAACTTCCCGAAGGGCAGTTTGAAGATTTGCCGTTGCCCTATCGTTGTCCCGTGGAGAACAAAGAGGGCGAAACGCCGATTAAGTGGGCGGAAGTTCGCTTGAACGAAAAGACGGGCAAACGCGAAGTCGTCGGTATCATCAAGACGACGATCGGACGTTTGATTTACAACGAAGGCTTGCCTCAAGACTTGGGCTTTGTCAAGAGAAACACGCCCGAATCCTACCTCCGCTTGGAGTTGGATACCGAATTTATCGGTAAATCGCGTGCAATCGGCAAGAAGCACCTGTCGCGTATCGTAGAAGCCGCGTTCAGAACGGGCAAAGCTCCCAAAGCTTCGTACGTGTTGGACGCAATGAAGGAAAGAGGTTATAAATATTCCACGCTCGCCGCTTTGACGACGTCCGTATTCGATATGAAGATTCCTCCCGAAAAGGAAGAGATCGTAGAGAACGCGGAGAAAGAAGTAGGCAAGATCGCGAAGAAATACGCGCGTGGTTTGTTGAACGAAGAAGAACGTTACAGCGCGGTTATCGCGCAATGGGACGCGGCGACCGAACAGGTGGCGAACCTCTTGAAGAAACAGGGCGCGGAAGATAAGTTCAACCCCATTTGGATGATGGCGGACTCCGGTGCGCGTGGTTCGGTCGACCAGATCAAACAGCTTGCCGGTATGCGTGGTCTAATGGTTAACCCTCAAGGTAAGAAGATCGAAGTTCCCGTTAAATCGTGTTTCAGAAACGGTTTGTCCGTTTTGGAATATTTCATTTCCTCGCACGGTGGTCGTAAAGGTTTGACCGATACGGCGTTGAAGACGGCTGACTCCGGTTACTTGACCCGTCGTCTCGTAGACGTTTCCCACGAAATTATCGTTCGCGAAGAAGATTGCTGCGCAGGCAGAAAGCCGCAAGGCATGAAAGTTAAGGCGATCTACGACGTCGTCGGAAAAGAGATCGAAGGCTTGCGTTCGAGAATTTTGGGACGCTTTGCCGCGGAAGACGTCATCGATCCCGCAACGGGCGAAGTGATCGTGGAAACGAATCAATTTATCGACGAAAAGGAAGCGGACGCAATTATCGCGGCAGGCTTGACCGAAGTGTCGATCCGCAGCATCTTTGCTTGCTCGTCTAAATTCGGCGTTTGCGCGAAGTGCTACGGTAAGAACATGGCAACTACCCTTCCCGTACAGGTTGGCGAAGCAGTCGGTACGATTGCAGCACAATCTATCGGTGAACCGGGTACGCAGTTGACCATGCGTACCTTCCACACGGGCGGTATCGCAGCGACGGGAGACATCACCCAAGGTTTGCCTCGTGTCGAAGAATTGTTCGAAGTTCGTAAGCCGAAGGGCGTAGCGACCATTTGCGAAGTCGAGGGTATCGTTTCGATCGACGACTCCGACGGAAGCAAACACATCAAGATTTTGGACGAGAAAACGCAAGAAGTCAAGAAAGAATACTTGCTTGCCTTCAACGCGGAAATCAGAGTCAAAGACGGCGAAAAGGTTACTCCGGGCGTATTGCTTAACGCAGGTAGCGTATATCCTCAAGATATCCTGCGCGTACAAGGCGTCAAGGGCGTACAAGATTATATCTTGGAACAAGTACAATCGGTATACCGTTCGCAAGGCGTTGAAATCAACGATAAACACGTAGAAATTATCGTTCGTCAAATGTTGAAGAAAGTCCGTATCGAAAGCGCGGGCGATACCAACCTGTTGCCGGGCGAACTCGTGGATATGGTTACCTTCCAAGAGGAGAGTGCGAAAGCAATGGCAAACGGCGGCAAGCCTGCTCTTGCAAAGCGCGTCCTGCTCGGTATCACGAAAGCGGCGTTGGCAACCGACAGCTTCTTGTCGGCGGCTTCCTTCCAGGAGACGTCGCGCGTACTCACCGAAGCAGCGATCCGCAACAAGCGCGATTACCTCGTCGGTTTGAAGGAAAACGTAATTATCGGTAAGCTGATCCCTGCAGGTACGGGTACGAAGGCGTACAAGAACGTTACGCCGCAGTACGTCGGTAGCTATATGGGCGTAACCGAACAAGCTCCCATTGCGGAAGAAGCGACGGTGGAAGAAGCGCAAGAAAACGCGTAATGACAACGAAAAAAAGGTTCTCTCTTCGGAGGGAATCTTTTTTTGCGTTTGGTAGAGGCAAAGCGCACGACGGCGTTTTGGGGAGTGGGCGTTATTATGCGCCGTGATCGAGGTGATGGGAGTACTATATTTATGCGCCGCGATCGGGTGCGATCGGCGTGCTGTGTTTGCGCGCCGAAATCGGGTACGCAAAGCGCACGACGGCGTTTTGGGGAGTGGGCGTTATTATGCGCCGTGATCGAGGTGATGGGAGTACTATATTTATGCGCCGCGATCGGGTGCGATCGGCGTGCTGTGTTTGCGCGCCGAAATCGGGTACGCAAAGCGCACGACGGCGTTGGGTGGAGTGCCGTGATCGAGGTGATGGGAGTGCTATATTTACGCGCTGCGATCGGGTATGAGAACGGCGAGCGGTCAACGTCGTGAACGGAAAAACGGGGCATACAGGTATGCGTTGACAGAAAAGGACGCCGGCGTGTACGCGTTGACGGGAGCGTAGTGCGGCGCAAATCGTAAAAAATCGTATCGCGCGGCGTTGACTTTTTGCGTCCGCCGTGGTATAATGATAGACGGAAAAGGAGATAAGGAGGTACGAAAGCATGGCGATTACGACGGTGAAAAAGGAAAAGTCTGTTTTGTGCACTCGCTTGCTCGCCCTTCTTTCCTATTTGTTGCCGCCGTTGATCGTTGCGACAAGTTTGCTCGTCTACTTTTGCGCCAACGGCTATTATCCGTTCGGAAGCGTTACGATCTCGTGGTGCGATATGGATCAACAATACGTGCCCCTCCTTCTCGATTTTAAGGATATTTTAGAGGGTAAAGACGGACTGTTTTTGAACTTTCAAAACGCCGCGGGTATGAATTTCTACGGCGTGTTCTTTTTCTTTTTGGCAAGCCCGTTTTCCTTTTTGGTACTCTTCGTCGACCGTTCGGCGGTGATGGGTTTTGCCAACGTGATCGTGGGGCTGAAAATGTGCACGATCGCGCTGACGGCGTTTTGCTATCTGCGTCGCCGCCACCCGAACGCGCTCCTCGTCAATACGTCGTTGTCGGTGCTGTACGCTTTTTCGGGCTACGTGATGATGTACTTTCAAAACTGTATGTGGCTGGATATCGCCGCCCTCTTTCCCTTGCTTTTGATCGGTTTGGAACGGCTGAAAACGGGGAAGTGCGGCGCGTTCGTCGCGGTACTCGCCGCGTGCGTCGTCGTCAATTTCTACCTGTCGTACATGCTTGTGATGTTCTTGCTCCTGTACGCCTTTTTCTATCTCCTTCTTGAAAAGGATAGGGCGTTCGCCGTGCGGTTTTTCCTTTCGTGCGCGCTCGCGGCGTTGCTGTCCGCAATCGTATGGCTTCCCTGCTTGATACAATACCTCTCGTCGGGGCGTACGACGTCCGTCGTGGAAAGCTTGATCCGTTCTTCCCTGCTTACCCACTTCCAAACGGCGTTACCCACCGTCTTTTCGGTGCTGTTCTTGTTCCCGTTCGCCTTTTCGCGCGGTGCGCGTACCTCGTCGGACGGCAAACTGCGCTTCATTCTCTTTTGTTTGACTCTTGTTCCCGTCGTGTTCGAGCCGATCAATAAAATGTGGCAAACGGGGAATTATATGAGTTTCCCCACCCGTTATGCGTTCATCACGATTTTTCTAAGCCTCACTCTCGCCGCGGACGGCTTAACGTGCGCGCCCGAAGGGGAAGGTGCAATGCAAAAAACGGACGGTTGGCGCGCAAAGCGAGTACCCAAGTACGCGTTGAGTGCCGTTCTCGTACTCTTTTCCGTCGTCTATTTTATCGTCGCGTTGCGGTATACGAGCGCGAACCACGAAGCGATGGATCAATACTCGCACTCGCTGTGGGGGAACGACGAATCGTTCCAAGCGTTGGCGGAGTTGTACGCAGGGGCGTTGCTCGTCGGCGTAGTCGGCTACCTCTTCTATCGGTTTAACTTGTGCAAGCCCGTTTGCCTGTGGCTTGCCGTCGCGGTGCTGACGGCGTCCGAACTCTACGTCGCGCCCATGACGTATATGCACGCAGGCTCGCACGATACCGACTGGCATTTGCACGCGATGGAATTGTCGCAAGCGATCGACGACGACGAATTTTACCGCGTCAAGACGGAAAAGGAATATTCGTGGCACGATTTCGACGCGAATTTGATGGGCGCGATCGGGTATAACGCGTTGGGGCATTATACCTCGCTTACCTCCGAAAAATATATGACGGCGATCAAACAATTCGGTTACACGTCCTATTGGATGGAAGTGGGAAACAGCGGCGGTACGAAATTGACGGACGCGCTGTTGTCGGTGAAGTACGTCCTTTCGGACGTGCAAACGGCGAACGATCTCTATCGGGGAGAATATTACGCCCTGCGCGCCACTTCTTGCGCGTTGCCGTTGGGAATCGTGGCGAAAGGGGATATCGCGAAACGGGCTGCACCGCCGAAAGATTTATACGCGCGTGCCGAGTTTCAAAAGATGCTGTGCGAAGATTTCTTCGCGGACGAGAGTATCGTAACGACGTACGATCCGTTGTCCGCGGAAGCGGAGTTGCACGCGTTGACGGTGGAAAAGACGGAGGAGGGATACGCGTTGACACCCTCGGCGAGCGACGCCTACTTCCGCTTGACGCTGTCGGTAACGGACGAACGGGCGTTGTATTTTCAGACGTTCGACGAGAACTCGAACGCGCTGTCGCACGAGATGAACTCCTGCTTTTCGATCGGCGCGCCGAAACGCGCGTTGGCGTATTATCCCACGCAAAAGTTGAACGGCTGGGTAGACTTGGGCAGCTATGAAAACGAAAGGGTAACGATAACGATCGGCGTATCGAAAGCGCTCGTCGTGCGCGATATCGGACTGTGCGCGATCGATACGGAAAAATTGGAACGAAGAGTCGCGGAAACGAGCGCGATCGGCTTGACGGAAATACGCAACGGCTTGGTCGGCGAATATACGGCGAGCGGCGGCGAGTGCGTCTTCCTATCCGTACCCTACGATCGCGGTATGCGTATCACGATCAACGGCAAGAAGACGGAAGCGTACGAGGTGTACGGCGGTTTCACGGCGTTCTATTTGCAGTCGGGAGAGAACGATATTCGCGTTACGTTCGTGCCCGTCGGCTTCACGACGGGGTGCGTGTTGACGGCAATCGGCGTAGGACTGTGCGCGGCGGCGTGCGTACTCTTCGTGTGGAAGAAACGGACGATCGCGTTGCCGAACGGCGTGGAGAAAGCCTCGTACGGGCTGTTGCAAGGGATAGGCGCGGCGGTGCTCGTGCTTTTATACCTGCTCCCCCTCGTGCTGTGTTTGTTGTAAACCGCGCGGCTGAAAAAATCAAAAAATAGCGAGAAAACGATATGAAAAGAACTACCAACGGCGCGGAGTGCGCCACGCAATCGAAAGGACAACTTTTTTGGGAGATCGTCCGCTTTTTGCTCGTCGGCGGTACGGCGACGATCGTCGATTATATCGTCTACTACCTCGTTCGAGAATGGCTGTTGCCGCCTACGCTGATCGATAGCGCGGCGTGGGATAGTTGGTCGCTTGTCGTGGCGACGGCGTGCGGTTTCGGCGTGGGGCTGGTCGTCAACTGGCTGTGCTCGGTGGCGTTCGTCTTCCGTCAGGTAACGGACAAGCAAGAATCGTCCTCGAAGAAGTCCTTTTTGAAATTTACCGTAATCGGCTTGATCGGCTTGGCGTTCACCGAAGTCGGCATGCACTTGCTCGTGTACGCCCTGCCGGCTTTCTCCCTCTTTCAAACGACGGAGCTTTTGGGACTGCCGTGGAAAGAATGGCTCGCCAAAGTGATCATGACGTGCTTGGTGTTGGTATTCAACTACGTATGTCGGAAGAAATTTATCTTCAAATAGGCGCGTTTTTCGCGCGATCGGGCGGTAGCTTTTTCCTTTACGGAAAAGCGAAAAAAAATCACGGAAAGGCTTGACAAACGCATTGCGGCGTGTTATAATAGATACCGTGGAAACCACCAAGGGGCGTTGCGCGGTTGCGTTGCGCCTTTTTTTGAGGAAAACGAGTAGGGAGGCGGCAAATTATGACGGGGCGTATCCATTCCTTTGAATCGTTCGGTACGGTAGACGGACCGGGGATTCGTTACGTCGTATTTTTGCAAGGCTGTCCGTTGCGCTGTAAATATTGCCACAACCCCGACACTTGGGAGGGCGGCGGCACGGAATATACCGCCGAAGACGTGGCGAATCGCGCCGTAAAATATAAAAACTATTTCGCGAGCACGGGCGGCGTTACGGTAACGGGCGGCGAACCGCTGTTGCAGATCGATTTCGTGATCGAGCTGTTTACGATCTTGAAAAAACAAGGGGTGCATACCTGCGTGGATACGTCGGGTTTCACGTTCGATCCCGATAACGAGGAGAGCGTGAAAAAGCACGAACGGCTGCTTGCCGTAACCGATTTGTTTTTGCTCGACATCAAACACATCGACGACGAGGCTTGCAAGAGCCTGACGGGAAGATCGAACGCGCATACGTTGGCGTTCGCACGGTTTTTGAGCGATCACGGGAAAAAGACGTGGATTCGTCAAGTGCTCGTTCCGAATATCACCGACGATCCCGAATCGTTGCGCCGCACGCGCGCGTTTATCGAAACGCTGCATACGGTGGAAAAGGTAGAGGTGTTGCCCTACCACACGATGGGCGTAGTCAAGTACGAACGGTTGGGTATCGAATATCCGCTGACCGGCGTGCCTACTCCCACGAAAGAGAGCGTGGCGTACGCAAAACGCGTCCTGCGCGGAGAGGATTATGAGTAAGATTGACGTAAACAATTACAAGAGCGAGTTGACGGGCTTATGCGTAGTCGAGGTGAGCGGCGAATCGTGTGCCAACTGCCTGACGCTGATGCCTATCTTGAAAGAACTTTGCGATCAGCGTAACGACGTGCGCTTGTTGCACGTAGAGGCGGACTATTCCACGATGTCGTTGATGGAAGCGTGGGAGGTGGAGAAAGTGCCCACCATTCTCCTCTTCGACGACGGAGAAATTTTTGCCAGATGTTCGGGTTTTCAACCGGAGGAAATTTTAGAGCTTTGGTTGGACGCGAAGATCGAAGGGCAAAAAGCGAAAAAGGGAAAATAAATGCGTATTCCGCGCGCAAGCGTTTGACGGAGTGCGAATTTGTTTATATAGAAAACGATAAAAATATATTTTTAGGAGTACTGATATGATGCAATACAAAGGTTGGGAAGGTTTTGTTCCCGGTAAATGGTGCAACGACGAAGTAGACGTACGCGACTTCATTCAGCGTAACTATACGCCGTACGAAGGCGACGCAAGCTTCCTTGCTCCCGCGACGGAAGCAACGAAGAAACTTTGGGAGATCGTTTGCGATCTGTCCAAGAAAGAACGTGAAGCAGGCGGCGTTTTGAACGCGGACACGAAGATCGTTTCCACGTTGACTTCGCACGCGGCAGGCTATTTGGATAAAGATCTTGAAAAGATCGTCGGTTTGCAAACGGACGAACCTTTCAAGCGTTCCTTGCAACCGTTCGGCGGTATCCGTATGAGCGAAGGCGCGTTGGAAATGTACGGCTATAAGCTCGATCCCGACGTAAAGGAAATTTTCACGAAATATCGTAAGACGCACAACGAAGGCGTGTTCGACGTATACACTCCGGAAATGAGAGCGGCGCGTTCCGCACACATTTTGACCGGTTTGCCCGACGCGTACGGCCGTGGCCGTATCGTAGGCGACTACCGTCGCGTAGCGTTGTACGGCGTAGACTACCTTATTCGTAAAAAGGAAGAGGATAAGCTCGGTTTGAAGGGCGATATGACCCCTGAAAAGGTAAGAGATCGCGAAGAAGTTGCAGAACAAATCAAGGCTTTGAAAGCGTTGAAAGAAATGGCGGCAATCTACGGTTGCGATATTTCCCAACCCGCAACGACCGCACAAGAAGCGATCCAAGCGTTGTACTTCGGCTACCTTGCAGCCGTCAAAGATCAAAACGGCGCGGCGATGTCTATCGGTAGAAACACCACCTTCTTGGATATCTATATCCAACGCGACTTGGATAAGGGCTTGATCACCGAAGAACAAGCGCAAGAATTTATCGATCACTTCGTTATGAAGCTTCGTATCGTGAAGTTCATGAGAACGAAAGAATATAACGAACTCTTCTCCGGCGATCCCACGTGGGTAACCGAATCGATCGGCGGTATGGGCGTAGACGGACGTTCCCTCGTTACCAAGACGGCGTTCCGTATCTTGCACACCTTGGAGAACCTTGGTCCTGCACCCGAGCCTAACCTCACGGTGCTTTGGTCGAAGCATTTGCCCGTAGCGTTCAAGAGATACTGCGCGGAAATCTCCATCAACACCTCTTCCATTCAATACGAGAGCGACGATTTGATGCGTCCTGAAATGGGCGACGACTACTGTATCGCTTGTTGCGTAAGCTGTATGCGCGTTGGTAAGGATATGCAATTCTTCGGCGCGAGAGCGAACCTTGCGAAGTGCTTGCTGTACGCAATCAACGGCGGTAAGGACGAATTGATGAAAGACAAAAAGACGGGCAAGCCCATGCAGGTTTCCCCCGAATTTATGCCGATTTTGGGCGACGGCGCACTCGACTATGCGGACGTTTGCTCGAAGTTTGAGAATATGATGAAGTGGCTTGCCGATTTGTACGTGAATACGTTGAACCTTATCCACTACATGCACGACAAGTACAGCTACGAGGCGTTGGAGCTTGCGTTGCACGACACGAACGTACGTCGTTTCTTCGCAACGGGTATCGCAGGACTTTCCTGCGCGGCTGACTCCTTGTCCGCAATCAAGTACGCGAAGGTATATCCGATCCGTAACGAAGACGGTATCGTGGTAGACTTCCGTATCGAAGGCGACTTCCCGAAATACGGCAACGACGACGATAGAGCGGACGAAATCGCCGTATGGATCTTGAAGACCTTTATGAAGGAAGTTAAGAGCCACTACACCTATCGTGCAAGTATCCCCACGACGTCTATCTTGACTATTACGTCGAACGTCGTATACGGCAAGAAGACGGGTAACACCCCCGACGGAAGAAAGGCAGGAACGCCCCTTGCGCCCGGTGCTAACCCCATGCACGGTAGAGATTCCAACGGTGCACTCGCTTCGTTGAAGTCGGTTGCAAAGCTTCCCTACGACTATTCGAGAGACGGAATTTCCAACACCTTCTCGATCACGCCCGGTTCGCTCGGTAAAGAGGACTAATCGGCGCAAGCAAAATCAAAAAATATAAAAAGGAGATCCTATTATGTCGAACAGAGTTGATAATTTGGTAAATATGTTAGACGGCTACGTTGGCGACAGCGGCTACCATCTTAACGTAAACGTGTTTAACCGCGATACGCTTTTGGACGCGCAAGCGCACCCTGAGAAATATCCTCAGCTTACCATTCGCGTTTCCGGCTATGCCGTAAACTTCATCAAGTTGACGAAAGAGCAACAAGACGACGTCATTTCTCGTACGATCCACGAACACATGTAAGGACTTGACGTAATATAGCGTAACGAAATGCCGTCGTGAAATATCGACGGCATTTTTATAAAACGGAGTAGATATGGCAAACAAAAAAAGAAAGAATAAATCGCGGAAGAAAGCGACCGTGAAGAAGCACCCCGTTTTGACCTTTTTGCTCGTGTTGGCGATCGTCGCCCTCGTCGGTTGCTATTTGCTGGATCGAGAGGGGATCATCGACATTCCGTTTATCCCGTCGAATACTTCGAGCAACAGCGCGGTGGAGGACGTCGAGGCGGCGGATATCAGTGTGCACTTCTTGGAACTTGGCAACAAATACACGGGCGATTGCAGCTTGATCAAAGTGGGAAATACCGAAGTTTTGATCGACGCAGGTTCGCGAAAGGATAGCGCGGCGACGATAAACGCCTATTTGGAGCAATATTGCACGGACGGCGTGTTAGAATACGTCGTTTCAACGCACGCGCACCAAGATCATATCGCAGGTTTCGTCGGTTCGAAGCATAAGAACGACGACGGGCGCACGGGCGTCTTTTATAACTATCAAGTGGGCACGCTCATTCAGTTCGCAAGAACGAACTCCACGTCGCAACTGTATAACGAGTATTTGACCGCTGTGGACTATTTGCAGTCGCAGGGGACGACGGTATATACGGCGTTGGAATGTTGGAAGGGCGAGAACGGTGCGCAGCGTACCTATTCGCTCGGCGAAAACGTAACGATGCAAATTTTGTACCAAAAATATTACGAGGAGAGCACGAGCGACGAGAACGACTATTCCGTCTGCACGCTCTTCACGCAGGGCACGAACCACTACCTCTTCACGGGAGATTTGGAAGCAAAAGGAGAACAATCGCTCGTGGCGAACAACGATTTGCCTCGTTGCGTGCTGTATAAGGGCGGACATCACGGTAGTCCCACGTCCTCTTCGTCGGCGTTGTTGCAAAAAATTCAGCCGGAGATCGTATGCGTGTGCTGTTGTTGCGGTAGCGACGAATATACCGAAAACGTAGCCAATATGTTCCCTTCGCAGGCGTTCGTCGATCGCATTGCGCCGTATACCGATCGAGTGTACGTTACGACGATCGTAGACGAGCAAAAGGGGCATACATCGATGAACGGCAATATCGTCGTTACGTCGAGCGGCGGCACGATTTCGGTGCACGGATCGAACAACGATATTTTGTTTAAGGATACCGAGTGGTTCAGGGCGAACAGGACGATGCCGTCGGCGTGGTCGTGATCGCGAGAAAAGGAGTAGTATGGAAGAAGCATTTACGAGAACGGCGTCGTTGATCGGCGAGGAAAACCTGCAACGCTTGCAAGGCGCGCGCGTGGCAGTCTTCGGACTGGGCGGCGTGGGCGGCTACGTTGTCGAAGGGTTGGCGCGTTGCGGCGTGGGTACGTTGCATTTGATCGATAACGACGTAGTCAGTCCGTCTAACCTCAACCGACAAATTATCGCCCTTCGTTCTACCGTCGGACGGCGTAAAACGGAAACGGCGAAAGCACGCGTGTTGGATATCAACCCCGACGCGACGGTGCATACGCACGATTTGTTTTTCCTGCCCGAAACGCAAGACGCGTTCGATTTTTCCGCCGTCGATTACGTGGTGGACGCCATCGATACGGTCAGCGGAAAACTTGCCATCGTCGAGGGCTGCGCGCGTGCAAATACGCCCGTCATCTCGTCCATGGGTACGGGGAATAAGCTTGATCCGTCGGCGTTGGAGATCACGGATATCACCAAGACGAGCGTTTGTCCGCTGGCGAGAGTGATGCGTCGAGAGTTGAAAAAACGCGGTATCGCGCACCTCAAGGTCGTCTATTCGAGAGAAGAACCGAAAGTGCCGCCGCGGAGTGCAGAGGGTGGAAAAACGCCACCGTCGAGTATCGCGTTCGTGCCGTCGGTGGCAGGGCTTTTGATTGCAGGCGAGGTCGTCAAAGATTTGATTCGCTAAAAAGCATTTTCGGATAACGAAACTCCCGTTGCGCATATCGCGCGACGGGAGTTTTATATACGTTTTTTACGTCTTGTGCTTGCCGTTAAGCGAACGCTTCGTCGCGCTTCGCTTACGCACCTTTCGTGCGCGCCCTCAACGCTCCTTGCTTTGCTTGCAACTGAATACTTTTCGATACTCGCATTGTCATTGCGAGCCGTAGGCGCGGCAATCTCCTGCAATTACCGTCGTCATTGCGAGCGGCGATACGCCGCGCGGCAATCTCACTTCAATTTAGAAATATCAAACGGCGTATTTTGGTAAACGAAATAGTTTAACCAGTTCGAGAACAACAAATTCGCATGGCTGCGCCACGACACGACGGGCGGTTGCGTGGGATCGTCGTTCGGAAAATAGTTGACGGGGATATCGATCGGTTTGCCCTGCGACAAATCGCGCAGGTATTCGTTCTTCAACGTGTCCGCGTCGTATTCCGAATGTCCCGTGATGAAAATTTGCCGTCCGTTCTTCGTCGAAACGGCGTACACGCCCGTTTCCTTGGAAGACGCCAAAATCTTCAATTCGGGAATCGCTTCGATCCTTTCTCTCGGCAGGGTGATATGCCGCGATTGCGGCACCATAAACGTATCGTCGAAACCGCGGAATAGAATGGACGGCTTGTATTCCACTTGGTGGGGGAATACGCCGAACAGCTTTCTTTCCGTAGGCACTTTGGGGATACCGTAATGGTAATATAAGCCGGCGAACGCCCCCCAGCAAATATACAAGCTGCTGTGGACGTGCGTTTTGCTCCATTCC
>CAZDCO010000014.1:15665-29076 GCA_964504025.1 uncultured Clostridia bacterium
GGCGCGCCCGTGATGATCATACCGTCGAAATTTTCCGCCTTGACGTCTTGGAACGCCCCCCAGCAAATATACAAGCTGCTGTGGACGTGCGTTTTGCTCCATTCCATAATCTCGCAAAGCTCTTGCCAGTATTCAACCTGTTCGTAGTCGAAATACTCCAAGGGCGCGCCCGTGATGATCATACCGTCGAAATTTTCCGCCTTGACGTCTTGGAACGTCTTATAAAAGGCGAGCAAGTGCTCCTCGGCGACGTTTTTCGATTGATAGGTCGAGGTGTGGAGCAGGGTAGGCTCTACCTGCAAGGGCGTGTTGCCGAGCAGGCGCGCGAACTGCGTTTCCGTTTCGATTTTTTTCGGCATCAAGTTGACGAAGAGTATTTTCAATGGACGAATATCCTGCGAAACGGCTCGCGTTTCCGTCATGACGAAAATATTTTCTCCCTCTAACGTTTTTACCGCGGGTAGATTGTTGGGTATCTTGATGGGCATATAACTGTATCCTTATAAGGTATTCAACGCGTTTTGGATATCGTCGATCAAATCTTGATAATTTTCCAAACCGCAGGACAAACGGACTAAGTCGCCGGGAACGCCTGCCGCGATCAGCTCTTGTTCGTTCATTTGACGGTGCGTCGCGCTTGCAGGGTGCAAACAGCAGCTGCGTGCGTCCGCTACGTGCGTTTCAATCGCGATTACGCGCAATGCTTTCATAAACTTCTCCGCCGCCGCACGACCGCCTTTCACGCCGAAAGAAACGACGCCGCAAGTACCGTTCGGCATATATTTTTGCGCTGTTGCATAGTATTTGTTGGAGGGCAGGGCAGGGCTGTTTACCCAGCTGATCTTGTCGTTGCTTTCCAAAAATTCGGCTACCTTTTTCGCGTTCAGGCAATGCCGTTCCATTCTCACGTGCAAACTCTCCAACCCGAGGTTGAGATAGTAGGCACTCTGCGGCGATTGCGTCGCACCGAAGTCGCGCATCAACTGCGCGGTGGCTTTGGTGATATACGCGCCGCCTTGTCCGAACTTTTCGGCGTAGGTAATGCCGTGATAGCTCTCGTCGGGGGTGCACAAGCCGGGGAATTTATCGGCGTGCGCCATCCAGTCGAAGTTGCCCGAATCGACGATACAACCGCCGACGGCAGAACCGTGTCCGTCCATATATTTGGTGGTGGAGTGGGTTACGATATCCGCGCCGAATTGGAAGGGACGGCAATTTACGGGCGTGGCGAAGGTGTTGTCGACGATGAGCGGTACGCCGTGCGCGTGTGCGGCTTTGGCAAATTTTTCAATATCCAAAACGGTCAACGCGGGGTTGGCGATCGTTTCGCCGAATACCGCTTTCGTGTTCGGTTTGAACGCCGCGTTCAATTCCTCTTCCGTGCAATCGGGATCGACGAAGGTAAAGTCGATGCCCATTTTTTTCATCGTAACGGCGAACAAGTTATACGTACCGCCGTAAATGCTGGCGGAAGATACGACGTGATCGCCTGCCGTCGCGATATTGAAAACGGAGAAAAAGGACGCCGCTTGTCCGGAGGAAAGGAGCATTGCCGCGCTACCGCCCTCCAAGGCGCATATTTTCGCCGCGACCGTGTCGCAGGTGGGGTTTTGCAAACGGGAATAGAAATAGCCGCTCGCCTCTAAATCGAACAACTTGCCCATGTCCTCGCTCGTGTCGTATTTGAACGTGGTGCTTTGTATAATCGGCACTTGACGGGGCTCGCCGTTTTTCGGCGTATAGCCGCCCTGTACGCATTTTGTTTCCAAACGAAGTTCTTTTTCCATAGTGCTCTCCTTGCAACGCTTGAGAAAAGCGTTTGTATAAGTATAGCAAACTTGCGCTTTTTCGTCAAGTATTTTCTACCCCGTAAACGTACGTTTACCGACAAAATACGCGTCGGTAAAAGCGGACGAGCGAGGGGCGTGCGGTTAAAAAATTTAGTGAAAAAATGCAAATATCGGCTTTTCGTGTTGACAAAGCGTTTGCGAATGTATTATAATAAGGAGGATAAAATATTTATCGTAATTTTTTTATATCTCAGGAGGATATTCAAAAAGAATCTATGGATCCTTTACCCCTATCTATCGCTATTGCGATTCTCGTAATTCTTTCCGCGTTCTTTTCGGGAACGGAAACGGCGTATTCCTGCGCGAATAAGATCAAGCTGAAAAGTATGGCTGCGCTGGGCAAAAAACACGGCAAAGCCGTGGTCGCCTTCGCCGATCAAAAATACGACAAGCTCGTTACGGCGATCCTCGTAGGTAACAATATCGTCAACATCACCGCTTCAGCTCTCGCTACGATCTTGTTTACAGGTTTGATCGCGGACGCGAATCTCGCAACGACGGTATCGACGGTGGTTTTAACCGTCGTGGTGTTGCTCTTCGGCGAAATTACGCCGAAATATTTGGCAAGCGTTTACCCTGAAAAATTTTGCTTCTTCTTCTATCCCGTGATGCAACTCTTCTATTGGATCTTGACGCCGATCGGCAGAGTGTTCGATTTGTATAAGCGCGGCTTGGCAAAGGTATTCAAGCTGAAAAAGGACGAATCGGTTACGGACGAAGAACTCCGCTCCCTCGTAGACGAGGCGGAAGAGGACGGCACGCTGAAAGAGGACGAATCGGAGTTGGTACGTTCGGCGTTGGAATTCGACGATCTCAAAGTGGAGGATATATTAGTTCCTCGCGTCGATGTGTACGCCGTCAGCGAAAAGGCGTCTATGGACGAAATTAAATCGGTCTTCGAGCGGACGGGCTATTCGCGTTTGCCCGTGTATAAAGACACGATCGACAGCGTGATCGGTTTGATCCACGAACGCGATTTTTACAGCGGCTATATCAAGGGCGAAACGGACATTTCCCACTTGGTGCAAGACATCGTGTTCACGTCGGAATATACGCGCATTTCCGCACTCTTGAAACAGTTGCAAAAGCGCAAGATCCACATGGCGGCGGTTTCCGACGAGTACGGCGGTTTGGTGGGTATCGTAACGCTGGAAGATATTTTGGAAGAGTTGGTCGGAGAAATTTGGGACGAGCACGACGAAGAAGAGGTACTCTTCGGGAAAGTCGGCGAGGACGAATATTGGGTAGACGGAAAATGCGAGCTTGCCGATTTCTTCGTCCTCTACGAATCGGACGACGAAGAAGAGAAGATCGATTATGAAAACGGCGAGTACGAATCGAATACCGTCGGCGGTTTGGTAACGGAGTTGTACGGCGCGATTCCTCCGATCGGCGAAGTCATTCGTTATCGGGACATCGATATGAAAGTCGTAAAAGCGACGAAACAAAAAGTGTTAAAAATACGTTCGAAGAAGGCGCAGGACGCCCTGTTCGACGACGAAGAAAAAAATTAAAAGGAAGAGGTATTTTTATGGCAACGATTTTGGTTACGGGCGGTTGCGGTTATATCGGTTCGCATACCGTGTTGGAACTTTTGAACAAGAACTACGACGTAGTCGTCGTGGACAATTTCAGCAACTCCAGCTTCGAGAGTTTGCGCCGCGTGCAAAAGATTACGGGCAAGCAAGTAACGTTCTACGAAGCGGACATTCGCGACAGCGAAGCAATGGATAAAATCTTCTCCGCGCATACCGTGGACGCAGTTATCCACTTCGCGGCGTTCAAAGCGGTTGGCGAAAGCTGCAAATTGCCTTTGAAATATTACGAAAACAACATCAGCGGTACGGTTGCGTTGTTGCAAGTGATGGAAAAGCATAACGTGAAGAAGATTATCTTCTCCTCTTCGGCGACGGTATACGGCGATCCCGAACGTTTGCCTTTGGACGAAAACTGCCGCCTTTCCACGACGAACCCTTACGGTAGCACGAAATTGATGATGGAAAACATTATGCAAGACGTGTATAAAGCGGACAATGCGTGGAACATTATCCTTCTGCGCTATTTCAACCCCGTCGGCGCGCACGAAAGCGGCTTGATCGGCGAAGATCCTAAGGGTATCCCCAACAACTTGATGCCGTACGTAGCGCAAGTGGCTTCGGGTAAATTGCAATGCATCAACGTCTTCGGTAACGATTACGACACTCCCGACGGAACGGGCGTACGCGATTATATCCACGTAGTGGACCTCGCGCTCGGACACGTAGCGGCGATCGAGCATTGTACCGAAACGGGCGTGCATATCTACAACCTCGGTACGGGACACGGTTACAGCGTTATGGATATGATCCACGCGTTTGAAAAGGCTTGCGGCAAAACGTTGCCCTACAAAGTTTGCCCCCGTCGTTCGGGCGACATCGCGGCTTGCTACGCTTGCCCCGATAAGGCGAAAGCGGAATTGAAGTGGGAAGCGAAATTCGGTATCGAAGAAATGTGCGTTTCGCAATGGAAATGGCAAAGCGGCAACCCCATGGGGTACGAGGCGTAAGGCTATCGCCGCGGTATGATAAAACCGGATACGATCATCCGTTCCTCCAGAAAGACGCTGTCCGTCAGTATCGATTGCTTCGGCAAGGTAACGGTACGCGCGCCTCGGCGTTGTCCTGAGGAACGGATTTTTGCCTTTCTTGCGGAAAAGGAAGGCTGGATCTCGCGCAAACGGGCGGAAAGGACGGGGACGGGTATGCGTTTGCCGCCCGAAGACTTGGACGGGTACTCCTTTTCGTTGCTCGGCAGAACTTGCACGATTCGCTTAACGGACGAGGCGCGGATACGCTTCGATGAAGAAACGTACGTCCTGTCGTTACCGCGCAAGAACGCGCGCGAACGGCTGATTCGTTGGTTGAAGGAAAACGCCAAACGCATTTTTACGAGCCGAACCGAACGTTGGTCGGCGGTGATGCACGCGAAATATCGTGCGGTCGTCCTGTCCTCGGCTCGCGGCAGGTGGGGGTCTTGTTCGGCGGACGATACGATCCGCTTTACCTTCCGTTTGCTGTACGCCGATCTCGACTTGATCGACTACGTCGTCGTGCACGAGTTGGCGCATACCAAACATAAGAACCATTCTCCGCGCTTTTGGGCGGAAGTGGAGAAGTATTTGCCCGACGCCAAAGCATGCCGTAAACGGTTGCAGGCGAACGGCGTATTTATGCATATTTTTTGATAGAGGATCGCTTTGCGGAAATATTTTCGCGCGAGCGGACGAAAAAATCGTCGCACGCGTTTAAGAAATACTCCGTTTGCGGTATATTATAACGAGAGAAGGTTACGAGGAACGACGGAATGTTACAGCTTGAGCATATAAGCTATAAAGTAGTAGACGAGTTAGGGGAAAAGGAAATATTGAAAGACGTCAACCTGACGTTGGACGAGCGGTTCGTGGCGTTTACGGGCCCGAACGGCGGCGGTAAATCTACGCTGGCGAAGGTAATCGCCGGGATCTTGACGCCGACGTCGGGCAAGATCTATTTCAACGGTGAGGACATCACCGCGTTGTCGGTAACGGAGCGTGCGCAAAAGGGCATTTCCTACGCCTTTCAGCAGCCCGTTCGCTTTAAGGGCATCACCGTACGCGATTTGATCCATATCGCCGCAGGCAAGACGGTCAAGGTTTCCGACGCCTGCGCCTATTTGTCCGAAGTGGGATTGTGCGCACGGGACTATTTGGATCGCGAAGTCAACGCTTCCCTGTCGGGCGGCGAGTTGAAGCGTATCGAAATCGCCACCATTTTGGCGCGTAGCACCGCGTTGTCGGTGTTCGACGAACCGGAAGCGGGAATCGACTTGTGGAGTTTTGGAAACTTGATCAAAGTCTTTGAAAAAATGCACGAAAAGACGCAGGGGAATATCCTGATCATTTCCCACCAAGAGCGTATTTTGAACATTGCGGACAAGATCGTCGTCATTGCGGACGGACGGGTGCAACAAGTCGGAAAAAAGGACGACGTGTTGCCGCAGTTGTTGGGCACGGACGCTTGTCGCGTGCTGACGGCAAAACTGTAAGGAGAACGGTATGGACGCTATTGAGAAAGATTTATTGTTAAAGATAGCCGATTTGCACGGCGTACCCGTTGGCGCGTACAATATCCGCGCCAACGGTCAAACGGACGGAAGAAAATCGACGGCGAATATCGAAATCGTCCCCAAGGCGGACGGAAAACAGGGGATCGATATTTATATCAAACCGAATACGAAAAACGAGAGTATGCACATACCCGTGATCATCAGCAAAGCAGGTTGGCAGGAGATGGTGTATAACGATTTCCATATCGGCGAAAACGCCGACGTCGTGATCGTGGCAGGTTGCGGTATACACAACTGCGGCGGCGTGGATATGACGACGCGGCACGACGGCGTGCATACCTTCTACGTCGGTAAAAACGCCAAGGTGAAATACGTGGAAAAGCATTACGGCGACGGGGACGGCAAAGGGGAAAACGTAATGAACCCCGAAACGGTCGTCTACTTGGACGAGGGCGCGCGTATGGAAATGGAAACGACGCAAATCAAAGGAATCGATTCCACGCGCCGCGTAACGAAAGCGAAGATGGAAGCGAACTCCGCGTTCGTCGTTAAGGAAAAATTGTATACGCACGGCACGCAATCCGCCGATACCGATTTTATCGTGGATATGGACGGCGAGGGCTGCACGGCGGATATTATGTCCCGTTCGGTTGCCACGGGCAAATCGAAACAAAACTTCGTTTCCACGATGAACGGCAACGCCCCCTGCAAAGGGCATACCGAATGCGACGCGATCATCATGGACGAGGCGGCGGTAAAAGCCGCGCCCTGTTTGTCGGCGAATAACGTGGACGCGGAATTGATCCACGAAGCGGCGATCGGGAAGATTGCAGGCGAACAACTGATCAAGCTGATGACGCTCGGCTTGACGGAAAAGGAAGCGGAAGAACAGATCATCAAAGGCTTCTTGCATTGAGCGTTTGCGCCCGTAGTACGGGCGACGATAGAAAGAAAAAAATTATAAAGGAAGGATAGATATATTATGAGCGAACTTGCATACAAAAGAACGAACGTATACGAGAAAGCGGACGAGAAACTCTTGAAAGAAATTTTCGACTATTCGGAAGGCTACAAGCGTTTCTTGGACGAGGGTAAAACGGAGCGCGAGGCTTGCGCCTACGCAAAGAACGCGGCGATCGCCGCAGGCTATAAGCCCTTCTCTTTCGGACAAAAATTGCAACCGGGCGACAAAGTCTATTACGACAATCGCGGCAAAAACTTGTACCTGATCAAGATCGGTACGAAAGACGTGGAAACGGACGGCGTGCGTATCATTGCCTCCCATATCGACAGTCCCCGTATCGATTTCAAACAAGTACCTCTGTACGAAAGCGAAAATATCGCGTTCGCAAAGACGCACTACTACGGCGGCGTTCGTAAATATCAATGGGTAACCATTCCCTTGGCGTTGCACGGCACGGTAGTTTTGAAAGACGGTAGCGCACTCAACGTACGCATCGGCGAAGAGGAAAACGATCCCGTGTTCTATATCAGCGACTTGCTTCCTCACCTTGCGGCGAAGCAAAACGCGAAGACGCTCGGCGAAGGTATCGGGGGTGAAGATCTCAATATTTGGTTGGGCAATATTCCCTACGTGGCGGCGGACGACGAAAAGGATAAGACGGTAAAAGAAAACCTCTTGCATATCCTTCACGACAAGTACGGCATGTGCGAAGCGGACTTCCTGAGTGCGGAACTTTGCGTTGTTCCTGCGTTCAAGGCGAAAGATATCGGTTTCGACCGTTCTTTGCTGGGTGCGTACGGACACGACGACAGAGTATGTTCCTACCCTGCGTTTACCGCGTTGTTGGACGAGAGCGAAAACGAGCATACGACGATGATCGTGCTCGCCGATAAAGAAGAGATCGGCAGCGAGGGTACGACGGGTATGCAAAGCGCGATTTTTATCGACCTCTTGAACGAAATCGCGTCCTCCCTCGGCGCGTCCTGCGCGGCAATGAGAGCGCACTCTATGTGCCTTTCCGCCGACGTAAACGCGGCGTACGATCCCAACTTCCCCGAAGTTTGCGAGAAACTCAACGCGACGTACATATCTTGCGGTACGGGCGTTACGAAGTTCACGGGCGCGCGCGGTAAGAGCGGCTCGAACGACGCGGACGCGGAGTTCGTCGGCTACGTGCGTAAACTCTTCGACGACAACGGCGTCATTTGGCAAACGGGCGAGCTTGGCAGAGTGGACGTCGGTGGCGGCGGCACGGTTGCGAAGTATATCGCAAGCTACAATATCAACACGATCGATATCGGCGTGGCTGTCGTTTCCATGCACGCGCCCTACGAAGTGGTGTCCAAAGCGGACGTATACGAAACGTATCTCGCGTTCCGTGCGTTCTTGAAATAATCAGAGAAAACGAAAAAACAGGCAACCGTGTACGCGTTTGCCTGTTTTTTTCGTTCCAATCGTTGTGTTTATCGAATGATCACGCCGTCCTCGTCCCACGAAAAATCGGACGAATAGAACGCGGTTAAACCGTTGACCAGTTCGGCGTAGTCCGCCTTGGCGAAACATTCGCATGCGGAGTGCATAGCAAGTTGTGCCAAACCGATATCCACGCCCTGCATACCCAAACGGGAGAGGGAGCAAACGCCGAGGGTAGAACCGCTGCGCATATCCGAGCGGTTGAAATAGTTTTGATGTTTTACGCCGGCTTTGTCGAATACGCTCTTCATCACGGCTGCGGATAAGCCGTCGGTGGCGTACGCGCCGCTTGCGTGCGCCTTGACCGCAATGCCGCCGCCGAGCAAGGTGGCGTTGGTGGGATCGGCTTTTTCGGGGTGGTTGGGGTGCTTTGCGTGCGCGTTATCCACCGATACGAGGAAGGAAGAGGACAACGCCTTGTAAAATTCCACGTCGTCGAAACGGAGCGCGTAGGCGATACGGCGAAGGGTATGTTCCAAGAAATCGCCGCTCGCACCCTCGTTACCCGTGCTGCCGATCTCTTCGCGGTTAAACAGGGCGGCTACACAAACGCCCTCGCTGTCCGCGTGCGAAGCCAACGCTTGCAACGAAGCGTATACGCTCGTCAGGTTGTCTATACGCGGCGACGCTAAAAATTCGTCGTGTACGCCGAACGAATAGGACTTCTCGCCGCTGACTACGTATAAATCGTAGGAAAGTACGTCGTCGCCGCAAACTTCGCGGATCAATTCTTCCTGCGTCGTCGCCGCACCGACGAGCGGTTGCAAATCGATTTGCGCGTTGACGGGGAAACCCTCGTTCGCGTTGCGGTTGAGGTGAATGGCGAGGGAGGGTACGGTTACGGTAAAATCGGACTGCACGTTTTCGGAAACGAGTTTTCCGTTGACGTTTTTCACCGCCCGTCCCGCGATTTTAAGCGGTCTGTCGAAGAAGGAATACCATATGCCGCCGCCGTACGTTTCCACGTTCAACGTCGTGCAGCCGTTCGCCGTTTTGACGGCGTTTTCTTTCAATTTCAAACAGGGGGAATCGACGTGCGAAGCGGCGATTTTATACGAAAAGTTGTCGGGTGCGCCCACGGTGAACGCCAACAACGCCGCGCCGCGCTTGACGAAATATTTTCCGCCTTGCGCGAGCGTCCAGTCCTCCCGTTCGGAGAGCGGAGAGAACCCGTGTTCCAAGAGGAACGTCTGCGCGTTTTCCACGACGTGGTAAGCGGAGAGAGAGTCGTCTAAAAAGGATTGTAAAGCCTGCATCATATATAAACCTCGTGTCGTTTATCTTTTCTTCGTTTATTATAACATTTTTTTCTACGCTTGACAAGTTTTTCGGTGAGAAAAAAGGTGAGAGTGTGAGAAAAATAAAAAAATAGTGAAATCGCTAAATTTTTATTGTTGTCAACTTGACAAACTGCCGTTTACGGTTTTATAATGATAACGAAAAGGATAATATCAAAATACATAAGGAGAAAAATATTATGGCAACCACTCAAAAAGGACGTATGACGAAAGACGAAAAGAAAGAACAATACGTAGTAAAACTGTTTTCCCTGCTTCGCAATCGTGAAAATATGCTCGTCGTGGAACACGGTGCGCATTTCAACAACACCGAATTGCGTTTAATCCGCGAAGTGTTGGCGGCGAAATGCGAAAATAAACGCCTCATCTCCACGCAAATTGCAAAGCGTTTGGGCGTTACGCGTTCGGCGATTTCCCAAATTGTCAACCGTATGGAAGCGAAAGGCGTTTTGAAGCGCGTGGCTTCCGATACCGATAGAAAAATCGCGTATATAGAGTTGTCGGATAATATGTTGTCCCTTTATCAAGAGGATATTCGCGCGGCGAAAGACCTCGTCGGCGCGCTCGTGGAAGAGTTCGGCGAAGAGAAATTCAATACCCTTTGCGACCTATTCGAGGAATTTAACACGCTGGCGCAAAGTCGGTTAAAGAGTGAAAAAAAGAAATAACGCGCACTAAGTCAAGGAGCGAAGAAAAGAAGTATGTTGCAACTGATTGATATTAAAAAAGACTATGTCGCGGCGAGCAATACCGTACACGCCTTAAAGGGGGTAACGCTGCGCTTCCGCAAAAACGAATTCGTGTCCATACTCGGTTCGTCCGGTTGCGGAAAGACGACGTTGCTCAACGTAATCGGCGGTTTGGACCATTACACGTCGGGCGATTTATTGATCAACGGTGTGTCTACGAAATCGTATAAGGATCGCGACTGGGACGTGTACCGCAACCATCGTATCGGCTTCGTCTTTCAATCGTATAATCTCATTCCACACCAAACGGTGCTTGCCAACGTCGAGTTGGCGTTGACGATCGCAGGCGTATCCAAAGCGGAACGCCGTCGTCGCGCGGAAGAGGCGTTGATTAAAGTGGGCTTGGGCGCGGAGTTCGATAAACGCCCCAACCAACTTTCGGGCGGACAAATGCAGCGCGTCGCCATTGCGCGCGCCCTCGTCAACAACCCCGAAATTTTGCTCGCCGACGAACCGACGGGCGCGTTGGATAGCGCGACGAGCATACAAATTATGGAATTGATCCGTGAGATTGCGGGGGAGCGCTTGGTAATTATGGTTACCCATAACCCCGAAATCGCGGAGGAGTACTCCACCCGTATCGTGCGTTTGCAGGACGGCGTCGTGCTGTCGGATACCAATCCCTATTACGGCGAAGAAGAGGGCGCGTTGCAAGAAGTGGAAGCGTTCGACCTGCCGCAAAACGCCGAGGTGGAAACGCGCGTGCATCGCACGATGTCCTGTCCCTATTGCGGCGAAAACGTTACCGTCGCGGAAGCGGACGATAAGATCGTAGAAGGCAACGCCGTTTGTCCGCATTGCAATACGCCGTTCAAGGTGGAAAAGCGAATTAAATATTATAAGAAACCGAAGAAAACGGACGGGGCAGGTACGCAACGATTGAATCGTGCGGAGAAAAAAGCGCGTAAGGCGGCGTTGAAAAATACGGCGAAAGAGCGTTCGTCCATGTCCTTCAAAACATCGTTGGGATTGAGTGCGCGCAACTTGCTTTCTAAAAAGGCGCGTACCGCACTCACTTCGATCGCAGGCAGTATCGGTATCATCAGCGTATGCCTCGTGTTGGCACTTTCCAACGGCTTTAACAATTACATATTGAAAACGCAAGAGGATATGCTTTCGGCGTACCCCGTTACGATCACCAAGAGTAGCATGGACATGAGCAATATCATGAACAAGATGACGTCGGTGAAAGATTTACCCGATATGGATCGCTTGGACGATAAAGTGTACGTCAATTCGGTATTGACCAATTTGGCGCAAGGCATGGTGTTGACCAACGACCTGTCGCGCGGCGAGGGCAGCTATATCGAATATTTGGAAAATATGGACGCGTCGGCGTATACCGCGATTCAGTACGATTACGGCATGGCGACTACGGCAAAATTGTATACCTCCGTAACGACGGGTAGCGCGCAAACGAATACGCCGAAAACGGTAGAATACCGTTCCATTGCCTCGATCAAGGAAGTGTATAAAAACAAATTGACGATGGCGGATTCAAAATACGTTTCGGTGGCGTACTTGGTAGACTTTATGCCGAGCGTCATCGGCAAGATTCCCGGTACGTCGGACATGAAAAAGACGAACGGGTTGCAATACGTGCAAAGCCAATACGATAAACTGTCGGGCGAATGGCCGAAGGCGGCGAACGAAGGGGTACTCGTGATCGGAAACGACAACGAAATGACCGATTTGACGTTGGCGCAGCTCGGCTTTATCCCCGAAGAAGAGTTTTTGGACCTCTTCGACGAAGAGGGGAACGCGCAACCGTTATCGTTGGACTTCCAAGAAATTTTGCAAAAGGAATATTTCTTGGCGAACAACGACGCAGTGTATACGCCGACGAGTAGCTTGACGGCGGCGTACGACTACGAGGACGACGGCGCGTTTACGGAGAGCGAATTCCGTAGCAATATGCAAGACGCAACGAAGGGTACGCCCGTGAAAATCACGGCGATTTTGCGACTGAAAGAGGGATTGAGTTACGGCTGTTTGACGAACGGTTTGAACGTAACGGAGCAGTTGGAAGCGGACTATATCAAGGCGAACGAAAATTCGCAGCTTGCGCAAGCGATCACCGAGGGGTATATCGCAGGCAGTCAAGCGACGTCCGGACATATTACATATCGTCGTCCGGCTTGTAAAGAAGTGGAAAAATACTACCAGTCCGTCGGCGGAGGCTTCTACTATTTGACGGATAGCGTGGGAGCGTTGCAAACGATCGGTGCGAGCGACGAGATCAGCAGCGTGTCGATTTATACTTCGACGTTTGAAATGAAAGACGCCCTGACGGACTATTTGGACGCGTGGAACCAGCGGTTGGACGAGAAGAACGCGGAAGAAAAGGCGAAGATGGTCAATTATACCGATACGGTAAAGACGTTGACTATGCTGATCGGCGGCATTTTGGATTCGATCACCTACGTCTTGGTGGCGTTCACTTCCATTTCTCTCGTCGTATCGTCGGTGATGATCGGCATTATCACCTACGTATCGGTGGTGGAACGGACGAAAGAAATCGGCGTGTTGCGTTCGCTCGGTGCGCGGAAAAAGGACGTCAAGAACCTGTTCAACGCGGAAACGTTCATCATCGGTTTGTCGTCGGGCGTGTTCGGCGTGGCGGTATGCTACGCGCTGTGCGTTGCCGTGAACGCGATTTTGGGTGCGTTGACGGGAATCACGACGTTGGCTTCCCTGCCGCTCGGTACGGCGGCGATTATGGTCGGCGTAAGCGTGGCTTTGACGTTGATCAGCGGTTTGATTCCTGCGAACGCGGCGGCAAAGAAGGATCCCGTGGTGGCACTCCGCACGGAGTAATGAATGGGTAAAAGTGTTGATTTACGGCGCATTTCGGCGTCGCCGTTCGGTTACGTACCTCTCGTACGCGCCTTCACGGCTTCTTGAACTGCTTGTAAATCAGCACTTTTACTTCGGGATAAGTTTGTTGAGTGGTACAACGGCGTCGCCGTTCGGTTACGTACTTCTGTACGCGCC
>CAZDCO010000015.1:0-28575 GCA_964504025.1 uncultured Clostridia bacterium
TAACGAGTTCGTTCAATTCGAGAACGGTCATAGCTTTTACTTCTTCAATGAGTTTTTGTACGTCCATAGTAATTTGTCTCCTTTTAATTTTAATGAATGATTTTTTAATAGATTAGTTGCTTTCCTTTGCTTTCGCAATGCTATCCAAAACGTAAACGAATTTGGAAATGGAAGATTGCAAGCAACCCAACATCTTCGCGATGAGAATTTCCTTGGAAGGAATAGCGGACAATTCTTTCACGCCGTCCTTATCCAAATATTTCTTTTCAACGTATGCACATTTAGGAACGATCTTGTCCACGAGCACGGGGTTTGCTTTCGTTGCACTTGCGAACACCGCTGCGCCGCTCGTTTCGTCTGCACAGAATACCGTAGCCGTCGTACCGTTCAAGTCGTTATCGAAATCGGTGATACCCAACTCGTTAAACGCCTTTCTAACCAAAGTATTTTTGTATACCTTGTATTCACAGTTCGCAGCGCGGAATTTGTTTCTCAAATCGGTAACTTCCAAAACGGTAAGTTTGTTATAGTCCGCAAGGACGATAGACTTGCTCGCTTCGATTTTCGATTTGATTTCTTCTACGATTACTTTTTTTGCTTCAATATTTGCCGACATAGTTACCTCCTTTAAGCGTTGCCGCCTGTCGATAAAAAAACACCTTACGCCGCACGGCATAAGGATACTACGCTTGGTATGTTCCTCAACCTCGACGAGCGGTTTCCCATTACGTCTTTCGACACTCGTTTTCTACGGCGAATTTATTTTTACGAGATTATTATATCATCTCCGTCAAAGGCAGTCAAGCTATTTTAACCGCCTTTGACGAAAATTTTTCAAAAGTTACGCTTTTGCCGCTACTTTTACGCCGGGGCCCATCGTGGAAGCGATAACTACGCTCTTCACGTATTGACCTTTCGCCGCTGCGGGCTTCGCTTTTACGATCGCGTCCATAAGCGCGGTGAAGTTCTCTACAAGCTTGTCTTGACCAAAGCTCTTCTTGCCGATCGGGCAGTGAATGATAGCCGTCTTGTCAAGTCTGTATTCCACTTTACCTGCTTTCACTTCTTTGATCGCCTTTTCAACGTCCATCGTAACCGTACCGGACTTAGGGTTAGGCATCAAGCCTTTCGGGCCGAGCACACGACCGATTCTACCAACCATACCCATCATATCGGGAGTGGTGATGATAACGTCGAAATCGAACCAGTTGTCGTTTTGAATTTTTGCGATCATTTCTTCCGCGCCGACGAAGTCTGCACCGGCTGCTGCCGCCGCGTCCGCCTTCGCGCCCTTTGCGATAACCAAAACGCGCTTGGTTTTACCCGTACCGTTGGGCAACACGAGCACGCCACGAACTTGTTGATCCGCTTGACGGGGATCTACGCCCAAACGAACGTGCATTTCGATCGTTTCGTCAAAGTTCGCTTTTGCCGTTTGCAACAAAATAGAAACAGCTTCCGCCGCTTCGTATTGCTTCGTTGCGTCGTACGCTTTTAAGCTTTCGTTATATTTCTTTCCGTGTTTCATAATTATACCGCCTCCTCGCTTATTCCTCGACGGTTACGCCCATGCTGCGAGCCGTACCTGCGATCATGCTCATTGCGCTCTCCAACGTGGTGCAATTCAAGTCGGGCAACTTCGTCTTCGCAATTTCTTCCACTTGCGCTTTCGTCAATTTACCAACTTTTACGCTGTTGGGTTTCGCACTTGCCGTATCCAAACCAAGAGCTTTCTTGATCAATACGGGAGCGGGGGGAGTCTTCAAAATGAACGTAAACGAACGATCTTGATAAATCGTTACGACTACGGGGATAATGAGACCGGGTTTGTCTGCCGTCTTTGCGTTAAATTCCTTCGTGAAGCCGGGTAAGTTAATACCGTACGGGCCTAACGTAGAGCCTACGGGAGGGGCAGGAGTTGCTTTGCCTGCCGGAAGTTGCAATTTTACGACTGCCGTGATTTTCTTAGCCATAAATATTTTCTCCTATTGTGGTTATAACAAAGTACCTTGAAAGATTTGATACTTCTCCCACTTTTTGCTAATGTAATGCCGCTTACTCTTCTTCAGCGGTAACTTCGGGAAGGGGCGCGTCCACTTTTTTAATTTGAACGTACTCAACTTCGACCTCAGTGCTTCTACCGAACATGCTGGTGGCGATCTTCGCCTTTTGCGCAGACGCGTTCAGTTCTTTGATCGTACCGAGGAAGCCCTTCAAAGGACCGTCCTCTACCGATACGGTGTCACCCACGACGAACTCCTCACCGGAGAACACGGGAGCTTCCAAACGCATTTTTCTGATTTCCTCTTCCTTCATGGGGATAGGACGACCTTGCGGTCCGCAGAAGCCCGTTACGCCGCGCGTGCTGGTAACGTAATACCAAATTTGGTTGGTGTAGATCATCTTGATAAAGACGTAGCAGGGCAACAGCTTTCTTTCCACTACCTTGCGCTTGCCGTTCTTCTCTTCGATTACCTGTTCCATCGGGATCTTCAAATCCACGATATAATCGCCCAAATTGTTGTTTTCGATCAGCTTTTCAAGGCTGTCTTTGACCATCGCTTCATATCCGGAATAGGTATGAAGAATATACCATTTCGGTTCTTCGTTCATCGGCATATACCTTCTCCCTCCCCGATTATGAAATCAAGCCCAGCAGCCAGCCGAGTAATGCGTCAACCCCCGTTACTACCGCAAGAAAAGCAGCGACGATCACGAGCACCACGCCCGTCGTCTTTAACACGGTAGTGAACGTAGGCCAAGTTACCCTTTTCAATTCGGAAAAGGTTTCCTTGCATTTTGCGCCTACGCGACGAAACCAGTTGGGTTTCTTGTTCTTAGTCTTTGTTGCGTTTGCCATCGCGTACCTCAAACCGCGCCCGTCGTACAAAACGTGCGCTTTACAAATTTAGAATTATTTGGATTCTTTGTGTTCCGTGTGCTTCTTGCAGAAAGGACAGTATTTGGACAATACGAGTCTATCAGGATCGTTCTTCTTGTTCTTTAACGAATCGTAATTTCTACGCTTGCATTCGGTACATTCAAAAGTGATTTTGGCTCTTGCCGTTTTCGTTGCCATAATGAAAACTCCATACAAAAAAATTACACCCCATCTCGGTGCGTGAAATAAGTTTATCACACTTTGCAGGGCTTGTCAATCTTTTTTTGCGCGTTTTTCAAAGTTTTTTATTTTTTTGAAATTTTTTTTCAGCCGCCCTTCGCCGACATCGCCATACTATATTATATATACGCACGCATACGCGCACGAGTGAGATTGCCACGCCTATCGGCTCGCAATGACACTTTCCCCACCGCGCGTCGCCCTCTCCTTGTCATTGCGAGGAGTATCACGACGAAGCAATCTCGCCTTTTACTGCAACAAAACAGGGCAGGTACGCACTCAACGCATACCTGCCCTTTGCTTTTATATGAAATTGTCTTTACCAAGCCGTCGGCACGGTGCATAGATAACGCAACTTTTTCTATACGCTCCGCCGCAAAGCGGACGACTACTCTTTGTTTATCATTTCTTCTTGTTTGAAAATCGATTTCCAGCAACCGATAGCGAAAATGCTCGTTCGTCTTGAAAAAGACGGGTTTATTATCAAAGAACGGCACGACGAGGACGCACGCGCGTACAATGTCCGTTTGACGGAAAAAGCCTTGGCTCTGATTCCGCAAACGTTAAAAATTCAAAACGAGTGGTTGGAAGAAGTTACGAAAATATTTAATCAAAGCGAGAAAAACGAGTTTTTCCGTTTTATCGAACAAGCCGCGGATTCCGCAAACAAAATCGTTTGAAAATGCCTATCATTGCGTACAAAAACCGCCGATCGAAACCATTTCGCTCGGCGGTTTGATCGTAATCACCAAAATCGTCTTCACTTCAAGCCGTATTCTTTCGCCAACGCCGCAAACAGCGGTAACGCGCGTTCGATCTTCTCCGTCGGCACGCAATAGGCGATACGCACCCAGCCTTCGTAGCCGAAATCGTCGCCCGGCACGAAGAGCAAATCACGCGCCTTGGCACGCGCGCAAAATGCTTTCGCGTCCTTTTCCGCCGCTTTCACGAATAAATAGAACGCCCCCTGCGGATAAATACAGGTAAAACCGCACGCCGTCAATCCGTTATAGAGCAAATCGCGGTTGCGTTTATACACCGACAAGTCCGCCGTTTGCCCGTCGCACGCCGCCGCCACCCGTTGAAAGAGCGAGGGCGCGCACACGTACCCCAACGCCCTGCCTGCACCGCATACCGCCGCGTACGTCCGCCTTGCCTCCGCCGACTTCGGCGATACCGCGATATACCCGATCCGCTCCCCCGGCAACGACAGCGATTTCGAGTAGGAGTAGCACACGATCGTATCGTCGTAATACGCCATAGGGCTGCGCACGACGGTACTCTCGTCGTATATAAGTTCACGGTACGGTTCGTCGGAGATCAAATACACGGGTGCTCCGTTTGCCGCGGACGCCTCGCGCAAAACCGCCGCCAACGCCTGCAACGTATCCTCGCCGTATACCACCCCCGACGGGTTATTCGGCGAATTGACGATCACGCCCTTGGTATGCTCGTTCAACGCCCCTTTCAAAGCGTCGAAATCGGGCAACATCGTCCGTTCGTCGGACGGCACGACGACGAGTCGCGCGCCGCTCCCCTCGACGAATACTTTATATTCGGCAAAATAGGGCGCGATCACGATAAACTCGTCGCCCTCGCATGCGAGTGCGTTACAAACGATCGTCAGCGAAGCCGCCGCGCCGCAAGTCATATACAAATCGTCGCCGCAAAGTTCCACGCCGAATCGCTCGGTATATCTTTTCGCGATCGTATCGCGCACCGACGCGTCCCCCTGCGCGGAAGTGTAGCCGTGCAACGCCGTCGAATCGGTTTCCAACGCCGCCAAAATGCTCTCTTTCACGCTTTCGGGCGCAGACACGGAAGGGTTGCCTATGGAAAAATCGAACACGTTTTCCGCGCCTATTTCCGCGGCGCGCGTCTTTGCGTACTCGAATATCTCGCGAATCGACGAGCGTTTGCTGCCCAAACCGTACATTTTCTCGTTAATCATACCCACTTTCTCCTATCGTGCGTTTGTTCTATTATATTCCTTTTCCCCGTAAAAAGCAAGCGAAACGAAAGAAAAAGCGTCGGCGTTTGCCGACGTTTTTTCTCGTGTTTTATACCGTTGCTTATTCCGCTTTAATTGCGCCGACGGGGCATCCGTCCTCGCATGCGCCGCAATCTACACATTCGTTGGCGTTGATAACGTAAATACCGTCATCTCCCATCGCAATCGCACCAACGGGGCAAGTATCCGCGCAAGCACCGCAAGCTACGCATTCGTTAGAAATTACGTGTGCCATATTTATACCTCCGTATATAGTATATTGTTATTATACCACAATTTTTCCCTTTCGTAAACAATTTACACGACGTTTTTACGCAATTTTTATCGCAATCTTTCCACAATTTCCCCGATCGCCTGCGCCGCACGGTCGATTTCCTCTTCCGTATTGTTCTTTCCCAAGCCGAATCGCACGCACTCCTTCGCCTGCGCGTCCGTCAATCCCATCGCCGTCAACACGTGGCTGGGCTTAATCGAAGCACTCGCACAAGCCGAACCTGCCGCCGCGCATATCCCTTGCAAGTCTAACGAATACAACAACGCGGCGTTCTCCACGCCCGAAAAACGCAGGTTGCAAACGGACGGCAAGACATTCTCCTTATCCCCGTTCCGCTCCACGCCGCCGATTGCCGACAACCGCTCGACGAATCGTTCGGACAACGCACGGAGTTTTCGATCGTTTTCCTCCAAGTCGCGTACCGTCTTTTCGTACGCCGCCGCCAAACCGACTACGCAAGGCACGTTCACCGTACCGCCGCGCATGCCGCGTTCCTGCTCGCCGCCGCCGATCAACCGTTTGAGTCGCGTCCCGTTTTTGACGTACAATACCCCCACCCCTTTCGGTCCGTAAAACTTATGTCCCGAAAAAGCGAGCATCTCCGCGCCTAAATCGTGCACGTTTATCGGCGCGTACGGCGCAAGTTGCACGCAGTCGGTAAAGAAGGTCGCACCGTTTTTCCGCGCGATCGCACTCCCTTCCCGTATCGGTTGCAACACGCCCGTCTCGTTGTTCGCCCCCATCAACGCCACGAGTGCGGTATCGGGAGTGATATACGCTTCCAAAGTACTCACCTCAACCCTGCCCCCGTCGTTTACGGGCATATACACCACTTCGAAGCCCTCGCGTTCCAACCGTTCCGCCGCCGAGAGTACCGCGTGATGTTCGATCGCGGAAAGAACGACGCGCTTTCTACCCTCTTCGCGCCGCGCGTACGCACCGCCGAGCACCGCCCAGTTGTCCGCTTCCGTACCGCCCGACGTAAAATACACCTCGTTACTCTTCGCGCCAATCAAACTCGCCACGAGATCGCGCGCGGCGTCCACCGCCGCCATAGCGCGCCTGCCTATCACGTGCGGAGAGTCCGCGTTGCCGTACGCCTCGCAAAAATAGGGCGTCATTTTCTCTAACACTTCTCTATCGAGCGGCGTAGTCGCCGCATGATCCAAATAAATACGTTCCATATATACGTATTATACCTCTTTTTTTCACGCTTGTCAATTAAAGCAGCCGCCGCTTTCCCCACTTTCCGTCTTTTTCTACGCCTGCCGCAGACGGACGCGCTGTTACAATCGAACACGCTTTCAAGACGCTTTTAGAAATTTTTTCACTTTTTTTGAAACTTTTTTTCTAAAACCCCTTGAAATGTTCGGAAAAATGTATTATAATAGCCTTGCGTTCAGGGGAACGGCGTTCCCCGTCGCAACGAAACACAGCTATTTTTAGGGGGAATTATCTTTTATGAGTATACAAGGCGAAAATATCCGTAATGTCGCAATCGTAGGACACAGCGGCGAAGGCAAAACCACCCTTTGCGAAGCCATGCTTTTCAACGGCGGCGCGATCGATCGTATGGGCAAGGTTGCCGACGGCACAACGGTGTCCGACTTCGACGATTTGGAAAAAGCCAAAAAGATGTCCGTCTATTCCTCTTTGTCCTACCTCACTTGGAAGGACGTCAAGATCAACCTGATCGACCTGCCCGGCTATTACGACTTCGAGGGCGAACGCAATGAAGGTTTGCGTGCCGCGGGCGGCGCGTGCTTGGTTATCGGCGCGAACGGAGTGATCCCTATCGGCGCGGAAGCGATCGTCGATTATTGTTTGAAACTCGGTAAACCGCTCATCATCTTTATCAACGGTATGGATAAGGAAAACGCCGACTATTTGGGTACGGTGCAAGCGTTGAAAGCGAAATACGCAGGTAAGCTCGCCCCCATTCAAATCCCGATCATGGAAAACGGCAAAATGCAAGGCTGTATCAACGCCCTGCAAGAACGCGCCTACCTCTTCAAAGAGGGCGGACCGCAAGAAATTCCTATCCCCGAAAACATGAAAACGCAGGTTGCGGAAATGCAATCGCACCTCATGGAAACGGCGGCGGAAAACGACGAATTTTTGTTGGAGAAATATTTTGAAACGGGCGCGTTGACGAGAGAAGAAACCATTCGCGGTATCCGTATCGGTATCGCTTCCGTCAATACCATTCCCGTCATGGCAGGTTCGGCGTTGCAAAACCGCGGCGTCATCAACCTCCTCAACGAAATCGTTACCTACATGCCGCAAGCGGACGAAAGAAAGAATACCCTCGCCGAAGACGTCGAGGACGGCAACAAGATCGTACACGTTCCCACCAAACAGAACGCGCCGTTCGCAGCGCAAGTGTTCAAGACGGTGATCGATCCCTATTCGGGCAAGTTATCGTATATCAAGAGCTTCCGCGGCGTATTGAAGAGCGGTTCGACCGTTTGGAACAGCAATACCGAATGTGAAGAACGCATCGGACAAATCTACCTGCTTCGCGGTAAGAAAATGGAAGCCGTGGACGAATTGGCGGCAGGCGATATCGGCGCAGTCAATAAACTCGGCAACACGAATACGGGCGACACGCTGTGCGATCCGTCGGCGAAGGTGAAATTCTCCCCTATCTTCTTCCCGAAACCCACCCTGTTTATGTCGGTAGCGGCGGAAAAGAAGGGCGAAGAGGACAAAGTTTTCGCAGGCCTTGCCAAACTCCGCGAAGAAGATCATACGTTCACCGTCGAAAAGAACGCCGACACGGGCGAAATTTTACTCGGCGGTCAAGGGGATATTCAAATCGAATTGCTCGCGAAGAAAGTCAAAGCGCGCTACGGCGTGGATATGAAACTCGCCGAACCGAAAATCGCCTATCGCGAAACGATCCGCGGCACGGCGGAAGCGGAGGGCAAACACAAGAAACAATCGGGCGGACACGGACAATACGGACACGTCAAACTCCGTTTCTCCCCCTGCGAAGAAGATTTTATCTTTGACGAAGAAGTCGTCGGCGGCGCAGTACCGAAAAACTACTTCCCTGCCGTCGAAAAGGGCTTGCGCGAATGTTTGGAGCACGGTCCTTTGGCAGGCTACCCCGTCGTGGGCGTGAAAGCCGTTCTCTACGACGGCAGCTATCACGACGTCGATTCCAACGAACTCTCCTTCAAAATGGCGGCGTCGATCGCCTATAAAGAAGGTCTGAAAAACGCAAAACCCGTGCTGTTAGAGCCGATCCACTCCGTCCGGATCTCCGTTTCGGGAGAATATTTAGGCGATGTCATGGGCGACGTCAACAAACGCCGCGGTCGGATCATGGGCACGGACACCGAGGGCGACACCTCGATCATCTCAGCGGAAGTGCCGTTGGCGGAAATGAAAACGTACACGATGGAGTTACGTTCTCTCACGCGCGGTAGCGGTAAATTCGTATCCGAATTTTTAGGCTACGAAGAAGTGCCGTTTGCCTTGGTGGATAAGATTATCGCAAACGCCAAGCAAGACTAATTTTTGCTTTCCTTTCAACTCCTTACTTTGAGCCGCACCCTTACGATAAAAAGATAACGCACGCGGCTCACGAAAAAGCCTTTCACGGACTCCCCCTCCGTCGAAAGGCTTTTTTGCCGCGAAAAAAAGCGCGAAAACACTTGTTCTTCCGCGCCGTTTATGGTATACTGTATTTATGATGAAACTCGCTTATAAACAACTGTACGAACGCAACTACGCGTTCTATACCGCACGACCGCGCGCCCTTTGCGCTTTGAAAATCGCAAACCGCGTATCCACCGTACTCTTCTTCGCCGCGTACGCGATCGCGCTGTGGCGTAGCGCCGCCGTACTGCGCGACGGCTCGACCGACTACGCCGTATTCATGCGTTTAATCGGCGCGCCCCTCTTATGTTTGTTGCTCGTCAGCGTACTGCGTTTGGCGATCGCCCGTCCCCGTCCGTATAGCGAACGAGGTGCACATATCACCCCCTTGCTCCGTAAAAAGGGGGACAAGGACAAGTCTTTTCCCAGCCGCCACGTCGCTTGCGCGTTCGTACTCAGCCTGTCGATCGTGCCCGTGATTCCCGTGCTCGGTTGGACGTTGCTCCCCGTCGCCTGTTTGCTCGCCTATATCCGCTTCGCGCTCGGCTTGCACTACCCCACCGACCTCGTCGGCGGCGCGATACTCGGCGCGGCGTGCGGAATACTCGCCCTGCCCGTCTTCTAACGAACGATAGCTACCGTATACGGCAAAACGCCGTCCCTCCCGAACTTCGGGAAGGACGGCGTTCGTGTTTTTATCGCCGTTATTCGTGCAATACGCCCATATCCGTCAATACGTCGGCAAGCACGGCAAGCCGTTCGGGCGAAAGCGTTTCACCGCGCGCCTTTTCTTCCACGCCTGCGCGTTCCAACGCCGTACGCGCCGTTTCACGGGAAACCCCGAACAAATTGACGAGGTTGTTTTCCAACGTCTTGCGCCGATTCAAGAAGGCGCACTTCACCGTTTGACGGTACGCCCGTTCACTCTTGACCGTGATCCGTCCGCGGTGAAAATCGATCTTCACCACCGCCGAATCGACGTTCGGACGCGGATAAAACATATTCCGCGATACGCGCTTGACGATTCGCGCCTCGCCTTTCAAAGCAATCGCCGCCGTTACCGCACCGTATTCCGCCGTGTTCTCCTTGGCGCAAAACCGCTCGGCAACCTCTTCTTGTACCATAATCGATACACCCTGCACCCGATCGCTCTCCTCTAAAAACTTCATCACGAGGGGAGTGGTGATATAATAGGGCAAATTCGCCACCACCGTATATTCGCCGATTTCCTCTTCGAAGGCGTGCAAATCGATCTTGTTGAAATCGCGGAAGATGACTTCCACGTTCTCCAACCCCGACAACGTTTCCGCGAGCACGGGCTGCAAATCTTTATCGATATCGAACGCGTATACCTTTTTCGCGCGCTCAGCAATCGCCCTCGTCAGCGTGCCCGCGCCGCAACCGACCTCGACCACCGTCGTGTTCTCGTCTATCCCCGACGCGTCCACGATCGATTTTAACAGGTTGCCGTCCGAAATGAAATTTTGTCCAAACTGTTTCTTGAAACGAAAGGAGTGCTTTACCAGCGTGTCTTTCAGCTCGCTCATACCCACACCGCCTATCTCTTAGGAATCCGCAATATACTTGCGTACATATAATGGAATACGCACGCTCTCGGCAAGTTTTTTGCACGCCTCGACCTCTTCCTCACCGATACAATCGACGATAGAGAAGCGGCAATTTACGCCTTCGCGCTTGCAGAGTTTTGCAAACTCGATCAAGCCCGTAAACCCTGCTTCGCCGAATTGCGAACGGCAAATCGGTTGATATTTCTCCACGCAGGAAGCGTTCAACGAAACGTTGACGAAATCGATCTTGCCCTTCAATTCGGGTACAATATCCCGTTTGTTGATCAGGTTGCCCTGTCCGTTGGTATTCAACCGCGTGGACAAGCCCTTTTCGTGGAAGAAATCGCACAGCGCGACCATTTCCGCCACCTTATACGTCGGTTCGCCGAAGCCGCAAAATACCGCTTCTTTGAATCGCGAAAGATCGCCGAATCCGTTGACGGCGGCAATCACTTTCTCCACCGTCGGCTCGCCGTGGCGCAGCCATAAGTAGTTGCCGTAATAGCTCGCGCGCTCGTTCCGCACGCAAAAATCGCAACCGTTGGAACACTTGTTCGTCAAATTGATATACAAATTGCCGTCCAACGTATAGACGTAGGTATCCTTGCGGTTCTCGTCCTTTTTCGCGTTGGCGTTGTTCTGTTGCTTTTGCTGCTTATTCGTCGGCTGTTGTTTGTTTTGTTGGGACTGCGGTTGCTTATTGCCGCGCGCGCCGTTTTGTCCTTTCGGCTTCCCGTTCGCGTTCTTACCGCCGTTACCGCCGTTGCCGCCCTGCGCGGCTTGTCCGTTTTGCGCCGTCGTTTGCACGGACTGTGCGTTTTGCGTCGCCTGTCCGTTTTGACCGTTACCGCCGTGGCGTTTCCGTCTACGCCGTCTTTTTCTTCCGCCGTTTTGCGCCTCGCCCGTTTGGGGCAGTTCGTTTTTGTTCTCTTCCATATCTGTTTTCCTGCTTTCAGAATTTTAATTTTTTGAATAACGTCGTGGCGTTCGTCCGCATTTGCGCCGCCAAGTCCTCCACGGTTACGCCGCGCAACCCCGCCATTCTATCCACGGCGTGCGTTACGTGGCACGGTTGGTTGGGAAATTCACCCCGAAAAGGTACGGGCGTCATATACGGACAATCCGTTTCCGACAAAATGCGGCAGGCAGGTACGCGTTGAACGCTCTCCCATACCTTTTTCGCATTCTTGAACGTACACGCGCCGCCAAAGGAGAAATGTAACCCCAACGCCGCAAACGATTCCACCATTTCCGCCGAATAGGAATAGCAATGCAACAAGCCGCCGTTGGCGAGCAACTTCTCGTTTTCGCGGAGTAGCTCCAACGTTTCGCCTGCCGCGTCGCGGCTATGCAACACGACGGGCAACCCCTCGTCGTACGCCAGCTGCAACTGCCGCAAAAACAACGCGCGTTGTTGCGCTTTGGGGGGATTGTCCTCGAAGTGATAATCTAACCCGATCTCCCCGATCGCCACGCATTTTTCGTGCCGACAAAGCCGTTTCAGCTCGTCCAAATCGCCCTCGCGATACCCCTTCAATTCGGAGGGGTGATACCCGACGCAAAAGTACGCCTCGTCGAACTGTTCCGCGATCTCCATCGCCCGATAGGACGACGATAAATCGAACCCCGAACACACGACGCGTTCCACGCCGCAAGACTTCGCGCCGCCAAAGGAGAAATGTAACCCCAACGCCGCAAACGATTCCACCATTTCCGCCGAATAGGAATAGCAATGCAACAAGCCGCCGTTGGCGAGCAACTTCTCGTTTTCGCGGAGTAGCTCCAACGTTTCGCCTGCCGCGTCGCGGCTATGCAACACGACGGGCAACCCCTCGTCGTACGCCAGCTGCAACTGCCGCAAAAACAACGCGCGTTGTTGCGCTTTGGGGGGATTGTCCTCGAAGTGATAATCTAACCCGATCTCCCCGATCGCCACGCATTTTTCGTGCCGACAAAGCCGTTTCAGCTCGTCCAAATCGCCCTCGCGATACCCCTTCAATTCGGAGGGGTGATACCCGACGCAAAAGTACGCCTCGTCGAACTGTTCCGCGATCTCCATCGCCCGATAGGACGACGATAAATCGAACCCCGAACACACGACGCGTTCCACGCCGCAAGACTTCGCGCGCGCCAACACGCCCCCTACGCCGCCGACCGAATCGAACTCCTCGCCCGTCAAGTGGCAATGCACGTCGATATAGCCCTGCATACCGCTTAGCCTACCGTCGCGCCGCTCTTGATCGACTGATTTTCAGGCGTCGTCAACGACAACGTTCCGTCCTCGTCCTCCGCTGCCAAAATCATACCCTCGGAAAGAATTCCGCACAATTTTACGGGCTTTAAGTTAGTTACGAACAGCACTTTTTTGCCGATCAAGTCTTCGGGCTTATAATGCTTTGCGATACCCGACACGACCGAACGCACCTCGTCGCCGAATTTCACTGTTTCGTGCAACAGTTTGGACGATTTCGGCACTTTCTCGCAGGCTACGATCTCACCTACGCGAATTTGCACCTTTGCAAAATCGTCGATGGAAATTTCTGCAACCTTGGCAGACTCTTCCTCCGCCTTTTCCTCTTTTACTGCCTTTTCAGCCGTTTTCGGCGCACTTTCCGCGTTTGCCGCCGCCATTTGAGCCGCGCGAATTTTCTCAATCTCCGGTTGCAACGCCTTGAAATCGATACGCGCGAAGAGGGGCGCGATTGCGTGCACCGTTACTTCGTCGCGGAGTGCGAACCGTTCGCAATCTTCCAAAGAACGGCTCTCGCCGCCGAACGCCTCGAAGATCTTTGCCGCGGTATCGGGCATAAAGCTGTCCAACAGCGACGCGCCGATCTGAATGGCTTCGGCAAGGTTATACAACACGTCGTTCAACCGTCCGCGTTCGTTCTCGTCCTTGGCAAGCGCCCAAGGCATCGTTTCGTCGATATACTTGTTCGCACGACGGAACAGCGTGAAAATTTCGGAAATGGCGTCCGCGATACGCAACTCGTCCGCTTTCGCCGTTACCTTCTTCACCGTCGCGCATACCGTTTGCTTAAACTCGCTATCGGGCGTGCGTTCGTTTTCCGCGAGCGACTTTTTCACCGTGCCGCCGAAGTACTTGTCGATCATCGCCACCGTACGGCTCACGAGGTTGCCCAGCACGTTGGCAAGATCGGTGTTGAACCGTTCCGCAACCAACTCCCACGTGATTTGTCCGTCGTTGTCGAAGGGCATTTCGTGCAACACGAAGTAGCGCACCGCGTCCACGCCGAACAAGCGTGCCAAATCGTCCGCGTAAATGACGTTCCCCTTCGATTTACTCATCTTGCCGTCCCCTTGCAACAACCAAGGATGTCCGAAAATTTGTTTCGGCAACGGTTCGCCAAGTGCCATCAGGAAGATCGGCCAATAGATCGTATGGAAACGCAAAATATCCTTGCCGATCAAATGCAAGTCCGCCGGCCAATATTTTTTGTAATTTTCACCGTGATTGCCGTCCGCGTCGAAGCCAAGCCCCGTGATATAGTTGCTCAGCGCGTCCAACCATACGTACACGACGTGGCGAGAATCAAACTCGACGGGAATTCCCCACGTGAACGACGTACGGGAAACGCAAAGATCTTGCAACCCTTTCAAAAGGAAGTTGTTCATCATTTCGTTCTTTCTCGACGGCGGTTGAATAAATTCGGGATGGGCGTTGATATGCGCGATCAAACGATCGGCATATTTGCCCATTTTGAAGAAATATGCTTCCTCGCGCGCAGGCTTCACTTCCCTGCCGCAATCGGGACATTTGCCGTCCACGAGCTGACTCTCCGTCCAAAACGATTCGCACGGAGTGCAATACATGCCCTCGTAATAGCCCTTGTAAATATCCCCTTGATCGTAAAACTTCTTAAAGATTTTCGCTACTTGTTTTTGGTGATAATCGTCCGTCGTACGGATAAATTTGTCGTACGAAGTGTTGACGAGATCCCAAATGCCCTTAATCTCCCCTGCAACGCCGTCCACGAACGCTTGCGGAGTAACGTGCGCCGCTTCCGCCTTTTCCTGAATTTTTTGTCCGTGCTCGTCCGTACCCGTTTGGAAAAATACGTCGTAGCCCTGCTTGCGCTTAAAACGTGCGATCGCGTCGGCAAGCACCGCTTCGTAGGTGTTCCCGATATGCGGCTTTCCCGAAGTATACGCAATTGCCGTAGTGATGTAATAAGGTTTTTTTGCCATGGTAACGCTCCTTATCGAAAGCAGAGTTCGCGCGTCCGTACGCGCCACGCCCTTTCGACCATTCGTATTCCGTTTCATTATACACCATTTTCGCGAAAATGTAAACCGCTTTGCGCTGTATTACGGCATTTTTCCTATTTTTTGCGCATAGGGTAATGGTATGAACGTACTTTTTTTCGCCGTGTTTTCCCTCGCCTCCCTCCTTCTGCTCCTACAAGCCCCGAACGAGTTTTTACCCACGCTGATCGCGAGCGCGTCTAACAGCGCCGCCCTTTGCCTGTCCTTGCTCTCTACCTATTGCGTTTGGCTGGGCTTGATGCAGGTTTGGTCGGATAGCGGCGTTACCGAAAAACTCTCCAAACGCTTGCGTCCGCTCGCCAAAAAACTCTTCAAAACGGAAGACGCGGAAACGCTCGAAGCGGTAACGCTCAGCCTGTCGGTCAACGTACTCGGCATATCGGGCGCGGCTACTCCCTACGGCGTGCGCGCCGCACGCCTGCTCGATCGAACGGAAGAGGCGGAGTACGCCTCGTGTATGCTGCTCGCCCTGAACGCCACGTCCTTGCAACTCATTCCCACGTCGGTGATCGGCGTACGCACCGCGTTGCATAGCGCAGCCCCTGCCGATATACTCTTCCCCACGCTGTTGACGAGCGCGTTCTCCACCCTGCTCGCCGCGTTCGCCGTGCGACTGCTCGTACCCCCGAAAAGCGCGAAAAGACGATTCACGCTTTCCACGCAAACGGCAAGGGCAGGTATGCGATGAACGTATTTCTTTCCCTGCTGATTCCCCTGCTTTTCCTCATCTCACTGCTCTACGCGGCAAAACGGAAAGTCAACCTCTTCGATAGCTTCACCAAAGGCATGCAGAGCGCGATCCCCCTCGTTACGTCGGTATTCCCGTACGTCGTCGCCGTCGGTATGCTCAACGGCTTACTCGCCGCCACGCACTTGGACGACGGACTTTGTCGGCTGCTTTCGCCCGTATTCTCCCTCGTCGGCGTGCCTACCGAACTCGCGCCGCTGCTGCTCGTCAAACCCCTTTCGGGTAGCGGCTCGATCGCGGTGCTGTCCGAATTGTTGGAAGCGCACGGCGTGGATAGCTATATCGGACGGTGCGCCTGCGTCGTGTACGGCGCAAGCGAAACGATTTTTTACGTCGGCGCGGTCTACTTCGCAGGTATCCGCCGCAAAAGATTGACGACTGCCCTTACGGTGTGCGTATGCTCCTACCTTCTCTCGGCAATTTTCGCCTGTTTTTTGTGCCGTTTGTTATAAAATATATCTTTTCGGGCGTTACAATGTGAAAAAATTACATTTTTTGCGCAAACGGTATACTTTTTTGTCGAAAAAAATTTTTTTTAAAAAGTTATTTACTTTTTCTTGTCGGCGTGTTATAATATATATGTAAATCGGTTGAGTGATTGCTCACCGCATGAAATAGCTCATCATTTTCCCCCTTATCATATAGGTAGCCGTCTCGAAGCCGCAAGGTTTCGGGACGGTTATCTTTTTCCCGTTTTTCGACAAACTCCCCCCGTTTTTCATTGACAACGCCGCGCGCGCGTGCTATACTATTTCTATTATGTATACGTTCACTTTTTTCTTTAATAACCTGCTCTTGGGGGCGGGGCTGGCAATGGACGCCTTTTCCGTCTCCCTCGCCAACGGTTTGAACGAACCGAATATGAAAAAGAGTAAAACGCTCGGTATCGCAGGCGTGTTCGCCCTCTTTCAGGCGATTATGCCGATGATCGGCTGGGTTTGCGTACATACGATCGTGCAATATTTTCACTCGTTCGAAGCGTTTATTCCTTGGATCGCCCTGTTGCTACTCGGCTTTATCGGCGGCAAAATGCTCTATGAGGGACTGCAAAAACGGAGTGCGGAAGAGGAAACGCCGCAAAAACAAGTGGGCTTCGTCGCCCTGCTCGTACAAGGCGTTGCCACCTCGATCGACGCACTCTCCGTCGGGTTCACCATTGCGGAATACGACATCGTTGCAGCACTCGTCGCCGTGTTATTGATTGCAGCGGTTACGTTCGGCATTTGCCTCGTCGGGCTGTTCTTAGGCAAGAAGTTCGGCACGAAGCTCGCCGACAAAGCCTCCGTCTTCGGCGGTGCAATTTTAATCTTCATCGGCGTCGAAATTTTCCTTACGGGAATTTTATAACGGTTGTACCGTAGCCATACATCCGCCGCGTGCATTTTGTGCGCGGCGTTTTCTTTTGTCGTTGCGAGGGCTTCTCCCCCTATCATTGCGAGGAGCAACGCAAAGCGTTCAGTTGCAAGCAAGACGAGGAGCGTCGAGGGCGCGCACGAAAGGTGCGGAACCGAAACGCGACGACGGCTTGTGCAGCAAATCAACGCTTCGCAAAAACAGAGCGATACGGCAATACTGTCATTGCGAGGAGTGCAACGACGAAGCAATCTCGCGCCGCATTGCCGAACCCACCACAAGAGATTGCCACGCGGCACTCCGCGCCGCTCGCAATGACACTTTCCCCCACTCTTCGATCCCCTCTTTGTCATTGCGAGGAGTAAAACGACGAAGCAATCTCACACTCCACGCTCCCCACAACTCCACAAAAAAACCACCCCGTTCGTCGTTCAACGAACGGGGTAGTCGGCGTTACGCGTTATTTCGCGCAGTTTTCTTTAAGAATTTCAAGGTTCGCCATGATTTCCTTAGGCATCTTGTCGCCGAAGTTCTCCGCGTAGTAGGTGGAGATTTCTTCCGCTTCCGCTGCCCAACGCTTCTTGTCAACCTCTAACAACTTGTCAAGGGTAGTCGCGTCGATATCGCAGTTTTCGATGTTGATATCCTTTGCATACGGCAGGTAACCGATCGCCGTTTCGCGAGCTTCCACTTTGCCTTCGCAACGATCCAAGATCCAGTCGAGTACGCGCATGTTGTCGCCGAAACCGGGCCACATGAAGTTGCCGTTTTCGTCTTGACGGAACCAGTTTACGTTGAAGATCTTGGGTTGCTTGCTCTCTTCAACCTTCGCACCCATATCGATCCAGTGTTGGAAGTATCTATCTACCGAATATCCCATGAAAGGCTTCATTGCCATAGGATCGTGGCGAAGTACGCCAACCGCACCGGTAGCAGCCGCCGTCGTTTCGGAGGACATGATCGTACCTACGAACGTACCGTGGTTCCAATCTCTCGATTGATATACGAGCGGCGTGGTGGTTGCACGTCTGCCGCCGAAGATGATCGCGGACAGAGGAACGCCTGCCTTCGAGTTGAATTCGGGAGAGATGCAAGGGCAGTTTTCCGCAGGAGCGGTAAAACGGGAGTTGGGGTGCGCCGCGTTGCGACCGCAATCGGGCGTCCAAGGCTTACCCGTCCAGTCGATAAGGTTAGCCGGAGCTTCTTTCGTGAGTTTTTCCCACCAAACGGTGTTATCCGCAGGGTTCAAAGCAACGTTGGTGAAGATCGTACCTTTCTTGGTAGCCGCCAACGCGTTGGGGTTCGATTTTTCGTTCGTACCGGGAGCAACGCCGAAGAAACCGTTTTCGGGGTTACATGCCCAAAGTCTTCCGTCTTCGCCCACTCTGATCCAAGCGATATCGTCGCCGACGCATTGTACTTCGTAGCCTGCGTCTTGATATTGCTTAGGAGGAATCAACATTGCGAGGTTGGTCTTACCGCAAGCGGAAGGGAACGCAGCCGCAACGTATTTCATTTCCTTATCTTGGGGACGCTTAACGCCGAGGATCAACATGTGCTCAGCCATCCAGCCTTCTTTTCTACCGAGGTTGGTAGCGATACGAAGCGCGAAGCACTTCTTACCCAACAATACGTTACCGCCGTATGCGGAGTTCACGGAAATGATGGTGTTATCTTCGGGGAAGTGCATGATGTATCTCTTTTCGGGATCTACGTTACACTTTGCGTGGAAGCCCTTAACGAAGTCGCCGTCCGCACCGAGTTGATCCAAGCACATCTTGCCTACTCTCGTCATGATCATCATGTTCAAAACGACGTAGATAGAGTCGGTGATTTCGATACCGATCTTGGAGAAAGGAGAACCTACCACGCCCATCGAATAGGGAATGACATACATCGTTCTGCCTTGGTACGCGCCGTTCGCGATCTCGTTGACCATTGCGTACGCTTCTTTGGGAGCTTTCCATTTTACGATAGAATGAGGAAGCGCGTCCTCTTCGTTTTCGCAGCAGATGAACGTTCTGTCCTCTACACGAGCAACGTCGTTCTCCGCCGTTCTGTGATAATAGCAATCGGGAAGCAATTCTTGATTCAGCTTGATCAATTCGCCCGTAGCGCAAGCCTCCTCTCTCAAAGCGTCTCTTTGTGCGTCGCTACCGTCAATCCAAACTACTTTGTCGGGCTTTGCAAACGCCTGACAATCCGCAACGAATTGAAGCACTTTCTTGTTGTTAGTCATATTCTATCTCCTTACAATTATATTTTTTTCTTATCGTTATTTTTCGTGAGAAAACCTTTTCTCACCGATTGTATTATACCACAAAGAAAAAGAATTGTAAACAGTTTTTTGAAAAAATTTTTGAAAACTTGAAAAAAAGTGAAAGTCTCCCCTTGTAATTTTTCAAAAGGGTGGTAAACTGTTTACGCGCCGAAAAAAGGAGCAGGGAGGAACGCAGGATGATTTGGCAGGAAAAAAGCAAATATACGGACAACAAATTGGCGGAAGAATTTGATCTCATCGTACTATTGAACGACGCCCACGCCGCCGCAGGACTGTCGCGCGGCGCACTCGGCACGCTTACCCGTTCGTACACGGGCGCGGACAAACCGCTCTACGCCGCCTTTGAAACGAACGACTGCCTGCAAGAAACGGCACTCGCCTTGGACGAATTTCGCGTACTCGACGTCAAGACGGCGCGCGATCTCTCCCTCGTTACCGCCTACCTCAAAAGCAAACGCAACCGTCGCTTGCCCTGATTTTTTCCGCGCTTTCCCCCTCCCAAACGAAAATTTCCCCATCCACTCCCCCTCGCGCGCTTGACAAACGCAGGGAAATGCACTATACTTGTTTTATCGAAAAAATCTTTCAAACACGCTTGTAAAATCGATAAAAGGAATTGTAAACGTATGAGAGTAGTCGTCAAGGTGGGCACGTCGACGCTGGCGCACCCCACGGGGAAATTGAATATCCGTCGCACGAGCGAATTATGCCGCGTCGTAAGCGATTTGAAGAACGCAGGACACGCAGTCATTTTGGTATCGTCGGGCGCGATCGGCATGGGCGTGGGCAAGTTGGCGTTAGACACGCGGCCGCAGGATATTCCCACCAAGCAGGCGGCAGCCGCCGTGGGACAATGCGAGCTGATGTATACCTACGACAGGCTATTTGCCGAATACGGGCATACCGTCGCGCAAATTTTGTTGACGGGAGCGGACTTTTCCGCGCCCGATCGCCACGAGAATTTCCACAACACCGTCATGCGATTGCTCCAACTCGGCGTACTGCCGATCGTCAACGAAAACGACACAATCGCGACGGATGAAATCAAGGTGGGCGACAACGACACCCTTTCGGCGTTGGTTGCCGTGAGCGTGCAAGCCGAACTTCTCGTCGTATTGTCTGACGTAGACGGATTATACTCCGCCGATCCGCATACGCACGCGGACGCGCGGTTGTTGGAAGAGGTACGCGAGCTCACCCCCGAACTCGTCGAAATCGCAGGCGGCGCAGGCTCGGCGTTGGGCACGGGCGGTATGGCGACGAAGTTGCACGCCGTACGCCTTTGTCAGGGCGCAGGTTGCGACACGGCGATCGCCAACGGCGCGACACCCGAAAAACTGTACGATATCGTCGCAGGCAAAACGGGCGGCTATACGCGCTTCTACGCAAAGGAGTAAACGAACGATGGAAGAATTGTTACGCAACGCCAAAAAAGCGGCGAGAGAGTCGGCGCATTTGACGACTGCCGCCAAGAACGAAATTCTGTTCGCCATGGCGGACGCACTCGAAAAGCGGCGCGGCGAAATTTTACGCGCCAACGCCGAGGACGAGGAGGCGGCGCGCGGCACGATCAAGGACGTAGCCCTCGATCGGTTGCGGTTGACGGAAGAACGGATACGCGCTATAGCGGACGGCGTGCGCGCCGTGGCGAAATTGCCCGATCCCGTCGGCGAAGTATTGGAAGATAAACGCATGCCGAACGGACTGCGTATCGTCAAGACGCGCGTACCGTTGGGCGTCATCGGCATTATCTACGAAAGTCGTCCGAACGTTACCGCCGACGCTGCGGCGTTGTGTTTCAAAAGCGGCAACGCGTGCGTGTTGCGCGGCGGCAAAGAGGCGTTCCGTTCCTCGACGGCGATCGTGCAAATCTTGCGCGACGTACTCCACGCGTACGGCGCGGACGAAAATTTAATCTCCATGCCGCAGGACGCGAGCCGTGAAAGCGCGACGGCGTTGATGACTGCCGTCGGGCTCGTCGACGTACTCATTCCGCGCGGCGGCGCAGGGTTGATTCGTTCGTGCGTGGAACAGGCGAAAGTCCCCTGTATCCAAACAGGTACGGGCATTTGCCATATCTACGTGGACGAATACGTCGATCTCGACAAGGCGATCGCGATCGTAGATAACGCCAAGACGAGTCGTCCGTCCGTTTGCAACGCCGCCGAAGTATGTTTGGTGCACGAGCGAATCGCGAACGACTTTCTCCCTCGCTTGCAAGCGCGGTTGGTGGAAAAGCGGCGTGCGCAAGGCTTGCCGCCCGTAGAGTTGCGTTTGGACGAACGCGCGGCGCGCGTAATCGACGGCGTCGCGGCGAAAGAGGGCGACTTCGACTGCGAATTTTTAGACTACGTCTTGGCAATCAAGATAGTCCCCTCGGTAGACGAGGCGATCGCGCATATCCGCTTGCACTCCACGGGGCACAGCGATTGTATCGTAACGGAAAACGTGCAAAACGCCGACGTATTCGTGCAGGGTGTGGACAGCGCGGCGGTGTACGTCAACGCCTCTACGCGCTTTACCGACGGCGGCGAGTTCGGCAAGGGTTGCGAAATCGGCATTTCCACCCAAAAATTGCACGCGCGCGGTCCTATGGGACTGGAAGAATTGACTTCGTATAAATATATCGTCCGCGGCGACGGACAAATTCGCTGACGAAGGAGGAAGGAGTATGTATCGCTTAGGCTTTATCGGTTGCGGCAATATGGGCGGCGCGTTGGCGCGCGCGGCGGCAAAGAAAATCGGCGGCGAAAATATCGCCGTATGCGATCACCGCGCGGCGCACGAACGGGCATTACGAGAAGAGTGTAACACGACGATCTTGACGGACGCGGAAGTCGTCCGACGGAGCAAGTTCGTCCTGCTCGGCGTGAAGCCGCAAGCCCTCCGAGCCGCGCTCGCCAACCTGACGGAAGCACTCCACGAAAACGAAGACGTCGTACTCGTGAGTATGGCGGCAGGCACGACGATCGCACGCATACGCCAACTTGCAGGGCGCAGTACCCTGCCCGTCGTACGCATTATGCCCAACACGCCCGTCTTGGTCGGCAAAGGCACGATCCCCTATTGCACGGCGGATGTTTGCGAACAGGACGAGGCGGACTTTCTCGACGCGTTTTCGTTGGCAGGCATATTCGATCGGTTAGCGGAAGAAAAAATGGACGCCGCCACCGCGTTATCGGGGTGCAGCCCTGCATTCGTCTACGCCTTTGCGGAAGCACTCGCCGACGGCGGCGTAGCGTGCGGCGTACCGCTCGAAAAAGCGGCTTTATATACCGCGCAAACGCTGTTGGGAGCGGCGGAAATGCTCCTTACCCACGGTCAACCGCGCGATTTAATCGACGCCGTTTGCAGCCCCGGCGGCGCAACGCTCGCAGGCATGCGCACTTTGGAAGAAGGGGATATGCAAGAGATAGTCAAAAACGCCGTCGTCGCCGCCTATCGCCGCGCGACGGAGTTAAATTCCTGATTGTTTTCAGAAGAAACGGCAGGGGCAGGTATGCGTTCAACGCATACCTGCCCCTATCTTTTTACGTTTTCGTTATATGCAGTCTTTCACGTAGCGGATAAACGTCCGCGCTATATCGATTTCCGAACAGCGGTACAACATTCTCGTACCGGCGGCGTCCTCGATCTCGTTCAATACGAACCCCGTTTTCGTCGGTAAGAAATCGATCCCCACGAAATCGTAACCGAGCAAGCCGTGCAACCGTTCTACGAGCCGCCGTTGTTCTTCCGTCGGCTCGACGAGTTCCGCTTCGCCCCCCAACGAATAATTGCTCTTAAAATCTTTCTTCGACGTACGCCGCACCGCCGCCACGACTTTGCCGCCGAGCGCGTACACGCGCGTATCCACGCCGAGAATCTCGTTCGGGCGTTGCGCGATATACGCTTCCCGTTCCCGTGGCAACGCCAACGTCGGCGTATTCGCCCAAAACACTTCGCTACCGCCGTGCCCGTCGCGCGCCTTGACTACGCAAGGGTACTCCCCCTCGTACTCCGTCCAACGCCAAGTGGGTAAAACGGGGATTGCGTGCGCCGTACAAAACCGATAGGTTTCCCATTTATCGTTCGCCACGCGCGCCGTTTCCGCGTTGTTGAAAACGCGCACGCCCAAGCTTTGCAGCTGCGCGTTCAACGCAGGCGAGATACACCGCACGATCGCAAAGGACGGCAATTCCCCTTGCGGCAATAGGCGTCCGTCGTATATTTGCAGGCGGAGTTCCAGCCCCACCTCTTCGGCTTCCCGTTGCAGGCGGTCGATAAACCAAGCGTTCCGCACCGCGCCGATATCGTCGTATATCAACCAACCTTTCATACGCGCCCCCGAATGTACCGCAAAATGCGCTCGCCAACGTCCACGCCCGTAATATCCAACGTACTCTTGAAATGGGGGTTGGAATTGACTTCGCAAACGAGTGGCGAACCGTCGTCGTCGAACAAAACGTCCACGCCGGCAAAGTCCGCTCCCACCGCGCGACAGGCGCGCACGGCAAGCGTCGCCGTTTCGTCGGTGATACGGGCAATCGTGCCCCTGCCGCCGTTCGTGATATTCGATCGAAAGTCCCGTTCGTTCACCCGTTCGATCGCACATACCGCCTCGTCGCCCACGACGTTCACGCGAATATCCCTGCCGCGACTTGCGGCGACGAACCGTTGCAACAGCAAGTCTTTCCCCGACGACGCTGCGATCTTCTCTTCCGCCGCCGCGCGGTCTTGCAAGAGATACACCTGCGCCCCGAACGATCCGTACGCTTCTTTAAGCACCATCGGATAGCCGAGTGCGCGCTCCGCCTCGTCCAAAAACCGCCAAGATGTATACCCCACCGACGGGAAAGTCTTGGGCACGAGGAAGGTTTCGGGGGTGGGAATATCCGCCGCCTGCAACGCGAGCGCGGTCAAGATCTTGTTATCGCAAGCCTCTACCGCCGCCGCCGAATTGAACAGCCGTACGCCCAGCCGTTCCAACCGCCGCGCGAGGTAGACGTCCTTGTCCCAAAACAGCGCGAATTGCGGCAACGACGGCGTTTTTTTGTCCGATTGCAACGACGAGAGCAATTCGTCGTTCGTTTTTACCTCCAACGACGCGCCGACGACGCGACAGGCGTTACGGAGCAAGTCATAGAGTTCTTGAAATTTTTGCGTACGCAGGTACGCGTTGACGACTAACCAACCGCGCATACCGTCCTCCCGTTTTTTCTTTATTGTACCGCGTTTTGCAAAAAAAAGCAATTCTTTACGGGGTTTATCCAAATAATTCTCTAAAAGCTTGTGTTTTTGCGAGAAATTTGATATAATTTGAGTATGATTTCGCGCAAAACCGTACGATTTTACATTTTATTAACAATCTTCTAACAATTTAGAGAAACGGCGCGCGTATACTGTAACGGAGAAAAATGGGAGGGATCGGTAGTATGATTAAAATTCTCGTAGCGGAAGACGACAGAGATCTGAACAAATACGTTTGTATCAGTTTGCGCGGCAGCGGTTACGAAGCCGTCGGCTGTTACGACGGCGCGGAAGCGTTGGCGCAAATGGAAACGACGAAGTTCGATATGCTGCTTACCGATATTATGATGCCGAACGTAGACGGGTTCGAGTTAGCGGAAAGCGTGCGCGCTATGGACATTTCCATGCCCATCATTTTTATGTCCGCCAAGGACGATAAAACCTCGAAAATGCTCGGCTACCGCTTGGGCATAGACGACTACGTTACCAAGCCGTTTGATATGGACGTGCTGACATTGAAAATCAACGCCCTCTTGCGCCGGGCGAAAATACAAAACGAACGGCAGCTTTCAGTGGGCAACCTGACCATGAACGCGGAAGAACGCACCGCGACCGTGAACGGCGAAGAAATTCCTTTGACCGTGCGCGAATTCGACCTGCTGTTCAAGTTTTTATCCTATCCGAAAAAGACGTTCACCCGTTCCGCACTCATGGACGAATTTTGGGACTACGACTCGTCCGCGACGTCGCGAACGGTAGACGTATATATGGCGAAGCTCCGCGAAAAGACGGCGGCGTGCGACGGGTTCGAGATCGTTACCGTGCACGGTTTAGGCTATAAGGCGGTACTCAAATGAAAGGACAACGCTCCCGTTGGTTACGCGCGATTACGCGCAGCTTGCTGTTCTTCGTCCTGATCGCGTTCACCATTCAAATCGCCGTACTCGCGTACGATTATATTATCGAACGCACGCAAAACAACGGACTGATCGCCCTCTTAATGCTGATCGTGATCGTGATTTTGTCCGCCCTGTGCGTGCTCGTGGACACGTTGCGAAGACGGCACACGATCGAACGCCCGTTGTTAGAAATTTTAGACGCGACGAAGCGGATCGCCACGGGCGATTTCTCCGTGCGGTTGGACGTGAAACACCCTTACGGCAAGTATACCGATTTCGACGTCATCATGGAAAACGTCAATACCCTCGCGGCGGAGTTGGGCAAGAGCGAAGTGCTGAAAACGGACTTTATCTCCAACGTCTCGCACGAGTTGAAAACTCCCCTCGCCGTCATCAAGAACTACGCGGAGTTGTTAAAGCGCGACGATTTAGACGGGGAAACGCGCGCGAAGTACGCGCAAACGTTGCAACGCGCCGCGTTGCGCCTGTCCGACCTCGTTACCGATATTTTGAAATTGAACAAGCTGGAAAATCAAGAAATTAAGCCCGAATTTCAAACCTTTTCACTGACGGAAGCGTTGGCACAGGCGGTGATCGCCTACGAGGATATCGCCGAAAGAAAGGGGTTGACGTTCGATTGCGATTTAGAGGAGGTTACCATCTATTCCGCACCCGGTCTGTTGGAACTCGTTTGGAATAATCTGTTGTCCAACGCCGTCAAATTTACCGAAAGCGGCGGCGTCGTCAGGGTGCGCGTACGCACGCACGGCAAACAGGCGATCGTCGAAGTGTCGGATAGCGGTTGCGGCATTTCCCCCGAAACGGGCGCGCATATCTTTGAAAAATTTTATCAGGGCGATACCTCCCATTCGGGCGAGGGCAACGGTTTGGGCTTGCCGCTCGTCAAGAAGGTAATCGATATCCTCGGCGGTGAAATTTCCGTGCAAAGCGAAAAAAACAAGGGCAGCACGTTCACCGTCGCCCTGCAAGGTGTTATCTATGCGTAAAGAATTTTGGTTAAACGTATGGCGAGGCTTTCTCCGTAAGGGGAACGCGCTCGTCCAAGTCCTGAAACAACCGCCGACGTGGTTGCAGGTCGTCAACTTTATCGTTACGCCGATCAGTTGCGCAGGCGCGATCGTCTTGGCGGCGTTGCAAACGGAAAACGTCTTACTCGACGTGCTGTCGTACGTAGCGTACGCCGTCGCCGCGTTATCCCTCGCCTATACCGTCTATTTGCTGATCCCCCTGTTCCCGAAAATCAAACGTCGGTTTATCGCCGAAGCGGAAAAACGGGAGTTCACCCATACACTGTTGCGGAATTATAGCTTCCGCACGATCGTATTCACTTGCGGTTCGTTTTGTATGAGTATCGCGTTCGCCGTTTTGAACGCATACCGCGGTTTGGTGTTGCAGTCCGTTTGGTTCGGCGCGCTGGGCGCGTACTACTTATGTCTTGCGCTGTTGCGCGGCGGCGTATTGCTCTTTCATAAGCATAAACGGCAGGGCAAGCATATCACGGAAGAGAACCTCGCCCACGCGGAAGCGAGAAGCTACCGCGATTGCGGCATCGCGCTGTTCGTCCTGAACGCCGCGTTGTCCTCGGCAATCGCGCAGATGATCTTCGACGGGCAAACGTTCTATTACGCCGACTGGACGATTTTCGCGCACGCGGCGTACGCGTTCTATAAAATTACCATGGCGATCTATAACGCGTTCAAGGCGAAAAAACAGGACGATTTAACCGTCCAAGCCGTGCGCAACGCCAACCTTATCGACGCGATAGTATCTATCCTCGCCCTGCAAACCGCACTCCTGACGACGTTCACGACGGACGGCGCGGTGAACATTTCCTCCTTCAATACGCTGACGGGGCTTGCCGTGTGCGGCTTCTCGATCGGCTTGGCGGTCGTCATGATCGTTACGGGCAACAAGCAAATGAAAAAAACACGTTTGGAGAATACGACGAATGAGTAACGATAAATTTCAATATACGTACAGCGCGCCCACGGAAGAGGAGCGCAAAGAGATCGCAAGCATACGCAAACAATACGCGCCTGCGGCGGAAGAAACTCCCCTCGAACGGCTGCGCAAACTCAATCGAAAAGTGAAAACGCTCCCCCTCGCCGTGGCGTTGGGGCTGGGAATCGGCGGCGTGCTGTTGTTCGGCGTGGGTTTGACGATGGTGTTGGAATGGGCGTTGCCCGTCTACGGCGTGGCGGTTGCCGCACTCGGCGCGATCCCGACGGGGCTTGCCTATCCCGTGCACCAAGCGTTGTTGCGGCGCGGTAAAAAGAAGTACGGCGCGGAGATTTTGCAGCTGAGTGAAAAGATCCTCGGCGAGTAACGACGACGAAAAAACGGAATAGAAAAAAATGCCGATCTGCACAAAAAAAAACGCGTAGGTCGGCTATTTTTACAAAACGCTTACAAAAGGCTTGCAAACCGTTTACTTTATTTTAGCGTTTTGCAAACATCGGTATCGTATACTATATATGTAAATCAAATCAAGGAGATATAAAAAATTATGAACAACGAAAAGAAAATCGTAGAAAAAATCCGCACGGACTATGAAGAACGCCAAACCACGAAGCTGGACGAATTGAAGTCGCTTGACAAGCGTGTAAAACGCCCTGCCGATATTTTCGCGTATACCTACGGCGTCGTCGGCGCGCTCGTGTTGGGCTTCGGTATGTGTATGGCTATGCAGGTAATCTTCTCTGCTATGGCTTGGGGAATCGTAATCGGCGTAGCGGGTATCGCTATGGTATGCACGACCTATCCTATCTATAAGACGATTTTGAAAACGCGCAAGAAAAAATACGCGCAAGAAATTTTCGCCCTTTCCGATAGCATTTTGCACGAATAAGAACTATCCTTCTTCCCTTACGATCAGTGGCAGGTACGCACTCAACGCATACCTGCCCCTTTTATTTTATATGAAATTGTCTTTACCAAGCCGTCGGCACGCCGTTAAACGTAGTAAATCTTCGCGTCGGTCAACCAATCGTTCAAGTCTCCAATGGAAATACTCTTCCATTTGTTTGCCGTACCGTGATAATATACGGTAGTCAGCGACGTGTAACCAAAGAACGCTTCCGTTCCGATACTCGTTACATCGTCACCAATCGTTACACTCGTCCACGAAGAGCAACCTCTGAACGCCATATCATCGATACTCGTTACATCGTCAGGAAT
>CAZDCO010000016.1:0-28462 GCA_964504025.1 uncultured Clostridia bacterium
AGGGTGGTTTTTATCGTATCTTTCGTTTAGTTGTTGGACAAGGAAGCCTTGTATTCGCCGATCGCTTGCGACAGTTGATCGGGGCAAGACGTGTTGTTACGGCAACGAATGCCTGCAAGCAGGGTAGCGATCTCGTCGATATCCTTGCCTTCTACCAACTTTGCAATACCTTGCAAATTGCCGCCGCAACCGCCGATGAAACGAACGTTGTGCATTTTGTTGTCCGCGTCCACGTCGAATAAAATTTGACGGGAACAAGTACCTTTCGTAGAATAAGTAAACATATATAATCACCTCACGTTATTTTTTTCTGATTAGTCCACCAACGTATCGTATATGGCGGAATACAATTCGGAAGCTTTGCTTTCCCAGTTTTTGTAGATATTTTGCGCCGTTTTTTTGTCGGGCACGACGAACTTCAATTCCAACATAGGTTGTACGGGCGCGAGAATTTTTACGAATACCGTATACGTGCCGTCTACGTTTTGATAATAGTCCGCTTTACATTCTTGACGGTTGCGCAGTTTGCCGCTGTTCTTTTTCACGAACGAGGAAATTTCGTCGCGTATGCTTTTAGGAATATTGATATAAAAATTGTTCAAGCTTTCTCTACCGTCGCTCGTAATCGTATACAGTGGCTCTTCTTCGGGAGAGGAGATACGGCAAATAAAACCGTCCTCTAACAGCTTGGGAATCAGCTCGACGCAGTCCATATAATTGAGCCAAGTGTTGCCTGCCGTACACATTTCTACGATCGTGCCCTCGGAAAGTGCTGTTTCCATTTTGTCGAAAACGAACAGCACGATCAATTTATTGACGGAAGTTTCTCCTTGAATTTGCATAGCCTACTCCTTGCGTTAGTAAAAGAGCCGCGGCAATAGCCACGGCGTAATGTTTCGTGGGTTAAGAAAAAGAGGTGGTTATACCTCGAAGCGTTTCAGTTGTTCCAACAATTCGTCGCACTCGTCCGCGTAAATCTCCACGGTAACGGGTTTGGATAAATCTAAGGAAAAGATCCCCAAGATCGATTTTGCGTCCACGACGTATTTGTCGCTTTTCAAGACGACGTCGCAGGGGAACGCCTGCGTAACGTTGACGAACTCTTTTACGCTTTGCGCCATTTCTAACGAAATTTTTATCGAATACATACCGATACCTCCTCCTACGACAATGGAAGTGTCTATATTATAGCGGATAATTTCAATAAAATCAAGATATTTTGCCGAAAAATCTTGGTGTTTTTTATAATTTGTGCTATAATGATAACAAATATGAAAAAACTTGTCTATTTTGACGAATAGCAAAAAGGAGTAACTATGCCCGATTACGTTGAAAAAACGATTAAAAAGAAGTGTGTATACAAAGGACAAATTTTAACCTTGCGCGTGGACGACGCTTGCTTGCCCGACGGTACGCCTTGCACGCGAGAATTTATAGACCACGTCGGCGGTGCGGGCGCGCTGTACGTAGAGGACGGCAAAGTGTTGCTCGTTCGACAATTCCGCTACGCGTATCAAGAAAGCGTGTTGGAAATTCCTGCAGGGAAATGCAACGTCGGGGAAGATCCATCCGTTACCGCGGCGAGAGAACTCTTGGAAGAAACGGGCGTGGCGGTGAAAAAATGCAGTTTGCTCTTTGAAACCTATCCGACCCCCGGTTACACGAACGAAAAAACGTATATCTACTTAGCGGAAGAGGGCGAAAGACGAGCGCAACGCTTGGACGACGGCGAACTCGTGGACGTCGTTTGGTTGCCGCTCGACGAGGCGAAAACGATGCTGAAAAACGGGCAAATCAAGGACGCAAAAACGATTATCGCCCTGCAAGCGTATTTCCTGCTCGATAAGAAAATATAAACGATTTTACAAAATTGCGCCGCGTACGCTTGACGAATTTCGTCTTTTTTGCTATACTACGTGTAATTATTTTTTATGACACGTTTATACGAAGGAATACGAAATGAAAAAATATCATATCTTATACAACCCGTATGCAGGGCGCGGCGCAGCGGAATCGGAAGCGAAAAAACTTGCGGAAACGCTGGGTGAAATTGCGTTGACGGATATGACGTCGATAGGCGATTACGCGCAGTTTTTGAACGAACTTCCCGAAGAGGACGAGGTTGTCGTTTGCGGCGGCGACGGTACGCTTAACCGCTTCGTCAATGCGATCGACGGATCGTTTCCCGCGCGAACGCTATCCTATTACGCTTGCGGTAGCGGCAACGATTTTATGCGCGAAGTCAAGAAAGAGGACGAGCCGATCGTTGCTTTGAACGAATACGTAACCGATTTACCCACGGTAACGGTCAAGGATAAAGAGTATCGCTTTATCAACGGCGTTGGGTACGGAATCGACGGTTATTGTTGCGAAGAAGGGGATCGCCAACGCGAAAAGAGCGATAAACCCGTCAATTATACGTCGATTGCCGTGAAAGGACTGTTGTTCTTGTATAAGCCTACAAACGCTACGGTGATCGTGGACGGTAAGGAGTATCGTTTCGATAAAGTTTGGCTTGCGCCGACGATGAACGGCAAATATTACGGCGGTGGCATGATTCCTACGCCCGAACAAAATAGAAAGGACGATACGCTTTCGGTGATGATCTATCGCGGCGGAAAATTCCGTTCGCTGATTACGTTCCCGTCGATATTCAAAGGCGAGCACGTCAAGAAAACGAAGTGCGTTACCGTGCTTTCGGGTAAGGAAATTACGGTGCGTTTCGACAGTCCGCGTCCGTTGCAAATCGACGGAGAAACGATAACGGGCGTTACCGAATATACGGCGAGAAAGCGTTGAACGGATTACAATTGCGAGAGCGAATGCAGAAATTTTCTCTCATCGCTTGACGGCGGAAGAGATTTGTGCTAAAATATAGCAAAGCGCCGATACAAGCAAGGCTTGCGGCGTATACAAATGAGGTGTTTATGGTATCTGTTATCGAGGTTACTACAAAAAAACAAAGAAAGGAATTCGTAGAATATCCTTTACGCCTGTATAAAGGCAATCCCTATTTCGTTCCACCCTTGTATATGGACGAAATGGCAATGTTTACGGATAAGAATATTTATACTAAGACGTGTCAATCGGCGTTTTGGTTGGCTGTTCGCGACGGCGTAACGGTCGGACGTATTCAAGCGATTATTCAAAAACAATATAACGAAATTTATAACGCGAAGCAGGTACGTTTCACCCGTTTCGATTGTGAAAACGATCCTGAAACGGCGAAGGCGTTGTTTGCCGCGGCGGAAGCTTGGGCGAAAGAAAACGGCATGGATACCGTCGTCGGACCGCTCGGTTACAGCGATATGGAAAGAGAGGGCTTGTTGATCGAAGGCTTCGATTATCTCGCCACCTTTGAAGAACAATACAATTACGATTATTACGGCAGTTTGATCGAAAGTTGCGGTTACGTCAAGGACGTAGACTGGGTAGAATCTCGTTTATTTTCCACGCCGCAACAGGACGATCGTTTGACGCAGTTTGCCGAACGCGCCCTTCAAAAGCATAATTTACATATCGCAGGCGAGGGTATGTCGAAAGGGCAGTTCTTGAAAAAGTATGCAAAGCAATGTTTTGCCTGCTTGGACGAGTGCTATAAAGAGCTGTACGGCTTCGTGCCTTATACGCAAGAAATGATGGATCAAATGTTGGGGCAGTTTAAGCTGTTTATCAACATGAAATATTTGCTTGCGGTATGCGACGAGAACGATAACGTCGTGGCGTTCGGGTTCGTCATTCCCGGCATCGGCAAAGCTTTGCAAAAGAGCGGCGGTAAGTTGACGCCTGCTTGCTTGGTACGTTTGTTGAAAGCCATCAAAAAACCTGAAAGCATCGATTTGGCACTCGTTGCTATTATGCCGAAATATAGAAAATCGGGCTTGTCCGCGTTGATGATGACGAGCTTGCAAGGCATGCTGGAAGACGGCAGCGTAAAATATATGGAAACGAATTTGAATTTGGAATCGAATGTCGCGATCCAAGCCGGTTGGAAGCATTTTAACAATATCCAACATAAGCGTCGTCGCTCGTATATCAAAAAACTCGACGACTGATAACGAAAAAAAGAGAAAAAGAAGCGCGTTATGCGCTTCTTTTCGCGTTGTATAGGCAAAAAATGACAAAATAAATATAATTTGTGTAAATTTATTGACATTTTTGCTATATTCGTGTATAATAATAAACAATATACGCTAACGAAGTAGGAGGATACGACGATGGCGAGCAACGATAACGTACGCAAGCATAGAATTATGATCGTGGACGATACCGAATATAACCGTGAACTACTGACGGAAATTTTAGGAAACGAATACGAATACATTTATGCAAACGACGGCGTAACGGCGTTGGATATGCTTTCTCGCGACGAACGAGCCGACGTGTTGCTGTTGGATATGTTTATGCCGAAAATGGGCGGTTTGGAAGTGTTAAAGCTCATGAAAGCGCGTAAATGGACGGAAGAAATTCCCGTAGTCATCATTTCCGAAGACGAAGACGGCGTATATATCCGCGAGGCGTATAACCTCGGCGCACGCGATTATATCGTGCGTCCGTTCGACGGTTTCCTCGTACAGTTGCGCGTCAAAAATATTTTGCAACAAGCGGAGCAAACGCACCGCCTTGCAGGGCTTTTGGAAAGCCAAATTTTGAAACGCGAAAAGATGAATAACATTCTTATCAACATTTTCAGCAATATCGTCGAAATGCGTAACAGCGAATCGGGCGGACATATGCTGCGGATACAAATCATCACGAAAATGTTGTTGGAATCGCTTATCCGTTCCACCGATAGATATTCCATTTCCGACGAAGAAATTTCTATGATCTCGACGGTGTCCGCGCTGCACGATATCGGCAAAGCGGCGATCCCGAAAGATATTTTGAATAAACCCGGTCCTTTGTCGGCGGAAGAATGGGAAATTATGAAATTGCACACCGTGCGCGGCGACGAGTTTTTGCAAAACGTATACGCGGACGATACGGAAAAGATTATGGTGTTTGCGCATCAAGTTTGCCGTTCGCACCACGAGCGTTACGACGGCAAGGGGTATCCCGACGGTTTATGCGGCGACGAAATTCCCATTGCCGCGCAAGTCGTGTCGATTGCCGACGTTTACGACGCCTTGACGAGCGATCGGTGCTATAAGAAAGCGTATTCGCACGCGCAAGCCTTGGAGATGATTTGCAACGGTGAGTGCGGCGCGTTCAATCCGCTGTTGATCGAATGCCTGCAAACGATCGCGGACGATTTACCGTTTACGTTGCTTGCAGCGGAGAAAAACGATTACAATTTGCATAATTCGTTGGCGTTGACGAGAGAGGTGCTGTATAACGAGGAAATTCGTATCGACGAACGTTCTCACCGTCTTGCAGAATACGAAACGAAAAAGAAACAATTTTTCAGCACCCTTTGCGGCGGTATTCAATTCGAGTACGACGTGTCGCGTCGACAAGTGTCGTATATGCACTATTATAACAGCCACGGCGATCGTATTCATTTGCCTGCGGAAGCCACGCACCTCTTGAAAGACGACGATATGAAAACGTTGGAAGAAGAAGTGCGCGCCATGACGCCCGATAACGATACGCTCACCAAAAACGTTTTGGTGGCGATCAACGGCGATTTGCGTTGGCACCGTTTGACCGTTCGCGGTATATGGGGAAAATCGGGCGGTATGTATAAATACGTCGTCGGCTTTTTACGCGATATTCAAAACGACGTTCTTGCGCGTGCGAATAGCTTGCTCGTCAAGGGTAAATACGTTTCGGGCGAAGGCATTATCGCTATGCGTAAACTCTTCGAAGTCGTACGGCTTGTCAATCCGTTCACACACCAAATTTACAAGGTGGACGAGGGCGGCGATTTGCTCGTAGACGAGGGAAATTGCTTCGCCTTTTGGAATAAGGGGACGCCCTGCAAAAACTGTATCGCGACGAAAGCGTTTAAGTGTAAGCATTGGACGAGTAAACTTGAAATGCGTAGCGGCAGGATTTATACGGTCATTTCACGCCGCGTCATCTATAAGGAAACCGACTGCGTATTGCAAATTGCCTTTAATATGGACGAATCGATTGAAAAATCGAAAGACGAGATCGGGTATAACGTATTCGATGCAGGCGCGTTTAAGAACTACTATCGCGATACGGTAACGAGGATATATTCTCGTGCCTACTTGGATACCTTCCGCGAAGGTTTCGAGGCGGCGAAAGCGGTGGCGATGATCGACTTGGATAGATTTAAGAAGATCAACGATAAACACGGGCATTTGGTAGGCGACGAAGCCCTCAAACACGTCGCAAACCTCGTCGGTGCGTCCGTTCGTAAAGAGGACGAGTTGATCCGTTACGGCGGCGACGAGTTCTTGTTAGTCTTTTTCGATATTTCCGAAAAAGATTTCTACGACAAGTTACAGTCTATCAAGGCGACGGTCAACGGTACGGCGATGGAAAAATACCCCGACGTAGAGGTGCGTATTTCCATCGGCGGCGCATACGACGTACACTCCTTCAAGAAGGCGGTAGAACTTGCGGATAAAGCTATGTATAAGGACAAATATAGCGCAAGAGCTGAAACTCCTGGGGGGGGGGGCACGCGATAATGAGTTTGAGGGGGACGAAGACCGATAAGTGGGGGGGCAGGTACGCGTTCAACGACACTCGTTGCGTGAAAAAGATAAAAAAGAACCGCTTGCGCGATATGATATGCAGGCGGTTCTATTTTATGCTGTTGCGGTATTCCCCGGGGGTCATACCGACGTGTTTCTTGAACACGAACGTAAACGTGGAAATCGAGTCGAAACACAGCATATCCGATATGGCGAGGAAGGGGACATTTTTACGGATCAGCCGTTTGGCTTCTTCCGTTTTTAAGCGCAAGTACGTTTGGTAAATCGTCATGCCCGTTTTTTCGCGGAAGAAGGTACATAGCTGCGTCGTGCCGTAATGCAACTCCTTCCGTAAATCGTCCAAATGGAATTTACCGTAGATTTTTGAACGCAAAATGCGTACGATTTCGTCTTGCAGTTCAGGAGATTCGGCAATCTTCGAGAAGAAGAACTCTTCGTTCAACGGACGGTTTTGCGCGTGGCGCAACAAATAAATCAGCAGCGTTTCCAACGCGTTTTTCAAAACTTGTTCGCCGCCGAGGTTGGGGTTGTCCTTCAACTTCAACTCTTTCAGGTTCGGATCGAAGTCGGGCAGGTCGAACGTTTCCGACGCCTCCGACATAATGTTTTGCAGGAGGTAACGGTATTTTTCGGGCACGGCGAATTTTTTGTCGCAAAAGAAACTCATGGACGGGGAACGGCATAAAAAGGACACGATAAATAAATTCGGTTCTTTGTCGCCACTTTCCACGGAGTGCGGTTGGTTGGGCTTGATAAAGAGAATTTCGCCCTGTTGCAAACGAATTTTTTCGCCGTCTACGCTAATGGAAAGGTCGCCTTTGTCAGCATAATTGATCTCCCAAAAATCGTGCTTTTCTTCGGGGAAAGAATAATTTTTCGCCAACACCTGATAATGGATCGTTACGATCTTCGTGATATTTAGCAAGTTGGATATTTTATGTACGTAAAAGTTCTTTTTCTCTTCCATGAGGCTATTATACTAAATATTTTCCCGTTTGTAAACCGTTTTTCGACAATATGCTATTTTTTCTTTTGAAAAATAAACACCGAAAGATTACCACAAAAAGGTGAAATAATTTCTATTGCAATTTATATAAATTATTGTATAATTATCGTATAGAATTATTATACGCGAAAGTGCGTACAGGAGGAAATTATGTCGGAATATTTGAAAGAATACGGTAACGTAGCGGCTCAATTTTGCTTGGAAGGCGAAGTTACGGAAATTTGTCCGTACGGGGAAGGTCATATCAACCTGACGCTGTTGGTTACGACGACGAAAAAGAGATACATTTTACAAAAAATGAACACGCGCGTGTTCCCCGATCCTGACGGATTGATGGCGAATATTTGCGGCGTAACCGAGCACTTGCGTGCACGCGGTATCGAAACCTTGAACGTAGTGCCCACCAAAGACGGCAAGCCGTTTATCAAAGGCGAAGCTTGCTACCGCGTATACGATTTCATTGAAAACACGGTAACCTATCAAACGGCGAGCGACGTAAACGCATTCCGTAACTCCGGTAAAGCGTTCGGCGAATTCCAAAACTATTTGGCGGAATTCGACGCGTCCAAACTCACGGAAACGATTAAGCGTTTCCACGATACGCCCAACCGTTTTGCAAACTTTAAGGAAGCGTTGGAAAAGGACTCTTTCGGTAGAGCGAAAGATTGTCAAAAAGAGATCGATTTCATTCTTTCTCACGAAAATACCTATTCTATCGCGATGGACGGCTTAAAGGACGGTTCGTTGCCTTTGCGCGTTACCCATAACGATACGAAACTCAACAACATTTTGATGGACGCAAAGACGGGCGAAGCACGTGCGGTTATCGATTTGGATACGATCATGCCCGGTTCTATGTTGTTCGACTTCGGCGATTCCATTCGTTTCGGCGCGTCTACCGCTGCGGAAGACGAAAAGGATTTGAGCAAAGTGCATTTTGACATCGAACTCTTCAAAGTGTATGCCGAGGGCTATTGCGGCGCGGTAAAAGACAGCATCACTAAGCGCGAAGCGGAATTGTTGCCGTACGGCGCGTATTTGATGACGATCGAATGCGGTATGCGCTTCTTGACCGACTATTTGTCGGGCGACACCTATTTCGCAACGAAGTACGAAGGACATAACCTCGTTCGTTGCTGTACGCAAATTCAACTTGCGAGCGAAATGGAAGCGCAATTCAAAGAAATGGGCGAGATCATTCAATCTATCCTCGCGTAAGCTAAAAAACGAAAAGAAAAAGCTTGTAAACGGTTTGTTTACAAGCTTTTTTCGTTGACTTTTTAAAGAAAGTGCGATACAATAATAGAGCAAAAAGAAAGCCGTACCCAAACGGATACGGCTTTTGGCAGGGGCTATAAGACTTGAACTCATCTCTTTGGTTTTGGAGACCAAGGCACAACCTCTATACCAAACCCCTAACAACAATAGCTATTATATAACAAAAAAAAACATTTGTCAATTAAAAATCAGGGAAATACCGCTGATTTTTTCCGAAAAATAGAATTTTTCAAAAAGAGTGTGGTGTATGAACAAGACGGTAACTTTATATACGGACGGCGCGTGTTCGGGCAACCCTGGAATGGGCGGTTATGGCGGCATTTTGATTTACGGGGACGTAAAACGGGAATATAGCGGCGGCGAAAGAGAAACGACGAATAACCGTATGGAGATCACGGCGGTGATCGAAGGCTTGAAACGGTTAAAATATCCGTGCAACGTGGACGTATATAGCGATTCGGCGTATACCGTAAACGCGTTCTTGAACGGTTGGATCAACGCTTGGAGGAAGAACGGTTGGAAGAAAGCGGACGGTAAAGCCGTGTTAAACCTCGATCTTTGGCAGGAATTGTACGACTTGACGACGACGCACGCCGTAACCTTTCATAAAGTGGCAGGGCACGCCGATAACGAACTGAACAACCGTTGCGACGCGTTGGCGCGCGGTGCGATTGACGAACTCCGTAAAACGCTCGCGTCCGTAGAATCGTAAAAAATCGAATACCTTTCATAATTCTTTCTCAAATGACAAACACTATCGAAAAAAGGAGGAAGAAGTATGGATAAAACCGATAGAAAGATACCGTTATATTTGCTTACGGTATTTTTTTTATGTACGCTCGGTAGCGTGCTCGCCGTTGTATGTTTACATTCGTCAAGGTCGAGCTTTTTGAAAGGCAACGCTACGTTGTTTTCGTTGCTTTCCGCGGCGGCGTTCGTCGGGCTTTCCGCCGTCGGCGTAGGGTTTGCGTTGTCGAAGCGTATACAGCCGTTAAAGGGACTTCTCGGCGGTTTGGCATGCTTGTCGTTTGGCTTGGGCATGTGCTTGATTTTGCAAAAGAGCGGCTTTTTTGAGGTGGCAAAGGACAAGGAGAGCTTGCAATCGTATATTCGGAAAACGGGCGCGTGGATGCCGCTCGCGTATATTGCGTTACAATTTTTGCAAGTGGTGATTTTGCCGATTCCCGGTATCCTTTCTACCGCCGCGGGCGTTGCGCTGTTCGGTCCGTTTTTCACCTCGGTATATAGTTTTATCGGAATCGTCGGCGGTTCGATTACGGCGTTTTTTATCGGTCGTAAATTCGGCGTGCGCGCGGTATCGTGGCTGGTGGGAGAAGACGTTCTGAAACGCTGGCAAAAAAAGTTGCGAGGCAAGGATGATTTCTTTTTTACCTGTGCCTTTTTGTTGCCGTTTTTTCCCGACGACGTACTCTGCTTTTTGGCAGGGCTGTCTACGACGTCGTCTACTTTTTTCATTCTCTTGACTTGTTTTTCGCGCGCAATCGCGATTGCCGCCACTTGCTATTCGTTCGGGTTCATTCCCTTTACGACATGGTGGGGCTTGACGATTTGGGGTGTGCTTTTGCTTGCGTTCGTCATAACCGTATTCGTGCTGTATAAAAAGTACGACGAGTTAAGCTCGTTGTTTACGCGATGGACAAAAGGGGAAAGAAGTAAAAAATAGATAGGAAAAAGATATATTTTTTTGCTGTCAAACCCTTGCAATTTGGAAGCATTTATAGTATAATGATATTTGGTAGAAAGTTGGCAAAATATGCAAACTTTTGTCAGCGAATACCGCGATTTTTCTTGGAGGATACATTATGGATAAAATTCAACTACTGCAAGAAAGAAAAGCGAAAATTGCGGCGGTGGGTAAAGATATCCGCGCACGCATCAACGCGCTTGCAGACGCAGAAAGCTTTGTCGAATTGTCGGCGTTCAGCTTTTCGAGAAACGATTTTTACGGAGAAGATGCCGAAGGCGAAGGCGTCGTTACTGGTTTTTGTACCATTAACAGCTATCCCTTCTACGTCGTGGCGCAAAATTTCAACGTATTGAGCGGCGGCGTATCGAAAGCGAACTGCGATAAAATTGCAAAATGTTTGGACGCGGCGGAAAAGAATATGACGCCCGTCGTCTACTTGCTGAACTCTCGCGGCGTACAAGTCGGTGAGGGCGTTACCGTTTTGGAAGGCTTGGCAAGCTTGCTTTTGAAGAGCACGAAATTGAAGGGGATCGTACCGCAATACGCGGTCGTAGACGGAGAAGTATATGGTTCTGCCGCTATGCTTGCAGCCATTGCCGATTTCACTTTCTTTATCGAAAACAAGAGCGTGTTGGCTGTCAACAGCCCGTTCGTCGTGTCGGCTAAGGCAGGCAAGAACGTGCCCAAAGAAAACGTCGGAAGCGCGGCAGCGTTGAACAAGACGGGTATTCCTTCGTTTGAAGTGAAAGACGTTGCGGAGATTAGAACGAAGATCGCGCAAATCAATGAAGTGCTTGCCGTATCTTCCATGGACGCCGATTTGAACACGGCTATCCCTGCGTTGAACGCTAACGTGGACGCGCAAACTCTTCTTTCCGTTTTCGATAGCGCGGTAGAAGTTTCCGCGGCGTACGAATCGGACGTCAAGACCGTACTCGGTCGTATCGGCGGCATTTCCGTTGCGGCAGTCATTTTCGACGGTGGCAAAGAGAGTGTGGAACTCAACGCGGCAAAGTTGGCGAAGATTAGAACGTTTGCCGAATTTGCAGGCTGCTATAACCTGCCTTTCGTAACCTTTACGGACGTAAAAGGCATTTGCCCTTGCGCTTGTGTAAATAATAGCCGCGTAATGAAAGAAGCGGCGGAATATTTGAACGTTCTCGATACGATGGATACGGCAAAGATCGCCGTCGTATATAAGAGTGCGATCGGACTTGGCTATTCGTTGTTCGCGGCGAAGTCGGCAGGATTCGATTATACCTGTGCGTTTGCGAACGCAAAAATCGCGCTCGTAGACAGCGCAGTCGGCGCGGAGATCGCGTTCGGTGACGAAAAGGCGGATAAGGCGGCTTTGGCGGCAAGATACGCCGAAGAAAACTCCGATCCTATCCATGCGGCAAAGGACGGTTATATCGACGATATTATCGAGCCGCAGTTCGTAAAACAATACCTCGTTGCGTCTTTGCAAATGCTGACGAGATAACGGGAGGGGCGATATGTTGTATACTTTATTGACTCCCGAGATGACCGAAGCCGGTAACGTGGTTAAATACATCGGCGTAGGCGATGCTGCGCTGTACGCGTTGATCGGTTTTCTCGTCGTCTTTGCGGGTATTGCTTTGTTGATCGGCGTCGTATGGAGTATCGGTAAGCTGATGTCGATGAAAACGCCTGTAAAGAAGCAAGAAAAGCCGAGTGTCAAGACGGAATCGAAGCCCGTAGCCGCCACGCCGAAACAGGACGAGGTGGACGAAGAAACGGCGGCTGTCATCATGGCGGCTTTGACGGCGTATTACCAAACCAACAATCCCTCTTGCGGATTTGTCGTAAAAAGAATTAAGAGAATTTAAGGAGAAAATATTATGCGTAATTTTGTTATCACTGTAAATGGAAAAACCTTTCAAGTAGGCGTTGAAGAAGTAGGGGCAACCGCAAGCGTGGCTGCACCCGTAGTTGCCGCTCCCGTAGCGGCTCCCGTTGCCGCACCTGCACCCGTAGCAGCTCCTGCTGCTCCCGTAGCGGCTGCACCTGCAAACGGCGAAAAATTGCTTTCCCCGTTCCCCGGTTTAATTAAGGGCTTATTGGTTGAAAACGGCGCGACAGTGAAAAAGGATCAACCGATCCTCGTTTTGGAAGCCATGAAAATGGATAACGATATCACCGCTCCTTGCGACGGCGTAGTAACCTTCCAAGTAACGAAGGGTGCAAACGTAGAATCTGACGCCGTTTTGGCAGTTATCGCTTAATCGAAGAAAATAAGGAACGTGTAATCTTATGTGTAATTTTATGCTTTTGGCCGAAGGTGTCGATATCGGCAGCATTTTCACTAACTTGTTTAGTGATATGGGCTTTATGAGCGGTTCATGGGAAAATTACGTGATGCTTTTGGTGTCCTTCGTATTGATGTACCTTGCAATCGTAAAGAAGTTCGAGCCGTTGCTGCTGTTGCCTATCGCGTTCGGTATGTTTTTGATCAATCTCCCCGGCGCGTACAACGTGCTTTGGGGTACGTATCCCGAAGGTTCTCACGCGTTTGACGACGTTCAAAACCCGGGGCTTTTGTGGTATCTTTTCTACGGCGTGGATAAAGTTATCTATCCTCCGCTCATCTTCCTCGGAATCGGTGCTATGACCGACTTCGGTCCGCTGATTTCCAACCCGAAGAGTATGTTGATCGGTGCTGCGGCACAGCTCGGTATTTTCTTGACGTTGATCGGTGCTACGTTACTTGGCTTCGACCTTGCGGCGGCTTGCTCAATCGCTATTATCGGCGGTGCGGACGGCCCTACGGCTATCTACGTAACGCAGTCGCTGTCGAATTTTACCAATGCGGACTTGCTTTCGGCAATCGCCGTTGCTGCATACTCGTACATGGCGTTGATTCCTATCATTCAAAAGCCGATCATGCGTTTGCTCGTACCCAAAAAGGAACGTCAAATCAAGATGAAGCCCCTTCGTACGGTGAGCAAGCTCGAAAAGATCGTGTTCCCCGTCGTGGTTACGCTCGTCGTCGGTATTTTGTTGCCCGATGCAGTGCCTCTTTTGGGTATGTTGATGCTCGGTAATCTCTTGAAAGAATCGGGTGTTTGCGACAGACTTTCTTCGCAAGCGCAAAACGGTTTGATGAATACCGTAACCATTTTCTTGGGTATTTCCGTCGGTTGTAAAGCGTACGGCGGTACGTTCTTGCAGTTGGAAACTTTGGAAATTATCGCACTCGGTTTGGTAGCGTTTAGCTGCGGTACGATCGGTGGTTTGTTGATGGGACGTCTTATGTGTAAACTCTCGAAAGGCAAAATCAATCCTTTGATTGGTAGTGCGGGCGTTTCCGCCGTACCTATGGCGGCGCGTATTTCCGAAGACGTCGGTCGTGAAGAAGACTCTTCCAATCACCTTTTGATGCATGCAATGGGTCCGAACGTTGCCGGTGTAATCGGCTCGGCGATTGCGGCAGGCTTCCTGCTTTCACTCTTTTAATAACGAGGTAAAATACTATGGAGTTAAATTTTGAAAATAAAAAAGTAATGATCACCGAAACGATTTTGCGCGACGCGCATCAATCGCAAGCGGCTACGAGAATGCGTATCGACGAAATGTTGCCCGTGCTGGAACAGCTCGACGATATCGGATACTATTCCATTGAAGCGTGGGGCGGCGCGACGTTCGATTCCTGCTTGCGCTTCTTGAACGAAGATCCTTGGGAAAGATTGCGTACGTTGAAATCGCACTTGAAAACGCCCATTCAAATGTTGTTGAGAGGGCAAAACTTGCTCGGCTATCGTCATTATGCGGACGACGTCGTTGAAAAATTCGTTGCGAAGTCCATCGAAAACGGTGTTGGCGTCGTGCGTGTATTCGACGCGTTGAACGATCCGAGAAACTTGGAAGTGTCCATGAAAGCCATCAAAAAATACGGTGGCGTTTGCGAAGCGACGATTTGTTACACGAGTGCCGTCGTTGACGGTAAGGAAGTATTCACCAACGAATATTTCGTGAAATTGGCAAAAGATTTAGAAGATCGCGGTGCGGATAACATTTGTTTGAAAGACATGGCGAACTTGCTCTTGCCGTTTAAGGCGTACGAGCTTGTAAAGGCGTTGAAAGCGGCGTTGAAACCGACGACGAAGTTGCACTTGCATACGCATAACACGACGGGTACGGGCGATATGGTGTACCTTATGGCTATTCTTGCAGGCGTTGATATCGTCGATACCGCGCTTTCGCCTTTGGGTAATGGTACGTCCCAACCTGCAACCGAACCGTTGGTGGCTACGCTGAAAGGCACGCCGTACGACACGGGTATCGACATCAACAAGTTGTTGCCGATCATCAAACACTTCAAGACGGTTGAAAAACGCTTGAAGGACGACAAGATCTTAAACGAAAAATCGAAGGGAATCGACGTAAATACGTTGTTGTATCAAGTTCCCGGCGGTATGCTTTCCAACCTTATCAATCAGCTTGAAAAGGCAGGAAAAGCGGATAAGCTGATGGAATGTCTTGCGGAGGTTCCGAACGTCAGAAAGGACTGCGGTTATCCTCCTTTGGTTACGCCGTCTTCCCAAATCGTCGGTACGCAAGCCGTACTCAACGTCGTTATGGGCGAACGCTATAAAATGGTTACGAAAGAAACGAAAGACCTGTTCGCAGGTAAATACGGTACGTTACCTATGCCTTTGGACGAAGAGGCAGCAAAGAAGGTGTTGAACGGTGCGGAAAGAATTACCTGCCGTCCTGCCGACTTGTTGCAACCCGAATACGAAGACATCAAGAAGAAAGTGATTGAACTTGGCTATTACGAAAAGGAAGAGGACGTATTGTCCTACGCCGTATTCGAACAAGTTGCGGAAAACTTCTTCAAGTGGCGTGAAGCGCAAAAGAAGGGCGTAGATAGAGATATGGCAAAAACGGGCGTATATCCCGTCTAACGACCGTATAAGAAAAGAATAACGCATACGCAATCGTTCCTAAATAGCGGAACGGTTGCGTATCTTTCTATTTTGAATGTATTCGTGAAACAATTTATGTGAAACAAAGCGTATACCGTTTTTCTTCGGGGAAACGGTAAGGATGATTTTTGGAGAAAAACGATATGAAAAACGTTTGCGTAATCGGTGGTGGCGCGGCAGGGCTGATGGCGGCGTATGCCGCAGGAAAGAACGGGCATCGCGTATTGCTGATCGAGAAAAATGAAAAGCTCGGAAAGAAGATATACATTACGGGCAAAGGGCGGTGTAATTTTACGAACGATTGTTCCTTGGAAGAGTTTTTTGCCAACGTTGTAAACGGCGAGAAATTCTTAAAGAGCGCGTTGTATACCTTTCCGCCGCAAAAGGCGATGGATTTCTTTGAAAACTTCGGTTTAAGCATCAAAACGGAGCGTGGAAACCGCGTTTTTCCTGCGTCCGATCATGCAAGCGACGTAACGAAAACCTTAGAAAAAGCGTGCAAATCGGTAGGGGTAGAGGTACATTTGCAAGAAAAAGTGCAAAAAATCACGAAAACTACGCCAAACATTATACCTGTGCCTGACATAGACGGTGGTGCTATGTCTGATATAATACCTACGTCTGACGTAATTCTCGTAGAAACGGACGAAAATGGTTATCGTTGTGATTGCGTAATCGTAGCGACGGGCGGACTCAGTTATCCGTCTACGGGCAGCGACGGCGACGGGTACTCGTTTGCAAAGACGCTCGGACACGCCGTTACACCGCTCCATTGCGGTTTATGCGGCGTAAATACGTCCGATCGCGATTTCGCGTCGTTGCAAGGTTTGGCGTTGAAAAACGTAACGATTACGGCAAAACGGGGGAATAAGACGGTATTTTCCGACTTTGGCGAGCTTTTGTTTACCCATTTCGGCATTTCAGGACCGATCGTGTTGTCGATGTCCTCAAAAATCAACCGTTTGCCTTTACGCGAGCTGTCGTTTGCGATCGATTTGAAACCCGCGCTCGACGAGGCGGCGCTCGATAAGCGTATTTTGCGCGACTTCGACGTGTATAAAAATAAGCAACTCGCCAACGCACTCACGGCGTTGTTGCCGCAAAAACTCATACCCGTTGTGATCGGCAAAAGCGGCGTTTCCGCAACGAAAAACGTCAACGTTATTACGAAAGAGGAGCGTGCGCGGCTTTGTAAGACGATCAAGGCGCTTCCCGTTCACGTTAAGGGCTTGCGCGGCTTTAACGAAGCAATCGTTACCTGCGGCGGCGTGGAGTTGTCGGAAATTAACCCGAAAACGATGGAAAGCAAGCGCGTGCAGGGCGTCAAGTTTTGCGGCGAAGTGTTGGACGTAGACGCTTTTACGGGCGGTTTCAATATGCAAATCGCGTTCGCTACGGGCTACGTCGCGGGAAATACGATCGAATAATCGTCGAAACGCGATTATTTTTTAGAAAAAACGAATTAGTTAAGCGTAGAACTTGACGAAAGTTCCGTTTTGCGATATAATATATAGGCAATACACGAAGGAGGGCGATATGACGATTATTCGCGGTGCGACTACGATCGCAATGGATACGAAAGAGGAGATTTCCGCCGCTGTAAAAGAGCTGTTGGACGGCGTATTTGCGGCGAACGACTTGCAAAAATCGGACGTCGCAGGCTTTTTATTCTCGTTGACGTCGGATATTCATTCCTATCACCCTGCGAAAGCAGCGAGGGAGTGCGGTTACGATTTTGCGCCGCTGTTCGCGGCGATCGAGCCTGATATCGACGGGGCGTTAGCTTCGTGTATTCGTTTGATGTTGTTTACGAACTTGCCGACCGACAAGGCGGTAAAACATGTATATTTGAAAGGAGCGAAAGGTTTGAGAAAGGATATTTCCGAAATTTATAACGTCGCGTTGGACGGGCCTGCCGGCAGCGGTAAGAGTACGATTGCCAAAGCGCTTGCAAAAGATTATAACATTTTATACTTAGACACGGGCGCGATGTATCGTGCGTGCGGCTTAAAGGCGTTGCGCTGCGGCGTCGATCCCAAAGACGAACGGGCGGCAGAGGAGTTGTTGCCGCGTTTGCAAGTCAAGGTGGAATATAAAAACGGTACGCAGCATACGATTTTAGACGGCGAGGACGTGTCTTCGGCTATTCGCGAAAACGCCGTTTCCATGGCGGCTTCCGATATTTCTGCACACCCTTGCGTACGCAAAAAGTTGGTGGAGATGCAACGCGAGATCGCCAAGAGTATGTCTTGCGTCCTCGACGGACGAGATATCGGTTCGGCGGTACTCCCTGACGCAAAATACAAGTTTTTCATTACGGCGGACAGCAAAATTCGTGCAAAACGCCGTTTTGACGAGTTGACGGCGCGCGGTGAAAACGTCGATTTCGACACGCTGCACGCGGAGATTATCGCACGGGATAAACAGGATAGCGAGCGGCAATTTTCGCCGTTGGTACAGGCGAAGGACGCCGTCGTAATCGATACTTCCGATATGACCGCGGAAGAGGTTGTTGCAGCCGTTAAAAAGGCAATTCAAGAGAAAATTTAACGGGAGCGTGCGATATGGACGAACAAAAGTCGAAAACGACCAAAACGAAGAAGAAAAAGACGAAAGAAATTACGATAAAAGCGAGTAAGAACGGCAGGCATTATATGGGCTGGCTGAACTTTTACCGCGTTCTCGTTTTGCCTTTCTATTATCTTTTGAAGCCGTTTAAGTATTACGGCGAGAAAAAGCCGCCCGAAGGCGGTTGCGTGCTCGTTTGCAACCATTATACCATGCTCGACATCGTATATCCCGCGGCGACGACGTGGGAGGGGATGCACTTCGTAGGTAAGCGTTCGCTCGACAACGTCGTGGTGATGAAACCCATTTTGCGCAGTATTCGATATATTCCCGTCAATCGCGACGGAAGCGACGTGCGTGCGTTGCTCGATTGCTTTAAGTGTTTGAAAAACGGCGAAAAGATTTGCGTATTTCCCGAAGGAACGAGAAATAAGACGCAAGCGGATATGTTGCCGTTCAAACACGGTGCGTCCATGATGGCGATTAAGACGAAGTCGCCGATCCTGCCTATGGTGCTCTATACGAAGCCGCGTTGGTTTAGAAAGACGCACGTCATCGTCGGCGAACCGTTTGAGTTTACCGAATATTACGATAAAAAGAAATTGACGGAAGAAGATTTCGTGGAAGCGGATAACAAACTGCGCGACAAAATGCTTGCGTTGCGCGAAGAACATAGGCTGTATTTAGAAACCGAAAAGAATCGGAAAAAGAAGAAAAAGGAAAAGCAATAATACGCTATGGAGATTATCGTTGCAAAGAGCGGCGGCTTTTGTCGCGGCGTGAGAAAGGCGGTGGATACGGCGTTGACGATTTCCCCCGAAAATACGTATATCTACGGCGAGATTATTCATAACCCCGACGTAGTCGATCAAATTACCCGTCGCGGAATCGCCACGGTAGAGTCGTTGGACGACGTGCCGTCGGGCGCAACGTTGATCATTCGTTCGCACGGCGTAGGGGCGGACGTTTACGAGCGTTGTAAGGATAGAAATCTCCGCGTCGTCGATTGCACGTGCGAATTCGTACGGCGCACGCAACGGATCATCAAAGAGCAATACGCCCTGGGAAAAGCAATCGTGATCGTAGGGGAGCGGACGCATCCCGAGGTAATCGGCTTGAATGGCTGGTGCGATCGTTCGGCGTATATCTTTTCATCGGAAGAGGACGATTTTTCGATTTTACCCTCAAAAACGTGTTGTGTAGTGGCTCAAACGACCTATTCTAAGGAAAAATTTGAAAAAATTATAAAAAATCTTAATCATAAGCGTGGAAAAACAGTTGAAGTTTTTGAAACAATTTGCTATACTACTATAGGACGGCAAAATGAAGCGAGCGAACTCGCGAAGAAATGCGACGCTATGTTGGTGATAGGCGGCTTGAATAGCAGCAACACAAACAAGCTGTACGATGTATGCGCCAAGCATTGTCCGAACGTGTTTCGTTTGACGAACGCTGCCGAATTCCGATATCAAAATATTAAAAGATTTAACAAGGTAGGTATTGTTACGGGTGCAAGCACCCCTAACACGCAAACTCAGGAGGTTCTATCAACAATGGAAATGGAAACAGAAGCAAAAGCAACGATGGCTGAAATCGTTGCAAACATGGACAATCAACAAAGATTTAGAAAAGGTCAGTTGATTACGGCTACGATTTCGTCGGCAGACGACAACGGTGTAGAGGTGCTGCTCCCCAACACGAAGAAAGAATTGCTGCTCGACAAATCCGAAGTGGACTGCGAAGTCTACAACAAGGACGATTTTGCAGGTAAGATCGGCGAAGAGATCGAACTTATGGTCGTAGCGGTTAGCCCTCGCGTAGTGCTTTCTCAAAAAATGATTAAGCAAGTGAAAGAAGAAGAGGCTATGATTGCCGAAATTACGTCGGGGAAAGACTTTGAAGTTGAATGTACCGGCTTCAACAAGGGCGGTTTAACGTCGCAACTCGGTTCGTATACGGTATTCGTACCCGCTCGTGAAATTCGTTCGGGTTACGTAAAAGAATTGGATAAATACGTAGGTAAGAAACTTCGTCTTCGTCTTTTGGAAATCAAGAACGAAAGAAGAAAGGAAATTATCGCATCGCAACGCGCTATCATCGAAGAAGAGCGCGCGGCTAAGGAAGCGGAAAAGGCAGCTAAGGAAGCGGCGTTCTTTGCTTCGATCCACGTAGACGACGTGGTTGAAGGTAAAGTGGAAAGAGCAACGGCTTTCGGTGCGTTCGTATCCGTAAACGGTTTCGATTGCCTTGCGCACATTTCCGATTTGTCTTGGACGGGCGTTAAGTCTGTTACCGACGTTTTGGAAATCGGCAAGAAATATCAATTCAAGGTATTGAAGATCGATCAAGAAGCGAAGAAGGTATCTATCGGCTACAAGCAATTGCAAGCTCAACCTTGGGAACTCGCCGCTGATAAGTATGCAGAAGGCGACGTTATCCACGGTAAAGTGGTACGTATCGTTCCTTTCGGTGCGTTCGTAGAAGTTGAAAAGGGTATCGACGGTTTGGTACACGTTTCTCAAATTTCTCACGAATTCCTTGAAAACCCGACGACGGCACTTGCTATCGGTCAAGAAATCGATGCGAAGATCTTGAAGCTCGATTGCGCCGGCAAGAAGATGACGTTGTCTATCAAGGCTCTTGAACCGAAGCCCGAAAACGTAGAAAGAAAGGGTAGAAAAGCGGAAGACGGCGAAGAAAAGGCAAGAAAACCTAAGACGCAAAAATCCGACGACGAAGTTACGGAATGGAAAGAAGATGCTTTCGGTACCGTTTCTATCGCTGACTTGTTGAACAAGAACTAATAGTACCTGATAAATCTTTGTATAAAAAGTCTGTTTTTATCGATTAAAAACAGGCTTTTTCGTTTATATATAATCGTAGCAAAAAAACGAAAGGAGTATATAAACATGGAAAAACAAGGTAATATAAAAATTTCCAGCGAGAATATGATGCCGATTATCAAAAAGTGGCTCTATTCGGACAAGGATATCTTTTTGCGTGAAATCGTAGCGAACGGCGTGGACGCTATCACAAAACACAAAAAACTGGCGGAAATGGGCGAAGCGGAGAAAGAAGAGCATTATAAAGTAACCGTTTCCGTAGACGAAGAGGCGAAAACGCTCACCGTGGAAGACAACGGTATCGGTATGACTGCCGACGAAGTGGAGAAATACATTACGCAAATCGCTTTTTCGGGCGCGGAGGACTTCCTGCAAAAATACGAAAAAGCAAGCGGCGACGGCATTATCGGACACTTCGGTTTGGGGTTCTATTCCGCGTATATGGTTGCGGAAAACGTGGAAATTTTCACGAAGAGTTACAAGGACGAACCGGCGGTGCGTTGGGAGTCGGACGGTAACGCAACTTATACGATCGGGGAAACGGATAAAGCGGAGCGCGGCACGAAGATCGTTATGCATATTGCGGACGAAGAAAAGGACTTCTTGAAAGAAAACACGATCAGAGAACTTTTGAGAAAATATTGCTCGTTTATGCCCTTCGATATCTACCTCAATCCGAAAGGCGACGAGAAAGATCAACCGATCAACAACATGCAGCCGTTATATTTGAAAGATCCGAAAGAATGTACGGACGAAGAATATAAAGACTTCTGCCGCATTATCGGACACTTCGGTTTGGGGTTCTATTCCGCGTATATGGTTGCGGAAAACGTGGAAATTTTCACGAAGAGTTACAAGGACGAACCGGCGGTGCGTTGGGAGTCGGACGGTAACGCAACTTATACGATCGGGGAAACGGATAAAGCGGAGCGCGGCACGAAGATCGTTATGCATATTGCGGACGAAGAAAAGGACTTCTTGAAAGAAAACACGATCAGAGAACTTTTGAGAAAATATTGCTCGTTTATGCCCTTCGATATCTACCTCAATCCGAAAGGCGACGAGAAAGATCAACCGATCAACAACATGCAGCCGTTATATTTGAAAGATCCGAAAGAATGTACGGACGAAGAATATAAAGACTTCTGCCGCGACACCTTTATGGATTATAACGAACCCTTGTTCTGGATTCACTTAAATATGGAATATCCTTTCCGATTAAAGGGTATCTTATATTTTCCTCAAGTCAAGAAACAACAGGTACAGCTTGAAAAAGGACAGGTTAAACTCTACTGTAACCAAGTGTTTATCGCCGATAACATTAAAGAAGTCATTCCCGAATTTTTAATGTTGTTGAACGGCGTGGTCGATTGTCCCGATATTCCCTTAAACGTATCGAGAAGCTTCTTGCAAAACGATAAGCAAGTACAAAAAATCTCCAAGCACATCACCAAAAAGGTGGCGGATAAGCTGACTTCCTTATATAATAACGATAAAGAGAAGTACGAGAGTTGCTGGAAGGATATTTCTACCTTTATCAAATTCGGCTGTTTGAAAGATGACGATTTCTACGATAAGGTAGAAAAGATTATCATTTTCAAAAATTTGCAAGGCGAATATAAGCCGCTGCAAGACTATTTCGGCGAAGAACTCAGCGAAGAGGACGCGAAAGAGGGCAAACAGTCGCAACCGATCTATTACGTTTCCGACGAAGTGCAACAGGCGCAATACGTAGCTATGTTCAAGGAAGCAGGTTTGGACGCGTTGATTTGCGATACCTATATCGATTCGCACTTCATCAGCTATATTGAGTATAAAAATCCGAGAAAATGCCGTTTCGTGCGTATCGACGCCGACGTCGACGGCGCGTTGAAGAGTGATTCCGTCGTCAGCGAAGAAGAGGAAAAGGCAATCGTCGATCTCTTTAAGGAGCATATCGTCAACAAAGATTTGCAAATCAAGGTAGAAAAATTCACGACGGCGAAGGTCCCTGCGATCATCAACGTGGAAGAATTTATGCGCCGTATGTCGGAAATGGGCGGTTTCTACGGCATGGGAGAAACAGACGTCATGAAGAACGCAACCCTCGTCCTCAACGTTACCAACCCCGTCGTTTCTGGCGTAATGAAGTTGCCCAAGGAAAAGCAATCGCTCGTCGTCAATCAAATTTATTATTTGGCAATGCTTTCGTATAAGAAGTTGTCTTCGGAAGAATTGTCCGATTTCACCGAAAAGAGCTGTCAGTTGTTGTTTGAATACAGCAAATAATCAAATTCGCAAAATTCGATAGTGAGAAAAAGTCTTTCTTAACGGAAAGGCTTTTTTCTTTACGCAAAAACGTTCTAATTGGACAAGCCGGCGCATACAGTATACAAATGTTAGATTTTCTACCCGAAAAAATCAAGGATTGTCTATCCAAAACGAATATGCGATTCGTCTACGAAGTGCGTTTACGCGCGCACCGACCGACGACCGTCAATTATCAAGGGACGTATCGTTATCTCAGCGAATACGGTGTAACGGACAGGGTGGAACGGGCTGTGGTATGCGACGAACGGGATATTTCCGAGTGCGTCTTTCGCGCGGGAAATTACGCGGTATATTCCGTCGAAGAACAAATTAAGCAAGGGTTTATCACGGCAAAGGACGGGGAACGGATCGGGATCGCGGGAGAATACGTCTTCGAGAACGGACAGCCGTTGGCGATGCGGAACTTTTCTTCGCTGTGTATTCGCGTTCCGCACGAAATCTTGAACTGTGGCGAGAAAATCTATCAAAGTTGTATGTCAGACAAACTACGTAGTGTTTTGTTGTGTTCTTCGCCCGGGTTTGGAAAAACAACGATTTTACGTGATCTAAGCCGTATAATCGGGGAAAAGACGAAGAAAAACGTATTGATATGCGACGAACGGGGCGAAATCTCTTGCGGCGACGTGGGAAACGGTTGCGACGTATTGAAATTTGCGGACAAGGCAACGGCGTTTTCTTCCGGAATCCGCGCGCTGCGTCCCGACGTAATCGTTACCGACGAATTATCCCTCGTCGATTGCGCCGCGGTAGCCAAAGCGCGCGACGCAGGGGTGTGCGTGTTGTCGTCGGCGCATTTTTCGGCAATCGAGAACGTCCGCGACGAGTTTGCAGGGCTGTTCGACCGATACGTCGTGCTCAGCGAGCGGAAAATCGGACGGATCAAAGGAATATACGACCGAACAGGAAAGGAATTGTATGACGTATAGATTGCTTTTGGGAATAATAATCGTCGTTTTTTGCAGTGCGTGCGGCTTTATGCTCGCGAAAAAATATCGCAAGCGAAAACAGTTTTTTACGCAACTGTATCAATTCAACGAACGATTTTTGAACGAGATTGCCTATTACCGCCGCCCGATCGAGGCGTTTACTTCGCAACACGAATATAAGGGCGAATTCGCGTTGCTTTTGACGCTCTATTTAGAGGGCGTGAAAACGGATGACGAGGCGTTCGACGTGCGAAACAACGCCGAATTTACCTTTCTGACGGAAGAAGAAAAGAACGACGTCAACGATTATTTCCGTATGCTCGGCAAAGGGGACAGCCTGTCGCAAAAGGGGTATTTTACCGCGAAAAAAGAGAGTTTGTGTGCGTGGCAAAACGAGGCGAACGCAATTGCGAAAAAATACGGCGATTTGTACGTAAAACTCGGTTTTTTATTCGGGTTGTTTCTATTGATCGTCTTGATATAGGGAAGTTTGCAAATGGATATTACGATACTTTTCAAAATGGCGGCGATCGGCATTGTCGTTACGGTGATTTGTCAAATCTTAAAGAAATCAGACCGCGACGATATTGCTACGCTCGTGTCGATCGTAGGGCTCGTGATCGTTTTAGCCGTCGTCGTGGGTATGATCGGCGACCTGTTCGACAACATACGGGACATATTCGGGCTGACGTAGCGCAACGAGAGAGTGAGGTAGAGTATGGATATCGTGAAAATTATCGGCGTGGCGTTCGTAACGGCAATCACTTCCGTGATCTTGCGGCAGTCGAAGCCGGAATTGTCCTTTGCCGTTACGGTAACGGGCGTAATCGTCGTCTTACTGTTTATTATCGAAGCGTTGCAAGGCACGATCGCGGCGTTTTCCGCGTTGGCGTCGGTAACGGGTATGGAGAACGGACTTTTGAAAATACTCGTCAAAATCGTCGGCGTAGGCTATTTGACGGAGTTCGCCGCAGGCGTTTTGCAAGATTTCGGGAGTGCGTCCATGGCGGATAAGGTAACGCTCGGCGGTAAGATTGCCATCGTAACCTTGGCGTTACCCGTATTCGAGGGGTTATTAACGTTAATCAAAGGATTTTTACAACTAATATGAGTTTGCCGTCCAACCGCCCTTCCCGTACGATTGTTTTCGGGGTAGTATTGCTCTTGTTTATCATGTGTTCCGTTCTATCGTCTACCGTACGCCGCGTAGCCGCGGCGGAAGAAGCAACCGCCGCCGTATCCGCGGAATCGCAACTGAACGAGAGTGTAAACGATTTGTTGGATAAGCTCGATTTGGAAGCGTTGCAAGCTTATTTATCGTCTTTGTCGTCTATCTCCGACGAAAGCGTCAAAGATCGATTATTGTCCTACGTCCGCGGCGCGCAATTCGATTATGAAAAATTCGGCGAGCAAATGGCGGCGATCGTATTCAAAAACGTAGGGGATATTTTGCCTGCGTTTGCCTGTATCGCGGCGATCGCGCTGTTATCGGGCGCAATGCACGCCGTTCAGGGCGGATCGACCGTCCGCACCGCTTCGGAAATGACGTTGCTCGTTGCGTACGCCGCCTCGTTAATTCCGCTCGTAGCCGTATTGATAGAGTGTTTTCAAACGACGATCGCAAGCATAGGAGAGATGCAAACGCAAATGCAACTCGTCTTTCCGTTGTTGCTAACTCTCATGGCGGCAACGGGCGGCACGACGACCGCCGCCGTTTGTCGTCCTGCCGTCGCCTTTTTCTCTACGACAATCGTTTCTTTGATGCGGAGCGTGGTGCTGCCGTTATGCGTAACCGTTATCGCCTTTTCTATGGCAGGTAACCTGTCGAACGAATTGAAAATCAACAAATTTACTTCGTTTTTTAAGAGTATCAACAAATGGATCGTAGGCGTTTGCGCGTCCGTGTTCGGCTTATTTTTTACCTTGCAGGGCATTACGGCGGCAACGTACGACGGCGTGGCGCGGCGCGCGACGAAATACGCGATCGGTAACGGAATTCCAATTATCGGCGGTTTTTTGTCTGGCGGCTTCGATTTGGCGGTTGCAGGTAGCGTATTGCTGAAAAACGCCTTGGGAAGCATGAGTATCGTCCTGCTTCTACTCGTCGTGATCGAACCGTTGGTTTTGCTTTTGGCTACGACGGTATTGCTCCGTTTTACGGCGGCGATTACGCAACCGTTCGGCGGCAGTCGTATCTCCGATCTGTTGGGGGAAACGGCGGATAATTTACAATATTGTACGGCAGGGCTGCTGTTGACGGCGTTTTTATATTTTTTAACCGTCGTGTTACTCGTGTCGGTATCGGAGGCGTTGTTTTGAACGGATATTTATTGAGCGTTGTCGGAACGATTTTGCTGTGCGCGTTGCTTACGGCGATCCTGCCGAACGGCAAAACGTCGGAAACGATCGGAAAGATTGCGCGGCTTGCCTGTTTGGTGGCGATCGTCGCGCCGATTCCAAAACTGTTGCAAGGATATAAGGCGCGCGACGAAACGAACGGCGAAAACTTTTTTAACGAATCAGGTATACGGACGGACGAAACGTTCATACAGTATTACTGTGAACGGAGAATAGAGTTAGCCGAACGAGCGTTGGAGAGGGAATTGCAGGAAAAATTCGATTGCAGCGTATCGACCGAGTTCGTTTGGGAATGGAAAAGCGAAGGCGTTTCTTCCGTATACGACGACGAAGCCGTTTATATCCGACAAATCAAATTGCACGGCGAAAGCTGGAACGAGGAGGAACGAATGTCCGTTGCGGCGTACGTAACGAAATATTATTGCAGCGAGGTGCTACTTGAATAAACGAACAGGCGAAAAGCGAGGAAAACTCAGCGGAAAAGCAAAGGACGCGCTCTTGATTGCTGCACTTGCCTTCGTGGTATTGTTGGCGGCGTGGCGGCTGTTTTCCGTCGGGGAGGACGGGGCGACGCTCGACGTCGGCGTATATACCGATACGGAAAAGAGAATCGTGCAAATGCTCCGTGAAATGGAGGGGGTGGGCGACGTTACCGTTACCGTTTGCGAAACGGAAGAGGGCGTGGAAAGCGTAGTCGTCGTATGCGACGGCGCGAAAGATTTTCAGGTGGCGATATCCGTGCGCGAAGCGGTTGCCGCCGCCGTGGGTACGCAGGAAAAGAACGTTAAAATCTATTTGAAAAAGGAATAATTAAAGGAGAATTTATATATGTCAAGCAAAAAGAAAATTATCGTTATGAGTTCGTTGGTACTGTTGTTGGCGGTTACCGCCGTGTTTAATTTCGTGCTCGCTACCACGACGACGGGCGCGGCTTCGGACGAGGGCGTTACCGCCGCAAACTATTTCACGACCTATCGCGCGGAACGCACGACGACGAGAAACGAAGAGTTGTTGCAACTCGATAGCGTAATCGCGCTCTACGAAGAGGGGGACGAAAAATACGAAGCGGCAACGGAAATGAAAATGGAGATTGTTTCGGCTATGGAACAAGAACTCGTCTTGGAAAACTTGGTCAAATCGCTCGGTTTTTCGGACGCCGTCGTATCCGTTTCCGTAGACTCGGATAACGTCAACGTCTTTATCAATTCGGCGGAATTAAATTACGATACCGCGCTTTCCATCTATAATATGATGAAAAACGAAACGGGTATCGTTGCAGGAAATATCATCATTATGCCCGTTTATGCGGAAAGCTGAAAAAAAGACGAGAAAATATTGCTAAAACAGTAGAAAATTTGAAAAAGATGTGTTATAATATACTTGAGATAAAATCGAGGAGAACTATTTTATGTTCAATATCAAATTAAACACGAAAGATACGCAAAGCGGTAAAATCGTCTACAACGCAGGGATCGTATACAATATCGTTGCGCTTGCCATTGCCGAAGTGGACGGAGCGTTGCCCTTGGACGGCAAGAAGAACGGCATTTCGCTCTTTTTGGAAAAGGACGGCATTTACGCCGACGTGTCTGTCGTCGTGAAATACGGCTATAACGTTCCCGAACTTGCTTACCGTATTCAACAATCGGTTAAGCAAAGCGTAGAGAATATGACGCACTACCGTGTAGCGGAAGTCAACGTACACGTGCGCGACGTCGTTTTTACCGATGCACCCGTTCCCGCCGAAAGGGAAGAGGAAACGGAAGAAACCGCAACCGAATCGCGTAAACAATAAACGCAATCAAAGCGAACGCCCTTCTTTAACGAGAGGGGGTTTCGTCCTGTAAAAATCTTTTTTACAAGTTACATAGAACGGAGTACTTTATG